>CAZJZQ010000172.1:0-5471 GCA_964550535.1 uncultured Rhizobium sp.
CGCCTACAGCGCATTGCGCGCCCCGCTCCCTCATGCCCGGAGCTAAAACATGGCAACATCCCGCAGGGCTCAAACCCGTGCGAAGGAGAGATCACGTCCACCAGCCGCGCCGCGAAATGCTACGTCTCCGCAGCCTTGGCCCTGTAGGCGATATATCCACGCTCAACCATCCGCCGCAGCGCATCGTAAGCATGGCTCAGTTCCTCATACGCCGACCGTAGCGCCGCCAGACGCGCCGCCTCAACAGGTGTCGGCGCCTCCAGCCTGTCCGCGGTCTCCAGCGCAGCCGCGACCCATCGCGCCCGCGCATGAGCCGCCGCGACGGCGAGGCGCTGGAAACGCTCCAACTCCATGTTGCCGATGGTGCGGGCCAGCAATTCCTGGTTCGCGGCGAAGGCGGCGAAGTCGATCTGTTCGAGGTGGCCACGCATCTGGCGCTGCGTCTGCGTATCGAGCACGGGTTCCGGCTCGAAATGCTCGGTGGCCCGGCGGGCGTGGGTTGAGATCGTCATGGGCATGGCGTCATCTCCCGGCCGGAGGCGTCTTGCGCGCCCCGCGCCGGGATAATGCTGCGCCCGGGAGGTTAGCGGGGTGTTGAGGTATTCGGTGAAATTGCCACGCGCTGGGGCCTCACCAACGGCGCATCGCAGGGGGCGCACGGTCCACGGATAGCGCGGTCGATGGCCCGCCTGATTGCGAGGCCCCGCTCCGCGCCATATCTGAGGGAAATCAGGCGTTCAGGCGGCTGACGAACCATTCGGTCAGGCGGGACCACACGGCGGTCTTGTCGGCGCCGTCCTCGACGCCGTGGTCGAGATTGGGGTTGTCATTGATCTCGATCACCACCGGGCCATCGGGACCCGGCTTGATATCGACGCCATAGAAGCCGTCGCCGATCAGGTTGGCCGCGCGCACGCCGACATCGACAACGTCGGCCGGGGCTTCGGCGACAGCGATCGCGCGGTGTCCGCCTTCCAGCGGGTCCTTGTCCCCCTCGCGATGCTTGATGATCTGCCAGTGGCCGCGCGCCATCTTGTACTGGCAGACGAATAGCGGCCGCTTGTCGAGCACGCCGACGCGCCAGTCGAATTCCGTGGGAATGAACTTCTGCGCGATGACGAGGTCGGAGTCCTCAAGGAAGGCGTCGACGATGCTTTTCAGCTCCGTCATGTCCCCGGCCTTCTTGATGCCGCGCGAGAACGAACCGTCAGGAATCTTCAACACGACCGGGAAGCCCAGACGGTCAGCGACGTCCTCCAGATTGGTCTTGTCCTGCACGATCACCGTGTCCGGCGAAGGCAGGCCCGCGCCTGTCAGCCGCTCCCACAGATAGACCTTGTTCGTGCAGCGCATCATCGACACGGGATCGTCGATGACCGGCATGCCCTCGGCCCACGCGCGGCGGGCGAAGCGATAGGTGTGGTTGGTGATCGAGGTCGTCTCGCGGATCATCAGCGCGTCGAACTCGGCGAGGCGCGCCAGATCCTTCTTGGTGATCGGCTCGATCTCGACGCCGTCTTTTTCGGCCAGCCGCGCCCAGTATTCCAGCGTCTCGACGCTGGAGGGCGGCAACTGTTCGTTGGGGTCGTACAGCACTGCGATGGAGTGCTTGGCGATGATCCGCGCCTTGGGCGATTTCCACACGCGGCCCGTATAGTTGGTGAGGCTGTCGGTGAAGAATCTCAGCTCGTCGCCCTTCAGATTGGTGAAGGGCTGGAGCTTGATGCGCTTGATCTCCACCGCCGGCGCCTTGCCGTTCATCATCGTCGTGACCAGCAGCACCGGCGCGCGATACCAGTCGAACAGCAAGCGGCCAAAGCGGCGGAAGCGCTCGTCCTGGGTTTCGCCGAAGCAGACCAGCAGCTTTTCCGGCACGGCCGTGTTGTCGCCCGCCCGCACCCTGTCCTTGTTCAACGCTTCTTCCAGATCGGGCAACGCCTGTTCCGATCCCTCGCGCTGGTAAAGCTCCAGCATCGTCTCGACGGTCGGCACCACGCGATGCCCGCGCGCCTCGGCGAGCAGCGAGGCGTAATACCCGTCCGTCTGGTAGTTATAGTTGCGGGCGAGGTTGATGATCTTCGGCCGCGAGCCGGACAGCAGCTTCGGTTGCAGGACATAGTCCCGTGTCGTCATCATGCGGAACGGCGCGCCCAATTGGGCGAGGTCGCGCAGGTCGTCGGCGATCAGAATCCAGTCTCTCATGCCGCGCGAGCCCGCGAACGTGTTTCATCGCGGGCCAGCGAACGCTGGAGGCGCAGCGCCGGGGCTCCATCGAAATAATAGTCTTCGTGACGGCCGAACTGTTCGTAGCCAAGGCGGCGATAGAGGGCGATGGCCCCGGCATTGTCCTCCCGGACTTCCAGGCGCAGCGCTACGCACCCCCGGTTGCGCGCCGCCCGTTCGGCGGCGGTCATCAGCGTGGCGGCGACACCCTTGCCCCGCGCTTCCGGCGCGGTGGCGATCGAGTACAGCCGCGCCGTGCGCGAGGTGCTGCGGTAGAACACCATGGCGTAGCCCGCGATACGGCCGCCCAACATCGCGATCAGCACGTCTGCGGTGGACGATTGCAGATGATGGAAAAGACTGCGGCGGGAAAGCCTGTCGCCGTCGAAGCAGACAAGTTCCATCTGTTCGATGTCGCCAGCGTCAGAGAGCCTGGCGGCGCGTATCGTGACGCGTGACCCGGAGGGGCCCATGGACGTTTCGCTCCCGCGAGAATGAAGCCGATTAACGCCACGGATCGTCCACTGTCGAGTGTCTTTTCATTGAGGCGGTCGCCAATTCGCTGCACGCCATGGTCAGGGGCGCCGCAAGCGATTCGCGGGACATGAGGGATCGAGCCATGGACAGCGCGCCAAAGCCGCTTGCGCCTTCGACGATGGGGCTGTGGATAATTCTTGGCGCCGGTTCCGGCCTGGCCATGGCGCTTGCCGCCTGGCTGCTCATCGCGCCCGAGCCGGGCCCGCCGCCGGCCTTCCCCTTTCAGGACAAGCTCTATCACTTCATCGCGTTCGGCTGCCTGACGGGGCCTGCGGCGCTGATCCTGCCGGGGCGTTATCTGTGGTTCTGGGCAGCGCACATGCTGGCGCTGGGAGCCGGTATCGAGGTGGTGCAGGAGCTGGGCGGACAGGGCCGGTCGGGCTCGCTGCTGGATTTTCTGGCCGACGCGGCGGGCGTGGCGGCGGCGGTTATCGTGGCGCGCTGGCTCCGTGCGCGCTTTGTGAAGGACGATCCGCAGACCCGGCCATGAAACCCTTCGTCTTTCCCCGCGTATCTGCTCCGGGACGTCTTCGTGGGGCAACAGGAAAGGCCATGCCGATGACCGACCACGAAGACGACGACCAGATGGTGACCCTCCGGGTTCAGGTGAGCATGCTGGCCGAACACGTTGGCCGCGCCATCCGGGTAATATCCGAATACCAGGCCCGGGGATGGGACACCGAGGCGGCGGAGGCGCGCTTGCAGGTGCTGGAAAACCTGATGTGGAAGCTCCACGCCCGCCACATGCGCCTGAAAGCCGGTATCGAACGCGCGCCCGCAGCGCCGCTGCTTCACTAGGTTATTTGCCGAAAAGCTGCGCGGCCCGTTCAGCGAAATAGGTGATTACGCCCGATGCCCCGGCCCGTTTGAATGCCGACAGCGTCTCGATGATCGCCTTGTCCTCGTCCAGCCAGCCCTGCGCCCCCGCGGCCTTGATCTGCGCGTATTCGCCGGAAATCTGGAAGACCAGCGTGGGAAGCGCGAACTCGGCTGACACGCGCTGCACGATGTCCAGATAGGGAAGCCCCGGCTTCACCATAACCATGTCGGCGCCTTCCTGGATGTCCATCGCGACTTCGCGCAGGGCTTCCTCGGTGTTTCCGAAATCCATCTGGTAGGTCTTCTTGTCGCCCTTTAGCACCGACGCCGTGCCCACCGCATCGCGGTAGGGGCCGTAAAAGGCCGACGCATACTTGGCGGCGTAGGACAGGATCATCACATTCTCGAAGCCCTCCTCGTCCAGCGCATCGCGGATCGCGCCGATGCGGCCGTCCATCATGTCGGAAGGGGCGACAATGTCCGCGCCCGCCCGCGCCTGCACCAGCGATTGCTCAACCAGCATCGCGACCGTTTCGTCATTCAGGACATAGCCGTCATCATCCAGCAGGCCGTCATGGCCATGGCTGGTAAAGGGGTCCAGCGCCACGTCGCAGGCGACGCCGACTTCGGGCGCCGCCGCCTTGATCGCCTGGATCACGGTGGGAATCAGACCGTCCGGGTTCAGCGCTTCGTCGCCGCTCTCATTCTTCCGGGCGCCATCGATATGAGGAAAGATCGCAAGCGCCGGGATGCCCAGCTCGCGGGCCCGCACGGCGGCCTTGGCCGCCTCGTCCACATTCAGACGGTCCACCCCCGGCATGGATTTCACCGGCACGCGCGGCTCCTTGCCGTCATGCACGATCAGGCCCCACACCAGATCGTCCGGCGAAGGTTTCGTCTCGCGCACAAGACGGCGGCTCCAGTCGTGCTGACGCAGGCGGCGCAGGCGGGTGGCGGGATAAACCCCGGTGACGACGGACTTGGGCATGGCGCGTTCCTTTGTCCCGCTACCTAGCCCTCGCCGCCGTCCGTGTCACGGGCCGGTGGAACCCGGTTTGGACGGGCGCCACGCGACGTTGATCCCTTCTGACAGCTTTCGCCACAATCGGGGTTTAGGTTCCGCCCGGCAGCCAGACTTCGACAGTCAGACTTCAACCAGTCAGACAGGGAGACACCCCATGCCGTTCAGGATTGGCGACAAGGCGCCCGATTTCACCGCCGAAACCACGCAGGGAGCGCTCAGCCTGCACGCCTATCTGGGCGATAGCTGGGGCCTGTTATTCTCGCACCCTAAGGATTTCACACCCGTCTGCACGACCGAGCTGGGCTCGCTGGCCCAGCTGGAGCCGGAGTTCGCGAAGCGTAATGTGAAGCTGGTCGGCCTGTCCGTGGACCCGGTGGCGGACCACACGCGCTGGCTGCCGGACATCAAGGAGGTGACGGGCTTTCTGCCGTCTTATCCGCTGATCGCAGACCCCGAGCTGAAGGTCTCCAAGCTGTACGACATGCTTCCGGCGGATGCGAGCGACACGGCCACGGGCCGCACCGCCGCCAACAACGCCACGGTGCGCGTGGTCTATGTCATCGGCCCCGACAAGGGCATCAAGGCGATGCTGGCCTATCCGATGACTTCGGGCCGCGATTTCGCGGAGGTGCTGCGCCTGATCGACAGCCTGCAACTGACCGCGAAGTACAAGGTCGCGACGCCCGCCAACTGGCGCAGCGGCGACGACGTCATCATCGCGGGCTCGGTGTCGGACGAGGATGCGAAGAGGCAATATCCCGAAGGCTGGACCGCGCCAAAACCCTATCTGCGCGTGGTCCCGCAGCCGAAGGGTTAGGACGAATCGACATTCATGTCTCCCATTGCATTGCGCAGGCGAGGTGGATGA
>CAZJZQ010000173.1:0-2046 GCA_964550535.1 uncultured Rhizobium sp.
CATGTCCTGCAGCGAGTCGATCGGAGGAACCGGGAAGTAGCCGCCTTTCGGCCCCGGACGGTGGCCCTTGTTGCCGCCTTCATAGGCGCGGTTCGTGTTGTAGGGCAGTTCCGGATCGTCGAATTGGTAGCCGGTGTTGTTTGGCTCGGTGCTCCAGCGCACATCGTCGAATATGAAGAATTCGGCTTCGGGGCCGAAATAGGCGGTGTCGCCGATGCCTGTTTTTTTCAGATAGGCCTCGGCCTTCTTCGCCATCGTGCGCGGATCGCGGTTGTAGGGTGTCGCGTCATTCGGGTTGAGAATGTCGCACATGATGGCCAGCGTGGTCTGCTGGAAGAAGGGATCAATGCGGGCGGACGACACGTCCGGCAGAAGCACCATGTCGGACTCGTTGATCGCCTTCCAGCCGGCGATCGACGAACCGTCGAACATGGTGCCGTCCTTGAAGAGCGACTCGTCGATCATCGAGAGGTCGAAGGTGACGTGCTGGAGCTTGCCACGTACATCCGTGAAACGCAGGTCGACGTACTGGACGTCCTTTTCCTTGATGATCTTGAAGATTTCGTCCGACACGTCGTGTCTCCCTTACGTTTCACCCGGCCCCCCGGGGCCGGACAAGCTGCATTGTGGTTGAGTGAGGTAGTCTGTCAGATCGCCTGATCGCCGGACTCACCCGTGCGGATACGGATGACTTCCGAGATTTCAGAGACGAATATCTTCCCGTCGCCGATCTTGCCAGTCTGGGCGGCCTTCGTGATCGCGGCCAGGGCGGCTTCGAGCTGGGCGTCAGAGCAGACGACCTCGATCTTCAGCTTGGGCAGGAAATCCACGACGTACTCGGCGCCGCGATAAAGCTCGGTGTGGCCGCGCTGGCGGCCGAAGCCCTTGGCTTCGAGCACGGTCATGCCCTGGAGGCCGACAGAATGAAGGGCCTCCTTCACTTCGTCGAGTTTGAACGGCTTGATGATGGCTTCGATCTTTTTCATGTCCCGACCCGTGCGGTTTCTGGGGAGGCGTCTGGCGTAACGCTCGCCTCTATGCGCGATCGCTGCGGGCGGGAGTAGGTGGCGGGGCAGAAAGGTCTGTGGGAGGAGCGCGGGCGCCTCATTATTGGGCGTCGGTGCCCGATTTGTGGGCGGGCGCCGGCGGGTTTGCGGGCGCCGCTGCCTGCTGTTAGGGAAAATACCCCGCCGTGCCGTGGGAATCTGGAGCTTTGGGCCATGATCTACCTCATCCGCCATGGCGAGCCAGCGGCCAGCTGGGGTGCCCATCCAGACCCCGGATTGAGCCCTTTGGGCGTTTCGCAGGCGGAACGGACGGGCGGGATCCTGGCCGAGGCGGGCGCCAAACGGGCGGTGGTCTCCCCCCTCGCCCGGTGCCGGGAGACGGGGCGGCCTTTCGAGAAGTTGCTGGAGACGCACGCCCGGATCGAACCCGGCATTGGCGAGATCCGTACGCCGGTTGGAACAGCTGACCGTCCGGTCTGGCTGAAGGGCATGATGCAGGGCACGTGGCCGGAAGCGGGCGAAGAGTTGGACCGGTGGCGGCGCAGCGTGCTCGCGGCGGTCGAGCGTTGCGCGGACGACAGCGCGGTCTTCTCGCACTTCATCGCCATCAACGCCGTGGTTGGGTTGCTGTGCGGCGACGACCGCGTGGTGGTGTTCAAGCCGGGACATTGCTCGATCACCAAACTGGTCCGCCGGGGCGACCGCCTGATCGTGACGGAGCTGGGTTCCGAAGCGGCCACGGCAGTGACGTAGGTGATGATGACCGGCGCCATCCTCACCTGCGACGAAGTCCGGAGCTGCGAGCGGCGAGCGGTGGATGCGGGCGTGTCGATGGATGCGTTGATGCGGCGGGCGGGAGAGGCTTGCGCGGAGGTGCTGCATCAGCGGTTTGCCTCGGGCCGGGTCGTCGTGCTGGCCGGGCCGGGAAATAATGGAGGCGACGCTTTCGTTGCGGCGCGCCGGTTGGCGGAGTTGGGTCGCGAGGTGGTGCTGCATGAACTGGCGCCGGGGGCCGCGCCCTCCGCCGTGCGCGCGGCCC
>CAZJZQ010000173.1:2056-5413 GCA_964550535.1 uncultured Rhizobium sp.
GCGCGCACGGCGGAGGGCGCGGCGGCGGTGAAGGACTGGAGCGGAGTGCATTCGCCGCTGGAGGATCTGCGGTTGGATGCGGGCGACGTGGTGCTGGACGGGCTGTTTGGCGCGGGGCCGACGCGCGCCCTCTCTGGCGAGGCCGCATTTGCGGCGGAGCAGGTGAATACGAGCGGTGCGCGGGTGGTGGTGATCGATGTTCCCTCTGGCGTGAACGGCGATCGTGGCGCTATCGACGGCGTGGCGGTGCGTGCGGATGTGACGGTGACGTTTGGCGCGAAGAAGCCCGCGCATGTCTTGCAGCCTGCCGCTTCGTTGTGCGGCGAGGTGGTGGTGGCCGAAATCGGGTTTGGCGCGTTCGTGGAGGACGTTGGCGGCGGGCGTTTGATGGAGAATGGCCCGGCGCTGTGGGCCGGCGCGCTGAAGTGGCCGGAAGCGAACGCGCATAAGCATGCGCGGGGACGGCTGGTCGTCGTCAGCGGGGGCATGGCCAGCACGGGCGCCGCGCGGCTGGCGGCGCAGGCGGGGCTGAGGTCCGGCGCGGGCGTGGTCACGCTGGCTTGTCCGCCGTCTGCGCTGATGGTGGCGGCGTCTTCGGTGACAGCGGTGATGACGGCGAGCTTTGCGGATGCAGAGGCCATGGCGGCGTTGTGCGCGCAGGCGGACGCCGTGGTGATTGGTCCGGCGGCGGGCGTGACGCCAGCGACGCGCGCGAATGTCGAGGCGCTGGCGCAGGCGAGGCGGCGGCTGGTGCTGGATGCGGATGCGCTGTCGGTGTTCGCGGGCGAGGCGCATGTATTGCGCGGTCTGCTGGGCGCGGGCGCGGTGCTGACGCCGCATGCGGGGGAGTTTGCGCGGCTGTTCCCCGGCGTGTTGGAGGCGGCGGGTTCGCGTGTCGAGGCGGCGCGAGCGGCTGCGGAGCAGGCGGGCGCGGTGGTGGCGCTGAAGGGGCCGGACACAGTGATCGCGGCGCCGGACGGGCGTGCGGCGGTCAACACGCGTTCGACGTCGTTCCTGGCGACGGCGGGGTCGGGCGATGTGCTGGCGGGGATCATTGGCGGCCTTGTCGCGCAAGGACTTTCACCATTCGATGCCGCGTGCGCGGGCGCGTGGATGCACGGCGATGCGGGTCTGCGCGCCGGGCCGGGAATGACGGCGGAAGACCTTGACGCATCGCTGCGCGAGACGATCAGGGCGCTGTATCCGGGCTGACCCACGCACCCCAACGCTTTGTTGCGGCAGATTATAGGGGGGGAGCGGGAAGCGGAAACTTTGAGGGCTTGCCGCCGGGCGGCAGGTGGGGTTTACCGGCCCACTGCCTCGCGGATGTGGCGGAATTGGTAGACGCACTGGATTTAGGTTCCAGCGCCGCAAGGCGTGGGGGTTCGAGTCCCTTCATCCGCACCACCGCCTGGAGGCGGTTAACCGGGCGAGGTGCGCCCGGCCCCTTTAGTCTTTCTCGCCTTTCGCGGGAGGGGAAAACACTCTCTGAGGTCTGTGGATAAGTTCTTGGCGGGCGGGGGATTCTCCACTTCGGCAAGGCTCATGGACAGCCTGAATACCCTGTGCAATAAGCCGCCTTCGCCCTGCAGCCCAAGGCTGCGGGGTATCAGCCATTTGCAGTATTTTTCGGGGTTCCCGATATGAACGTCACCGAGACGAAATCGGAAGGTCTTTCGCGGGAGTTCCGCGTTTCTGTCCCGAAGGGCGAGCTTGCGGCCAAGCTGAGCGCCAAGCTGGAGGAAATCCGTCCGCAGGTGCAGCTGAAGGGCTTCCGCCCCGGCAAGGTGCCGGCCGCCCACATCAGGAAGATGTACGGCAAGTCGATCATGGCCGACATCGTGAACGATGTGGTGCAGGAAACTTCCGACAAGGCGCTGGCCGACAAAGCGCTGCGCCCCGCCACGCGTCCCTCGATCAAGCTGGATTCCGACCAGGAGAAGCTGATCGCCGGCGAGGCCGACCTCGATTACTCGATGGTCCTGGAAATCATGCCGGAGTTCGAGCCGGCCGACGTTTCGGCCATCTCGGTCGAGCGCAAGGTGGCGGAGCCCACCGACGAAGAGATCACCGAAGCGCTGGGTCGCATCACCGAGGGCAACCGCTCGTTCGAGGCGCGTGAAGACGGCGCCGCCGCCGAGAAGGGCGATGCGGTGGTTATCGACTTCGTGGGCAAGATCGACGGTGAAGCGTTCGACGGCGGTTCGGGCGAAGCCACGACGCTGGTTCTGGGCGACGGTCGCTTTATCCCCGGCTTCGAAGACCAGCTGATCGGCGCCAAGACCGGCGACGAAGTGAATGTGGAAGTGAGCTTCCCCGAGGATTATCCGGTCGACACGCTGAAGGGGAAACCCGCCGTGTTTGAGACGGTCGTGAAGGAAGTGAAGGCTCCGAAGACGCCGGAGGCCAATGACGAGTTCGCCAAGTCGCTGGGCTTTGAAGGCCTCAACGCGCTGCGTGATGCGGTGAAGGGCCAGCTTGACGGCGAGCTGAAAGCCGCTTCTCGCCAGCAGGTGAAACGCGTTCTGCTGGACGCGCTGGACGAGCGCCATTCGTTCGACCTGCCGCAACTGATGGTTGACGCCGAGTTCAACCAGATCTGGGCTCAGCTTGAGCAGGAGAAGACCGCTGGTCGCCTGTCCGAAGAGGACAAGGGCAAGTCGGATGAGGAACTGCGCGCCGAGTACCGCAAGATCGCGGAGCGTCGCGTGCGCCTCGGTCTGGTGCTGGCCGAGATCGGCCGCCGCGCCGATGTGCAGATCACGAACGAGGAAGTGATCGGGGCGCTGCGCCAGGAAGCTTCGCGCTATCCGGGCCAGGAGCGTCAGGTGATCGAGTTCTACCAGAAGAACCAGGCCGCCCTGGCTCAGCTGCGCGCGCCGATCTACGAGGAGAAGGTCGTCGATCACATCCTCGGTCTGGCGCAGGTCACCGAGACAAAGGTGACGCGCGAAGAGCTGATGAAAGAGATCAGCGACGAGTAAGTCGCGGGCTTTCCCCGTTTGGGGCCTCTGCAAAACCAGCAGGCGCAGCCTCCGGAAATCGCGAAGCGATTGTCCGGGGGGCTGCGCCTCAACGCTTGCAAGCGTGGAAAAGTGACGAGCTGGCGCCGGGTGGGCCGGCTGCGAGGCGCATGATACCCACTTCCCATTAACCCCACGGCCCTTGCGCCGGGCGTGGGGCGTGCGGATATAGTCGCCAGCGATTGCAATTGAGTCTCTGGCCCCCGGCTGACGGGGGCGGCAGCGGAAAAGTGAAATATGGCCGACCCGTACACGACCATGATGAATCTGGTGCCCATGGTCGTCGAACAGACCAGCCGGGGCGAGCGCGCCTACGACATCTTTTCCCGCCTGC
>CAZJZQ010000174.1:0-3828 GCA_964550535.1 uncultured Rhizobium sp.
GCCTGCCGCAGGCCCTCGGTTTTCATCACCTGAGTGTGCAGGTTGGAGCCGGAGGCATAGGGGCCGATCCCGCGCTTCACCCCGTCCTCATTGATGTGGACCAGGAGGTCGATCCCCAGCTTGCTGGTAATAAGGTCGCGGAAGGCGATCATTTCCCGGAATTTCCACGTCGTATCGACGTGCAGGAACGGAAACGGCGGGCGCGAGGGCCAGAACGCCTTCATGGCCAGGTGCAGCATGACGCTGGAATCCTTGCCGATGGAGTACAGCATCACCGGGTCCTCGAACCCGGCCGCGACCTCCCGCATGATGAAAATACTTTCCGCTTCAAGCCGTTGCAGCTGCGGAGGCAGGGGCTTCCGGCGCGCCGGACGCGCGCGGAACCGCTCCGCATAGGCTGAAAGATCGGACTCGAGGGTCAAGGGGCCACCCACTCGTACTGGACAATGCTGGCCACTTAGGCGCGCCCACCCCCCTGGTAAAGCGCACGAACCTCAACTCAGGCCTGACATCCGCTTAACGGTTGGGCGGGGAGGGGGCGGCCCAGCCCTCCCGGACCCATGCGGGCTTCGGCGCTCACAAGTGTTCAGGCAGTACAACTGCGCCCAACTCCTTGACCGTCCGGCGCCCTGTCGCCACACCACGGCAGGGGACCCAACATGCGCGCCATCATCTTCTTTCTCATCGCCATCTTCACCGCCGCGGCCGCACACGCTGCGCCGCCGGATATCGTGGGGGAGTGGCGGGGCAAGTATGTTTGCGCGCAGGGGGTGACCAGCCTCGATCTCACGGTGGGCCTCACCAAGTCCGGAGGGCTTGCCGCCACCTTTCGTTTCGGCCCGCTGCCCGAGAATCCGGAGGTGCCGGAGGGCGCCTACGCCATGTCCGGCGCCTGGAACCCGGCGAAGCGCGAAGCGATACTGAAGGGCCTGCGCTGGGTCCGCCTGCCGGACGGCTACGCCATGGTGGACCTGCATGGCCGCGTCAGTCCGGCGGGTGACCGCTACACCGGAACCATTCCGTTCAGCGGCTGCTCCTGGTTCGAGTTGTGGCGTATGGAGCCCCTGATCGGGTAGGACGAAAAAACTTCGCCTATTTGTCGGATGCGCCTGACCTGCGACGTTCCTCGATGCACAGCCCGGCCTTGGCGCACAAGCTGGATGGGCCGGCGGACAGGAACAGACAGGGAGACCACCCATGCGCGTTATGGTGATCGTGAAAGCCACCCCCGAAAGCGAAGCCGGCGAACTGCCCGGCGAAGAGATGATCGGCGCGATGACCGCGTTCAACGAACAGCTCGTGAAGGCGGGCGTCATGCTCGACGGCGACGGCCTTCAGCCCAGCGCGAAGGGCAAGCGCGTCCGCTTCTCGGGCGCCAGCCGCACCGTCATGGACGGCCCTTTCGCAGAGACAAAGGAACTGATCGCCGGCTATTGGGTCTGGCAGGTCGACTCCATCGAGCACGCGGTGGAGTGGGTGAAGAAATGCCCCAACCCGATGGTCTCCGACAGCGAAATCGAAATCCGCCCCTTCTACGAAGCCGCCGACTTTGGCGAAGCCTACACCGACGACCTCAAAGCCCGCGAAGACGCCATGCGCGCCGCCGTGGGCGACAAGGCGCGGTCCTAGAAGCGTAAGCTTGGCGAACGGTGCGCTGACAGCGTTTTGCCGGAAAGACGCAACGGAGTTCCTCCCCCGAGCGGGGGAGGACAGGTGGGGGGACCACCCGTGGTTCATGGTGAGGCTTGTCCCCCACCCGGTTCGTTGCTGTTGAAACACCTCCAGCGTTGCGCCTCCCCCGTTCGGGGGAGGGGACGCCGGCGGGCATCAGACGCCCTACGCCAACGCCGCTTCGGCCGCCAGCGTGCGGGACACGGCGTTCACCACCGCGCCGATGCGTACCGAGGCCTGGATCTGTTCGGTCGTGAAGCTGGCTTCGCGCAGCACGCCTTCGTGGCTGTCCATGCACATGCCGCAGCCATTCACCGCCGACACGGCCATGCACCACAATTCAAAATCGCCCTTTTCGACGCCGGGCGCGCCGATCACCTGCATGCGGAGTTTCGCGGGCGTCGTGCGATAGGTTTCGTTGTGAACGAGGTGGGTGAACCGGTAATAGACGTTGTTCATTCCCATGATCGCCGCCGCAGCCTTTGCAGCCTTCACGGCTTCCGGAGACAGCTTGCCTTCCGCCTCGCCAACCAGCGCGCGGATCGTCTGCGGCTCGCCCACGGCGAACGCGCAGGCGAGGAACGTGCCCCACTTCTGCTGGTCGCTCAGCGATGTCTCGTTCGACAGCGTGCCGAGGTTCAGCTTGAGGTCCTTGGCGTAGTCGGGCAGGGCGGCTTTCAGCGTTTCAAGGTTCATCGTCTTTTTCTCGTATCAGAAATGCGAAAGCCTCCCGCCCGTCCTCGAAGTGCGGTGCGAGAGGCTTTCTTCATCGGGTCAATCGAAGGCGCGGATGGTTACGCGGCCTTCAGCGTCTCGCCGCCCACCGCACGGTTGCAGGGGCAGAGTTCATCGGTTTGCAGCGCGTCGAGAACGCGCAGCGTGTCGGCCGGCGCGCGGCCGACGTTGAGGTTCGTGACATAGACGTGCTGCACGACGTTGTGCGGGTCGACCACATAGGTCGCACGCAGGGCCACGCCCGACGCATCGCGCACGCCCAGACCATCGGTCAGCGAGCCGTTGGTGTCGGCGAACTGCCAGATCGGGAGTTTGGCGAGGTCCTTGTGATCGCGGCGCCAGGCCAGCTTCACGAACTCGTTGTCGGTCGAACCGCCGAGCACGACGGCGTCGCGGTCAGCGAAGTCGGCGCCGAGGCGGGCGAATTCGGCGATCTCGGTCGGGCACACGAAGGTGAAGTCCTTCGGGTAGAAGAAGATGACCTTCCACTTGCCTTCAAAGGAGTCCTGGTTCAGCGCTTCAAAGGCCGAGGCGCCGTTCTCTTCGTGGTTCATGAAGCCCGGCTTCACGCCGGTGATTTCGAAAGCGGGAAGTTTCTGTCCGACGCCGATCATGGTCACTCCTGGTTTGCCAAAACGGGCTGGCGCAGGCCTTTGCCGTGCGCCGATGCGGGTGACCTAACGATGCCGATGCTGCACCGCAAGAGAGAATTAGAATGATTCCACAAAAACGGCTGCGACCTGATGTCCCTTACGTAACTTATGTGCTGTCCGGCACAAAAATACACCGGGTTTTCAAGGCGCGGAGGCGTTTCGGTTCTGGTTCACTCAGGGGTAGGGAGGGAGCGCGCCGGACGCCTTTTGCGTCCTGTAGAAACGTCTCGCCCTCTTAGCCCCGCATGTGCGGGTGCGTCGCGCACGCCACGCCGCGCCGCTGCGTAAGCGGAAAGAAAAGCCCCGAACCTCTTGTGGGTCCGGGGCGAGTCCTCTCCAAACCTCTCCGCAGAGAGACCGTGACAGCGGCTGTCGGGGGGAAACCAGCCGCCGAAGCCGGATACAGGCAGAACGCGCAGCGTCCTGTCTGGTTCATATGGTGTGGCGCGCCTCTTCTCGTAAGCGGCTCACTGCTTCAAATCGAAACGATCCAGTTCCATGACCTTGGCCCATGCGGCGACGAAGTCCTTCGCGAACTTCTCCTTCGCGTCAGCCGCGCCATAGACTTCCGCGATCGCGCGCAGTTGCGAGTGCGAGCCGAAGATCAAGTCCGCACGCGTGCCGGTCCACTTCGCCGCCCCGCTCTTGCGGTCCGTGCCCTCGAACACATCCTGGCTGCCGTTCACGCCCTGCCATTTCGTGCCCATGTCGAGCAGGTTGACATCGAAGCCGGGCGTTCTGTCGAACGACTTCTTCGTCAACCTGCTCG
>CAZJZQ010000174.1:3838-5413 GCA_964550535.1 uncultured Rhizobium sp.
GAGCAGGTTGACGAAGAAGTCGTTCGACAGAACGCCCGGCTTCGATGTCAACACGCCCAGCTTGTCGTCGCCGACCTGAAGCACGCGCAGGCCGCCCACCAGAACCGTCATCTCCGGCCCTGTCAGGTTCAACAATTGTGCACGGTCAACGAGGTGCTCCTCCACCGACATGATCGGCTTGCGCACATAGTTGCGGAAGCCGTCGGCCTTGGGTTCGAGGAAGGCGAACGATTCCACTTCGGTCTCGTCCTGCGTTGCGTCGGCGCGGCCGGGCGTGAAGGGCACTTTCACGTTGAAACCGCCATCCTTCGCCGCCTTCTCCACCGCCGCATTGCCGGCCAGCACGATCAGGTCAGCCAGCGAGACTTTTTTGGCGCCGGCATTGAACTCGGCCTGGATTTTTTCCAGCGCGGAAATCACCTTCGCCAGCTCGGCCGGGTTGTTGACTTCCCAGTCCTTCTGCGGAGCCAGGCGCACGCGCGCGCCATTGGCGCCGCCGCGTTTGTCCGATCCACGGAAGGTCGAGGCCGAAGCCCACGCCGCCGACGCCAGCTGCTTCACCGGCAATCCCGTCGCCAGGATCTTCGTCTTCAGCGCATCGGCGTCGTCCGCGTCGATCGTGCTGGGCGCGCCGGAGATCGGGTCCTGCCAGATCAGCGTCTCTTCCGGAACCAGCTTGCCGCGATAGAGGTGCTTCGGTCCCATGTCGCGGTGGGTCAGCTTAAACCACGCGCGCGCGAACGCATCGGCGAATTCCGCCGGGTTCTGGTGATATCGCCGTGCGATCTTCTCGTAGGCCGGATCGAACCGGAGCGCGAGATCGGCGGTCGTCATCATCGGCTGGTGTTTCTTGTTCTTGTCGAACGCATCCTCGACATTGCGGCCGGCGTCGCCTTTCGGCTTCCACTGGTGCGCGCCCGCCGGTGATTTCGTCAGCTCCCATTCAAAGCCGAACAGCGTATCGAAATAGCCCATGTCCCATGTCGTCGGGTTGGGCTTCCACGCACCTTCGATGCCGGAGGTGATGGCGTGCCCGCCCATGCCGCTTTCAAAGGTGGAGGCCCATCCAAGACCCTGGCTGGTGATGTCCGCGCCTTCCGGCTCATTGCCGACATGGTTGGCCGGGCCCGCGCCGTGCGCCTTGCCGAATGTGTGTCCGCCAGCGACCAGCGCCACGGTTTCCTCATCGTTCATCGCCATCCGGCCGAACGTCTCGCGAATGTCGCGGCCTGATTCCACGGGATCGGGATTTCCGTCCGGGCCTTCCGGGTTCACATAGATCAGGCCCATCTGCACCGCGCCGAGATCGCCGTGGAGAACGCGGTCGCCGGAATAACGGCTGTTGGCGGCTTTCGAATCCGCCAGCCATGCTTCCTCCGCACCCCAGTTCACCTGGGCTTCCGGCTCCCAGACATCCGCGCGTCCGCCGCCAAAGCCGAACACCGGGCCGCCCATCGACTCGATCGCCACATTGCCGGTGAGGATGAGCAGGTCGGCCCATGACAGCTTCGCGCCGTACTTCTGCTTGATCGGCCAGAGCAGGCGGCGCGCCTTGTCGAGATTGCCGTTGTCGGG
>CAZJZQ010000175.1:0-5297 GCA_964550535.1 uncultured Rhizobium sp.
CTCGAACAGTTCGGCCAGCAGCCACAGCAGGAAGGTGGAATAGAGTTTGGGAGAATTGATCAGCGTCGTGGCGTCCAGCACGTTCACATAACCGCGCCCATCCGGCGCCACGCGCATGAAATCCGCAAGCTCCAGCGCGGGCTCGCCAAAGAACTGCTCCGCCCCTTCCCGCTCCAGCACCAGCAACGCCCTCTGCACCGCGCCGATCGAAGCGGGCGCGACATTGCCATAGGTCTTTTGAATCTCGGCCGAGATCGTGGAGATATGCGCCAGCAAGGTGCGCAGATCCTTGAAGTCGAGCAGCAGCAGGCCGTTATCGTCGGCATACTGGAAGGCGATCGTCAGCACGCCTTCCTGCGTGTCGTTGCAGCCGAGCAGGCGAGCCAGAAGCTGCGGTCCCATTTCCGACACGGTGGCGCGGATCGGGTGGCCCTTCTTTCCGAACAGGTCCCAGAACACGACCGGCGCCGCGCCATAGACGAGGCCGCCGGGCACGCCGATCTGCATGGCGCGGTCCTGAAGCTTCTCGTGCATCTTGTGCGCGGGATCGCCCGGCACGGCCACGCCGGACAGATCGCCCTTCACATCAGCGCAGAACACCGGCACGCCCGCCGCCGAGAACTGCTCCGCCATCACCTGCAACGTCACGGTCTTGCCGGTGCCGGTGGCCCCGGCGACAAGGCCGTGGCGGTTGGCGCGCGCCAGCAGCAGGGTCTGGGGCTGGGCGTGATCCGTCCCGCCGCCGCCGATGAAGATGCTGTCGGTCATGCCGCATATCCCGTCTGTTTCATTATGGCTGGTTCTGGCCGTCTGTTTCCCGATCATAGCTAGATCAGACGAAGTTAAAACGGAACAACCGGCCCGGGCGCCGGTGGCGGCTTGCCAGGGGCCAGCGCGCCGCCGAAACCCGCCCGCGCACGCGACGGGCTCCAGCTCGCCTGCGATCACCCGCAGCAGGGTGGACTTTCCCGCGCCATTGCGGCCGACAAGCCCGATGCGCTCGCGGCCAACCGCAAGCGCCAGCCCGTCAAAAAGCCAGCGCCCGGGCGCAAGCCTGTCGCGCTCCGGAGACATTCACACTCCGGTATCATACGCAGGCCGGTATCATCCGCGGGCGTCATTCCGGGCCGGATATCGCGCGCGACGGCTTTTCACCGCGCGCGGCGCGCCGTAGGTTTTGGGAATGAGAGAACCGGAAGTCTCCGTCAGACGCGGATACCTGACCAGCGGCGTGTGGATCATCGCCGCCGTGGCCATCGGCCTCGTGCTTTATGAAGGCGCGTCCATCCTGGCGCCGTTCGCCCTGGCGGTTTTCATCTGGCTGGTGATGGAAGGGTTCGCCCGCGCCATCCGCAACCGCGTTCCCGCCATGCCGGTCTGGCTGACGCAGGCCATATCCATCGTGATCGTGCTGGCCTCTCTGGTCATCTCCATCGGCGTGCTGCGCGGCGCCGTGATGGAGTTCGCCGCGAAATCGGATCTCTACGAGCAGCGCATCAACGAGATGATCGAGCAGGTCTATGGCATGCTCGGCCTGAACGCCGCCGACGCGCCGGAACTGTCCACGCTGATCTTCTCGGATGCGACAGTGCGCTTCGTGGAGCCCGCGCTGAGCGCCGTCCAGGGGCTGGCCGGCAATCTCGTGCTGGTCTTCATCTATATCATCTTCCTCTACTCCACCTCCGCCACCTTCTCGATGAAGCTGGACCGGCTCTACCCCTTCCATGACGGGCGCGAGCGGGCGCGGCGGGTCAGCGAGGAAGTGCGCCGCGCCATGGAACAGTATCTGTGGGTGCAGACGGCGTTGTCGATCATCACCACCGCCCTCACCTACGCCACCATTCTGGCGCTGGGGCTGGATAACGCGCTGTTCTGGGCGTTCGTGATCTTTATCCTGAACTATATTCCCACCATCGGATCGCTGCTGGCGCCCATTCTTCCGGCGTTGTTCGCCATCGCGCAGCCTTTCTGGCCCAGCTGGATGCCCGCCGACCCGATGTGGTGCGCCGTTCTCGTCTTCCTCGGCGTCAGCGTGTGGCAGTTCGTGATCGGGAACTTCCTCGGTCCCCGCATGATGGGCGAAAGCCTGAACATATCGGCGCTGGTCGTGCTCTTGTCGCTGGCCGTGTGGGGCGCGTTGTGGGGACTGCCCGGCATGTTCCTGTCCGCGCCGCTGACGGTGCTGGTCATGATCGTCCTGAACCAGATTCCCGGCGCGCGCTGGGTCGCCGTCATCCTGTCGGACGACGGGAACCCGGGACGAAGCGAAGCGGACGATGAGTCAGACCTGCCTCCGCCGCCCGCCCCGCTGAACACGGGCGAGCCCGTCGTGAAGCGTTGAACAGCTGCGGAAGGCGGTTTGGCCAGGCCGCCAGCGTATCACCTGTAACGCGCGTTGTGCGCCCGCAGGGGGTTGCGCGGCGGCGGCGGGCAGGTCTAGCTCTCCTGACGCCGGCGATCATTCACGATCCGGGGCAAGATTTGACACAACACACGGACCAGGCCTTTTCCCTCGACAATTTCCTCGCGGCGGCCAGACGCATGGCGCCGCAGCGGGATGACGGCCGGGAGCCTGACGCACTGCCGGCCTTCCTGAAGCAATACTGGCAGGACGCCTTCATCGAGGATTTCCTGACGCTGACCGTGCAGGATGCGGCCAGCCTGGCGTTCGATCTGTGGAGTTTCGGCCAGCAGGCGCGCAAGGCGGCGAAGACGCCGCCGCACGGCCGCGCCATCCGCGTGCGCCGCGCCACCGGCGAGGACGGCCGCGAACTTGCGCTCGACGTCGCGGAAATCGCCGGACCCGACGCCGCCTTCCTCGTCGATAGCTCGATCGCAGCCTGTCAGGAGGCGCGGATCGAAGTGCGCGCCGTGCTGCACCCCATCGTGCAGGAGGCGGACGGGCCGCGCTCGCTGATCCAGATCCACCTCTCGCCGCTGGACGAGGCGCAGCGCACCGGTCTTCAGGCGCGACTGGAGACGACGTTCGAGGACGTGACGGTGGTGAACGCCGACCACGCCGCCATGCGCGAGCGCATGCAAGCCGCGTCGGAGAGCCTGTCGCGCGTCGCCGCCCAACGCCCCGAACGGGCGGACGAAATCGCCGAGGCGCAGGCCTTCCTCGACTGGCTGATCGAGAATTTCACCTTCCTCGGCGCCCGCGACTACACGTTCGCACTGACCGCCAGCGGCGACCTCGCCAACGAAGAGCCTGAGGTCGATGCGGAATCCGGCCTCGGCGTGCTGCGCGATTTTTCGCGCAACGTCCTGTCGCGCGCGTCCGAGCCCAGCGTGCTCACACCCGCCATCCGGGCGTTCCTCAACGAGCCGTCGCCAGTCATCGTGGCGAAGGCCAATTTCGTTTCGCGCGTCCACCGCCGCACTTATGCCGATTATATCGGCGTGAAGCGGTATGATGCGAAGGGGGAGGTGATCGGCGAGACGCGATTCACCGGCCTGTTCACCTCCGAAGCCTATACCCGCGACGCCGCCGAAGTGCCGCTGATCCGCCGCAAGATCGAACGCGTGAAGCAGGCGATGGGCGGCAATTCACGCTACTCCATGAAACGCCTCGACGCGATCCTGAAGACCTATCCGCGCGACGAGCTGTTCCAGATTTCGGAAGACGATCTGACGCGCATCGCCAGCGGCATCCTGCATCTGCAAATCCGCCCGCGCACGCGCCTGTTCATCCGGCGCGACCGGTTCGACCGCTATGTCTCCGCCCTGCTCTACACGCCGCGCGATGCGTTCAACTCGCACCTGCGCGCGCGGGCGCACCGCATGCTGGCGGATGCGTATGGCGGGCGGGCGTCAGCCTTTTACCCGTATTTCGGCGACGGCCCGCTGGCGCGCGTCCACTTCATCATCGGCGTCAGCCGCGGGCACCCCGAACCCGACGAGGACACGCTCGACCTGCAAATGGCGGCGCTGTTTGAAAGCTGGGAAGAGGCGCTGGCGCGGGAGGCGCGCAGCGCCGGCGCCGACATGGCGATGGTCTCCGGCTCGCGCTTCAACACCGCCTATCGCGAAGCCTTCACGCCGCATGAAGCGCTGGCCGATCTGTCCGCCATCGCCAGCCTGCCCGACGCCGCCCAGCTGCGCGCGCGCGTATGGGGCGATGACATGGACACGCTCTCGCACGTGAAAATCTATCATCGCGACACGCCGCTGGACCTGTCCGACATCGTGCCGTTGCTGGAGCGCATGGGCCTGCGGGTGCAGGCGGAGTACGGCTATCCCGTGCACCTCTCGTCCGGCGACGGGTCGAGCGAGCGCACCGTCTATGTCCACGATCTCGGCATCCAGCGCGGACCGGGCGGGCGGCGTCTGGACCGGCGGTTCGAGGCCGCCTTCGGCGCGATCTGGACCGGGGTCACCGAGAACGATCATTTCAACAGTCTCGTCGTGGCGCTGGGCGTCGGCTGGCGGTCCGCCGCGCTCTTGCGCACACTGTGCCGGTATCGCGGCCAGTCCGGGCTGGATTCGTCCGAGCCCGTGCAGGTTGCGGCGCTGCGCGATCATCCGGAGATCGCGGCCAACATCCTCAAACTGTTCGCGGTGCGCTTCGATCCCGCCGCCGGCCAGAGCCGCGATGAGCGCGAGGCGGAATCAGCGCCGCTGATCGGCACGCTGAACCAGCAGCTCGACGCGGTCGCCACGCTTGACGCCGACCGTGTGCTGCGGCGGCTGGCGACGCTGGTTCGGGCCTGCGTGCGGACAAACTTCTACATGCGCGAAAACACCGGCGCGCAGTCCCGCCACATCGCGATCAAGATCGCCAGCCACGAGGCCGATCCCCTGCCCGCGCCGCGCCCCTATCGCGAGATTTTCGTGTGGTCGCCGGAGGTGGAAGGCGTCCACCTGCGTTTCGGCCCCGTCGCACGCGGCGGCCTGCGCTGGTCCGACCGCCGCGACGACTTCCGCACCGAAGTCCTGAGCCTCGTGAAAGCGCAGCAGGTGAAGAACGCCGTGATTGTGCCCGTGGGCTCGAAAGGCGGTTTCTATCCCAAACGCCTGCCCGTGGGCGGCGCGCGCGAAGCCGTACAGGCGGCGGGCGTCGAGGCGTACAAAACCTTCGTCGGCGCCCTGTTGCAGATCACCGACAACATCGTCGACGGCAAGATCGTCCCGCCCGAACGCGTGGTGGCGTGGGAGGACGCAGACCCCTATCTCGTCGTCGCCGCCGACAAGGGCACCGCCAGCTTCTCCGACATCGCCAACGGCCTGTCGAAAGACGCCAGCTTCTGGCTCGACGACGCATTCGCATCCGGCGGATCGGTCGGCTACGACCACAA
>CAZJZQ010000176.1:0-5204 GCA_964550535.1 uncultured Rhizobium sp.
CCTCGCAGGCCCCCGCCCGCGAGATCGCGGACGCATGCGTTCCGGCGGCGCGCACATCGTCTGTCGAAAAACGAACCGCACCACATCACCACGCAAAGGCGAACAGGGATGACAGCGCCGCCTTCAGCCGCTAGCACCAGCGCATGACCGAAATCCCACGCAAATCGTCAGCCGCCCCCGTCAGCAAGGCCGCAGTGAAACACGCGCCGCCGCAAAAGCGCGAGGACCCCGCACAGCCGCCGCCGGGCCTGCCGCCCACGCCTGCGCCCGCAGTCAACACCTCGCAGATGGCCTCGCCCTCCTATCGCCTGCCCGCGCTCGACCAGGATTTCCTGCTCGGCGATTCCATGCGCGGCGTGCGCTTCCAACTCGAATACGCCAAGGCGGAGGAAGCGCTGCGCAACTGGGGCGTCGCCTCCACCATCGTCGTTTTCGGCTCCGCGCGCATCCGCAATGACGGCGAGCCGCCGCACAACCGCTGGTATGCCGAAGCGCAGAAGCTTGGCCGCATCGTCTCCGAGCGCGGCGGCGCACTGCGCGCCAATGAACGTCCGCGCCGCAACGTGATCGCCACCGGCGGCGGCCCCGGCCTGATGGAAGCCGCCAATCGCGGCGCGGCCGAAGCGGGCGCTCCCACCATCGGCTTCAACATCACGCTGCCGCACGAACAGGAGCCCAACTCCTGGACCACGCCGGAGCTGACCTTCCGCTTCCACTATTTCGCGATGCGCAAGATGCACCTCGCCATGCGCGCCAATGCGCTGGTGGTGTTTCCCGGCGGCTTCGGCACGATGGACGAGTTGTTCGAACTCCTCACCCTGCGCCAGACGCAGAAAATGCCGGAGATTCCCGTCGTCCTGTTCGACGAGAGTTACTGGCGTTCGATCATCCGCTTCGAGGCCTTTGTCGAACACGGCACGATCGCCGCATCAGACCTCAACCTCTTCTCCTATGCGGAGACGGCGGAAGACGCCTGGAAATGCCTGGTCGATGGCGGCGTGCTGGAACGCACGCCGCAACCGTGAAACGCCGCTAAATCACGGCCCCGACACGCCCTTCACCTCATAAAAACCGGCGAGATTGATCTTCGCCGTGGCTTGGGTCGCGCCGTCATTCTTCAGATACCAGCCATGAACTCCATCCCATGGCGCGGTGAACACGCCATGCTCCGTGACGCCGCCGGTCTTGGAGTAGAACATCAGGTCGCCCACGCCGCTGGCGTCCTTCCCGGTGTGACCATGGAACTCCACCGTCATCAGGCCAGGATGCTCCAGCCCCTCATAGCTTATCGAATAGAGGACGGTGTCTCCCTTCTTCATCTCCAGCTTGTATTCAAGCCACCCGCCATTGCCCGGCACCGGCACATCAACCGTATCGGTGCGCCACGCCGCCGCGCGAATGCCGATCACGCCATCGCGCAGCGGATATTCACGCCAGCCGTTTACCGCTTCGGGCACAGCTTCGGGCACAGCTTCTGGCACCGCTTCGGGCGCGGCGTCAGCAGCGGGCGTTTCCGCCTCCGGCGCCTCTTCCGCCCCGCCGCACGCAGCCAGCAACAATAACGCAACCATCGCGGCGGGCGCCGCGAGCAAGGACTTGCAGTTCATGCAACTCTCCCCAGATCGGCGAAGAGGACGCCGAGGATGAATCTAGACCAGATGCTTGTAGAAGAAGGACAGCGTGTCATTCCACGCCAGCCGCGCCTGCTCCGGCTCGAAGCGCGGCGTGGTGTCATTGTGGAAGCCATGCATGGTGCCCGGATAGGTTTTCACGCTGACGGATTTGCCCGCAGCCTTCAGCGCCGCCTCCCATGCGGGATAGCCGGCATTCACCCGCTCGTCATTCTCGGCCAGCACGACGAAGACCGGCGCCCTCACCTTGCCCGCATCCTCCGCAGCTCCCGCCGCGCCATAATAAGGGACAGCGGCAGAAATCTCCGGCACGCGGATCGCCACCTGATTGCTCACCCCGCCGCCATAGCAGAAGCCGGTCACGCCGGCCTTGCCGTTGGAATGCGGATGCGTCAGCAGCAGGCGCGCCGCCGCGACAAAGTCCTCCAGCATCTCCGGCCCGTTCCGGCTGGCCTGCATCGTGCGCCCCTCGTCATCCGTCCCGGGATAGCCGCCCAGCGGATAGAGCGCGTCCGGCGCAAATGCGAGAAAGCCGGACAGCGCCGCCCGCCGCGCCACATCCGCGACATGCGGATTCAGCCCGCGGTTCTCATGCACGATCAGCAGCGCGGGCAGCTTCGCCGGACCCGTCGCGGGCCGCACGACATACGCGCCCATCTTCTTGCCCTGCTTCCCCGCGCCTTCGGGCGAGTCATACTCGACACGCTCCGCGATGATGCGGCTGTCGTTTTCCGCCACCTGCAACGCGGACGCATATTTCGGCATCAGCACTTCGGTCAGCATCGCCAGCGTCACGCCGCCCACCGCATACTTCGACAACCGGTCCATGAAAGTGCGCCGGTCGATCACATCGTGGGCATAGTCATTGTAGAGATCGAGCATCGCCTGCGTCGGCTTCACCGCGCCATCCGCAGCGCCAGCCATCGCACCGGCCTGGGTCTTCACTCTCGCATCCATGAGGGATCTCGCTTTTCAGGAAATACGGGCCTTGGCGGGGAGACTAGGCGAGCGCCGGGCAGGACGCTGCCCCGCCGTGACCGGCGACACGGAAAGTTGAAGCTCAAAGGCGGCCGCGACGTCAGAAATGCCCTGCGCGTCAACTTGACACTGTCCAGTTGACGCCGTCTAGTCGGCTCACCGGCGCCTCTCCATCGCCGGATAAAAAGAAAAAAGGACCGCCGATATGAAAACTGTTTCCTCCCTCGTCATCCTCGCCGCTCTTTCTCTGACCGCCGCAGCGCCGGCCTTCGCTGAACTCTCGATTCCCAAGGGCGAACGCATCTGCGAGCAGGCCGCCGTCGCCGCCGACGCGGCCAACAAGTCCGCCAAGGTGCGCAAGAACGACACCGCGCTGTCGAACGGCTCCATCGTGTTCCAGGTCCGCGTTACCAGAACCGATGGCGCCAAGGCCACGGTCGAATGCCGCGTCAACCGCGAGACCAGCGAAACTGTCGTCACGCCCGCAGTCTGATCAGGGCGGCTGATCCGTATAGTCCCGGCGGAACGCCTCCGCCGGGGCGAGCCGCCATCACGCAGGAAGATCGAACACGAACAGCAGCGTTCGCTGGCTGCCGGAAAAATTGTCGTCCGAGATCACGTAGAGCCGCACGCCGCCGCCCGGCAGCGGCTTCGCGGCCAGCCCCTCGAAATTGTCGATGGTGAAAAGCACATTCATCTGCGCCAGCGTGCGGCTCTCCCGCGCGCGATAGCGATAGTGCGAACGTTCGTTGATCTCGCTCACCACGCGCGCCGGAATGCGGCTCTCGTCCAGCCACCGCTCGAACCGCGTCTCGATAATGGTGATCGCATTGCCCGACAGGGGATTGCTCGCACGGTGCAGAGAGAAGACGCGCACGCTCTTCCCGTCCACATCGCCCGGCAGAACATCCAACCCCACGAACTCCGGCGCGCTGCGGCCCAGCCGCAGGCGGAATTCCGGCGCCGCCTCGATCGGGCGCGCCGACAATGGACTCGCCCCGTCCGCTTTCGTTTCCAGCCCCGTGAACAGATACCAGTTGCGCGTCACCGCCAGCGGCTCGGGCCCCGCATTTGGCGTCACGCCGATGCCCGCCGCCTCGAACGCCGTGGAGATCGCACCGCCATAACCGTCGCGCACAACCGGCGCCCCGCGCGCCGCCGCGCCACACGCGCCGATGTCATAGGCGAGCACGCGATGATTGCGCTCAAACGACACCAGCGCCACGCCATCGTTGAAGGCCAGTCCTTCGGCGTCGCCATCCGCCTTGCCGCGCAGCACGCCGCCCGCCGCATCCTTCAGCGGCGCAATGCGTGCGGCCACCGGCGCCACGCCATCCTTGTCCAGATCGATCCAGACCATGTCGCCCTGATCGGACACCGATAAAAGATTGCCGTCCGTCATCACGGCAAGACCCGACAACCCGCCAAACCGCTCGTCGCTGCTGGCGAGATGGAATCCGCCGATAAAATTCAACTCACCTACCTTCTTCCGCGATGGGTTGATCGTCTGCAACAGCACACGCCGCACGGTCATGGGAAGGGCATCCGGCTCTGTCTTGCGCACGCCAGCCGGGCATGACTCTCCGCGCAAATCCGCGAGATAGGCGCCCAGGGTATCGGCACGCTGCACTCCTGGCGTCACGGGCTCAGCGGGCGTCGGCTCCGCCTCCGGCGCAGGCTCAACCGTTTCCGTCCGATCTTTAATCAGATCGCCGAGTGGATCACCTTGAACAACAGGCGCTACGTCCCCAACTGCGTCTGGCCCGCGCGCCGGACTCGCCGCACATGCCGCCAGCAACGCCGCCGCAAAGACACCCGGCGACACGGAACGAAGAAAGCGCGCTGCAAATAAGCGCGCAGGATGCGCCGCCCTACCGGCGCCCACGAGCGACTTCCTCAAAAGTCGTCTTCTTCACGGCGCGCTCCGCTGCGACGGCCGCGTCCTTGCCGATTGACGGCGCCGGACCTCGCCGCGGAGGCTCGCGCGTCTTCGCGCTTTCCCTCCCCTGCCGTGCGCCCTCTTCCGCGAACAGTTCAGCCAGCTTGTCCGTCATCGCTCCGCCAAGCTGTTCGGCGTCGACGATCGTCACCGCGCGGCGATACCAGCGCGTCACGTCATGGCCGATGCCGATAGCGATCAGCTCCACCGGCGAGACGCCCTCGATATGCGCGATCACTTCGCGCAGGTGCTTCTCCAGCGGGTTGCCGACGTTCACCGACAGCGTCGAGTCATCGACCGGCGCGCCATCGGAAATCACCATCATGATCTTGCGCTGTTCCGGCCGCGCCATCAGACGGTCATGCGCCCACAGCAGCGCCTCGCCGTCGATGTTCTCCTTCAGCAGCCCCTCGCGCATCATCAGGCCGAGATTGCGCCGCGCCCGGCGCCAGGGGGCGTCGGCGGCCTTGTAGATGATATGGCGCAAGTCGTTCAGCCGCCCCGGCTGGGCGGGCTTGCCGGCCTTCAGCCAGTCCTCGCGTGACGAGCCGCCCTTCCAGGCGCGCGTGGTGAAGCCCAGGATCTCAGTCTTGACGCCGCAGCGCTCCAGGGTGCGGGCCAGGATGTCGGCGCAGACCGCCGCCACCATGATCGGG
>CAZJZQ010000177.1:0-5177 GCA_964550535.1 uncultured Rhizobium sp.
CATCAGGGCGAGGCCAGTATGGGGCTGTTGGAGTCTCCGCCGGAGAAATGAGGGGCTATCCTGCGATTTTTGTGCGGGGTTCGCTGCGAAGGGATTGAATTGGTTGGGGAAGAAAATTCTCGCGGTTCAATTTGTCCTTCGGTTGACCGGGCTGCCGGCGGCGGCCTCCACCGTCTCGCCGCGAAGACGCGGCGATCCACCTCCCCCACGCTGCGCATGGGGGAGGAAATTCCCCCCGGAATTTTCGGCGTGGTTTTGCTCTGCTGTCTTCCCTTGCGGCTCGCCACAGCGGCCTTCGGATGTTCGCCGCGATGCGGCTCACCCTACCGCTTTGCGGGAGAGGGGCAGGTTGGGGGCTTGTCTATTTTGCTTCGCCGTTGCGGCGTTGGAAGGGGGTGTTGTCGATGAGGCGGGTTTTGCCGTTGCGGGCGGCGACGAGGAGGCGCCCGGTGACGCCGGGGGGGGCGGTGGCGGCGCCGAAGGGGGCGAGCGTGTCGGCGCGGCGGGCCTCAATGTAGTCGATAGACGTGAAGCCGGCGGCGAGCAGCGCGGACTTCGCATCGTCGCAGGCGGCGCGGATGGGATCGCCCGCTTCGATGCGCGCGGCGGCGCGGAACATCGCCTGGGGCAGCGCGGCGGCGCGCGTGCGTTCGTCGAGCGAGAGGTAGGCGTTGCGCGAGGACATGGCGAGGCCGTCGGGTTCGCGGATGGTGGGGCCGCCGCAGATCTCGATCGGGAAGCCGAGGTCCTGCACCATGCGGCGGATGACGAGGAGCTGCTGGTAGTCTTTCTCTCCGAAGACGGCGACGTCGGGCGCGAGGTGGAGGAAGAGGCGCGAGACGACGGTGGCGACGCCTTCAAAGAAATGCGGACGCACTTCGCCTTCGAGAATCGGAGAGAGGTCTTTCACGAGAACGCGCGTCGAGTCGCCGGGCGGATAGATCTCGCTGGCGGCGGGGCAGTAGATGAAGGTGCAGCCCGCAGCGGCGAGCTTCTCGATGTCCTGCTCCTCGGTGCGGGGGTAGGTGGAGAAATCTTCGTTGGCGGCGAATTGGGTGGGGTTCACGAAAATCGACGAGGCGGCGATGTCGGCTTTCTCGAGTCCGATGCGGATGAGGCTGACATGGCCATCATGCAGGGCGCCCATGGTGGGGGCGAAGGCGACGCGCTTGCCCTCCGCCGCCATGGCGCGGCGCCACTCCCGTGCTTCCTTGCGCGAGCGGGCGATGGTGACCGCCGGACGTTTTGGCATGGACCCGCCTTCACCCTGCGCCGGATGATACCAGCGCGCACCAATGATTCCGCGCCCCACAACTGCGGCCGGCGCGCTTCTAATCCCGCTGCCGGGCACAAATCAACGCCGTCTTAACCGGACAGGCCGATCCTTCGGAAATGAAGCAACTCATCGTAAACTATGTCCGGCTGGCCGCCATTGCCGTGGCCGCTTTCGTGGTGTGCGCTTGCGCCCGTCTGGGCGGGGCTGGAGCGGGCGCCCTCGCGCAGCCGAGACTAGGCGATCCGCCTGTCGAGCGCGACAATACCGGAGGCGTCAGCCTGGCGGAGACCGAGGCCGTCCGGATGGACGAACTGGACATCGCGCTGACCCGGCTGGACAACAACATTACCGAACTGAAACGTGCTCTGGCCCTGATGGGGCCGTTGCCGGATCGGTCCGGGGATTCCGCGGATGCCCCGGGGTTGACTGCGATTATTGCGCCGGGGGTTGTTCACCTTTCCGCCGATGCGGCTTCAAGGCTGTTCTTTGAAACCGACCTTGTGCGTTATCTCTCTCGCCCTCAGGCTACCCCGGTGGAATTCACAGGCGCCTCTCCCCGTTACCGGGCGGGCGACATGATTGTCCATTTGACGGGAGGGGCGGAGACAGGCGATGCAACAGCGAAAGCGCTTTGCGTCGAACTATCGGCGCTGGCGGGGTCCTCGCGTGGATTCATTCCGCTGCGGGCCGCGTAATTGCCAGAGGGTTTCATGAGTTCAGCAGCTCCAGGCGCATCGTTGGAGCGCGAGGCGGAAACACCGGCGCGGCTTGCCCACACCATCGTGGTCGGCAACGAGAAGGGCGGGGCGGGCAAATCGACCGTCTCCATGCACCTGTCGATCGCGCTGATGCGGATGGGCATGAAGGTTGGCGTGCTCGATCTCGACGTGCGCCAGCGCAGCCTGTCGCGTTATCTCGAAAACCGTGCGCGCTGGATACGGAATACGGGCGCTCAACTTTCCATGCCGGAAATGGTGCGTATCGACGCCAGCCAGGCGCGCGATCTGGACGCGGCCGAGGCGGAAGAGGCGAAGCATTTCGACGAGAGCCTGAGGCGGCTTTCGGAGCGCGCCAACTTCATCATCGTGGACGCGCCCGGCGGCGACACCTTCCTGTCGCGCACCGCGCATTCGGCGGCCGATACGCTGGTGACGCCGCTGAACGACAGCTTCGTCGACTTCGATCTGCTGGGCGATGTGGACCCGCAGACGCTGGAGGTCGCGCGGCCGAGTTATTATGCGGAGCTGGTGTGGGACTGCCGGAAGAAGAAGGCGCAGACCAGCCGCAAGCCCATCGACTGGATCGTCATGCGCAACCGCATGTCGCCGCTGGACGCCAAGAACAAGCAACGCGTAGGCGAGGCGCTGGACAACCTCTCCCGCCGTATCGGTTTCCGCATTGCGCCGGGACTGTCGGAGCGCGTGATCTATCGCGAGCTCTTCCCCATGGGGCTGTCGCTGCTGGACCTGACGGATGCGGGCTCGGGCGTGGCTTTCACGATGAGCCATGTGGCGGCGCGGCAGGAGATCCGCGATCTGTTGATCGTGCTGAAACTACCCGGCCTTGAGGGCAGGGAAATCGCGTTCTGACATAAGAAAAACGGCCCCTCGCGGGGCCGTTTCCATGTTGGAGTTCAGCTGAAAATCTAGAAGACCTGGGGCGAGCCGGCTGCGGTGAGCGCTTCTTCGAGGGCTTCCGGGGTCGCCCTGGCGTTCATAGAGCCGATCAGGTCGCCGATGACGTCGCCAGCGTATTCCGAGTCGCCCTGAGCCAGATCGCTTTCAAAGACATCTTCTTCCCTGGACTCCGTGAATGAGACGAGGGCGGCGTCCGCTTCGGCGAACTTCTTGAGCTGCTGTGCGGCCAGATCGTCGGCGGAGGCGTTGGCGGCCTCGCCGAAGGAAATGCGCGAGCGGATGTCGGCCATTTCGGTGGCCGGAACGCCCTGGATTTCGAGGAAGGCGGCTTCCAGCAGGTCGGTGACGTGCGCATCGCGGGAACGGCCCGTCGTGCCGCCCATCATCACGGCCACGACACGGTGGCCGTCACGCTCGGCGGAGGTCATCAGGTTGTAGCCGGACGCGTTGGTGTAGCCGGTCTTGATTCCGTCCACGCCTTTCACGTTCTTCAGCAGGGTGTTGTGGTTGTCGTACCGGCGCTTCGCGAACACGAAGTGTTCGGTCGAGAAATAGGCGTAGCGGTCCTTGTGATCGATGAAGATGGCCTCGGCCAGCTTCGCCATGTCGCGGGCCGTGGTGGTCTGGCGCTTGTCGGGCAGGCCCGAAGCGTTCCGGAAGGTGGTGTTCTGGAGGCCGAGTTCCTTGGCCTTGGCGGTCATCTTGGTCGCGAACTTGGATTCCGAGCCGCCTAGCTTTTCGGCGAACACGACGGCTACGTCGTTGGCGGACTTGGTCACCAGGGCGCGGATGGCGTCCTCGACCTTGATGGTCGAGCCGGATTTCAGGCCCAGCTTGGACGGCTGCTGCCCCGCGGCGAATTTCGAGACTGGCATCTTGTCGGTCAGTTTCAGCGTTCCCGCGTCCAGCGCGTCGAACACCATATACAGGGTCATTACCTTCGTCAGAGACGCGGGGTAACGCTCCTCATCCGCGCTGCGGGAATGGAGAATCTCTGATGTTTCAAGGTCAACGACGATAGAGGCGTACTTCGCCGCCCATGCCGGCGAGATCGCCGCGCACACAAGGGCAAGCGCCAATGACGCCTGTCGAATGATTGAAACCAGAACAGGCGTCTTCATGCGTGCGCTGAATCCTCTATCCGGGGCACTCTACAAGACGGATCAATGGACGAGGGTCCGATCTCGACCTTACAGAATGCTTAACTCGCGTCATCCCCTAACGGCAGTTCCAGGTACATTTTCTGGAGTTCTGACCCGGCGATGTGCAGTTCGTTTCTTCCCAAAGTCCCTGTCAGGCTGCCTATATTGGCAGTTCGGTCCTGAACTGTGCATGAACCGTGCAAGATCGTTGTAGGGGCCGTCAGGCGCGCGAATCCGCCGGTTGAGCAATCTTTACCATCCGAGTTGGACCGAAACGGGGCGAACCCCTTTCACCTTGGCTCAGGATGAATATCTAATGCCGGTGGCGTCGGGGTGTTAAACCTCGCACGACTCAGAACCGGCGATCCGATCGCCCCAGCAGGATGTAATGGCGGACAAGCAGCCCCCCGGCCGGACCAAGGAACTCGGCGTCGCCACCCAGGCGAAGCCGAGGACGAAGAAGCCGTCGATGTACCGGGTGCTGCTGCTGAACGACGATTACACCCCGATGGAGTTCGTCGTCCTTATCCTGGAACACTTCTTCCAGAAGTCCCGGGAGGAGGCGACGCGGATCATGCTGCACGTCCACAACTACGGCGTGGGGGTATGTGGGGTTTATCCGTACGAAGTGGCCGAAACCAAAGTCTCGCAGGTCATGGACCTTGCGCGGCGCAGCGAACATCCCCTTCAATGCACTATGGAACGTGAGGATTAGAGACACGCATGCCGTCACTCACCCCCAGCCTTGAACGCGCCATCGAACGCGCGATGCAACTGGCCGGCGACCGCAAGCACGAGTATGCGACGCTGGAGCACCTGCTGCTGGCTCTCACCGAGGACGAAGACGCAGCCGAAGTGATGACCGCCTGCAAGGTGGACGTCGAGAAGCTGCGCCGGGACCTGACGCATTATCTCGACAATGACTGCGCCAGCTTTGTCGTTGACGATGGCGGACAGGTGCATCCCACCGCCGCTTTCCAGCGCGTGGTGCAGCGCGCCGTGCTGCATGTCGAGTCGTCGTCGAAAGACGAGGTGAGCGGCGCCAACGTGCTCGTCTCGATCTTCGCCGAGCGCGAAAGCCATGCCGCGTCATGTCCTGCTCCTGCAGGAAGTACGCGGCAT
>CAZJZQ010000178.1:0-5144 GCA_964550535.1 uncultured Rhizobium sp.
TGGGATAGACGGTGTCGCCGTATTCGGTTCCCGGCAGGCCTTCAGGCTCCAGGAAGATCTGGTGGCGGTCGCGGTCGACGAAGCGCTTCACCTTGTCCTCGATGGAGGGGCAATAGCGGGGGCCCCGTCCGGCGATGGCCCCGGAATAGACGGCCGAGCGGTTGAGGTTGTCGCCGATCACCTTGTGCACCTCGGTGCTGGTCCAGGTGATGCCGCAGGAGATCTGGGGCGTGGTGATCTTGTCGGTCAGGAAGGAGAACGGCACGGGGTCCGGGTCGGCGGCCTGCATGTCGAGACCGTCCCAGTCGATCGTGGTGGCGTCGAGGCGGGCCGGGGTGCCGGTCTTCAGGCGGCCCATCTGGAGGCCCAGGCCATAGAGCCGGTCGGACAGGCCCACGGCGGGAGCCTCGCCCACCCGGCCGGCGGGGATACGTTTCTCACCGATATGGATCAGGCCCTTCAGAAAAGTGCCCGTGGTGACCACCACCGCCCCGGCGGCCCAGCGGCGGCCGGACAGGCCAACAACCCCGGCGACCCTTTGCTGACCGCTGGGGCCATTCTCGACGATCAGGTCTTCGACCCCGTCCTCGATCAGAGCGAGGTTGGGATATTCGCGGAGAATGTCCTGCACCGCCTCGCGGTAGAGTTTGCGGTCCGCCTGGGTCCGGGGGCCCCGTACGGCGGGCCCACGCGAGCGGTTGAGCATGCGGAACTGGATGCCGCCCCGGTCAGCGGCGCGGCCCATCACCCCGTCGAGGGCGTCGACCTCGCGGACCAGATGCCCCTTGCCCAGCCCGCCAATGGCCGGGTTACAGGACATTTCCCCGATTGTGGACAGCTTGTGGGTGACCAGCGCCGTGCGCGCGCCAAAGCGGGCCGCGGCAGCCGCAGCCTCGGCTCCGGCATGGCCGCCGCCAATGACGATGACGTCAAAGGTGTCCGTGAAATCGCTCATGGGACTCGCTCTCGGGCCCGTCATTTAGGGGAGCCGGACGCCCCCGTCGAGGGGATGCTCACAGGGCGGCAGGTGTTACACGTGAAACAAACCGGCGAGGACCGCCCGCTATTTTCCGATGCAGAACTCGCCGAAGATCAGGTCGAGCAGATCCTCGGCGTCGACCGCGCCGGTGATCCGGCCCAGCGCGCGGGCGGCCATGCGGAGGTCTTCCGCCAAGAGTTCGGGGCCAACGCCAATCCTGGCGCCCTCGATGGCGCGTTCGAGGTGGCCGAGCGCCTCCTCCACCAGCCCGCGATGGCGGGCGCGCGTGACCAGCGGGGCCTCCTCCGTCTCCAGCCGTTCGCGGACGATGGCGGTCAGGCGGCGTTCCAGATCAGCGATGCCTGCTCCGGTTTTGGCGCTGACAGCATGGGCCCCGGGCTCGCGAGGGGCGGTGGCGGTCTGGTCGATCTTGTTGAGGACGATCAGATCGCCGGGTCGGGGTGATGTTTCACGTGAAACATCTCTGGTCGTGGTTTCCACGCCCAGCGAGGCGTCGCGGACCCAGATGCGCAGATCGGCATCCTCGGCCCGCGCCAAGGCACGGCGGACGCCTTCCGCTTCTATGGCGTCGGCGGTTTCGCGCAGGCCTGCCGTATCGGCAATCCAGACGGGAAAACCGGCCAGAACCAGCCTTACCTCGACAATATCCCTGGTCGTACCCGGTAGTTCCGAGACGATCGCAGCTTCCCGGCGGGCCAGCGCGTTTATCAGGCTGGACTTACCCGCGTTCGGCGGACCCAGGATCGCCACGCGAAACCCCTCGCGCACGGCGCGGAGGCGGCCGGAATCTCCTAGCGCCTGCTCCAGATCGGCCGCCAGCGTCTCTATGGGCGCCAAGGCGCGCATATAGACATCCTCGGGCACATCCGCCTCATCCGGGAAGTCGATACCCGCCTCCAGCGCAGCCATCGCACCCATGAGCTGGCCGCGCCAGCCTTCAAAGGTTCTGGCGGCTTCGCCCTGGTAGAGCCGGGCGGCCTGACGGCGCTGGCCTTCGGTTTCGGCGTCGATAAGATCGCCAATGGCTTCGGCCTGGGTGAGATCCATGCGGCCATTGTCGAAGGCGCGGCGGGTGAACTCGCCGGGCTCGGCCATGCGGCAGAGGCGGGTCTTCATCGCCGCGCCCAACACGGCGTCGATAATGGCCGGGCCGCCATGGACGTGAAGTTCGACCACGTCTTCGCCGGTATAGCTTTCAGGTCCGGGCATCACGACGGCCATGGCTTCGTCGAGGTAGTGCTGGTCATACCCAAGGCGACGCACGACGGCGCGGCGCGGCTTCGGCAGCGGGCCGTCGCTGAGCGCGGACAGGACGCCCAGCGCGCCCGGCCCCGACACGCGTATGACCGCCACGCCGGCGCGGCCGGCGCCGCTGGCGAGCGCGATGATCGTGTCTGTCACGCGGTCTGGTCCCGTCACGCCGGCATCATCCGTATCGGCATCCATATTGGTTGCGCCTGAGACCGCCAGCACTACAACTCGCCGGAGCATCTCGCCAGCAGGAGGATTCCATGGGCCGCACCGTCACAATCAAGGGCAAGGATGGAAGCTTCAGCGCCTATGTCGCCGAGCCCGCAAGCGGTGGCGCCAAGGGCCCCGCGATTGTGGTGATCCAGGAGATTTTCGGCGTGAACGCGGTGATGCGTGGCGTGGCCGACTGGCTCGCAAGCGAAGGTTATACCGCGGTATGTCCGGACCTGTTCTGGCGCATCGAGCCCGGCATCGACATCACCGACCAGACCGATGAGGAATGGGCGAAGGCGTTCGAACTGTTCAAGGCGTTCAAGGCCGACGCGGGCGTTGAGGATATCCAGGCGACGATCGATTGGGTTCGGGCGCAGGGCCATGCGAAGGCCGGCGCGGTCGGCTACTGCCTCGGCGGATTGCTGGCCTATCTGACGGGGGTGCGGACCGATATCGACGCGTCGGTTGGGTATTACGGCGTGGCGATCGACAGCTATCTCGGCGAGGCCGGAAACGCGAAGAACCCCGTGTTGCTTCACATCGCGGAGGAAGACGGCTTCGTCTCGAAGGACAGCCAGGCGAAGATACGCGCGGCTTTGTCGAAGCCGCCTTTCACGCTGCATTCCTATCCCGGCCGCGACCACGCTTTCGCGCGTGTCGGGGGCAAGCACTATGACGCCGGTGATGCAGCGAAGGCGAACCAACGCACGCTGGATTTCTTCGCCGCCAATCTGAAGTAGTGCTGTTTCACGTGAAACACCGGTAGCGCCACGACCGGCGCCGGATGCGGCGCCAGAGTTGGCGCCGTCACCGGCGCCAACGTGTCATCACATCCGGCGCCACATCCGGCGCCACGTCTGGCGCCGCCGGTAGCGCCCGGGCCGCACGACCGGCCCTACCGCTGATATCCCGCAAGATTTGAGGTTAGCGCACTACCCGCCGCAAGCTGGCGCCAAAATTGGCGCCGTATTTGGCGCCGGATCTGACAGCGTGAACGGCGCCAGAAGCGGCGCCGTATCGGGCGCCGGACATGGTCTATCCGAGACGATAGTTGAAGCTCACCGAGATGCGCGGCGAGGCGGCGCGGTTGGGCGGCACTTCGTGACGAAGCCAGCTTTCCCACATCAGCAGATCGCCTGCCTTGGGCGCGAAGTACACAAAGCGTTGGTTCGCCAGGAGCGCATCCTCATGCGGCGCCGGCGCCGCCATCATCAGCGGCAGGCGCGGGTCCTCGAAACGGATCGCCGATGCGCCATCGGGCACAGCCACATAGTAGGTGCCCGAGATCACGCAGTGCGGATGGATGTGACCGGAATGCGACCCGCCCGGATCGAGAATGTTGACCCATATATTGTCGAGCTTGAGCCTCTTGCCCCGAAGATCCCACTGCTGCTCGCGCACGAAGGCGTCGGCGTGAGGCTTCAGCTTTTTCGCGAGCATGTCGAAGCACGTCGCCCGCGTGACCAGATCGTCGAGCGAAGAGTAGGAGGTGTACCCGTCATACTCGTTCTCCCGGCACCAGGCGCGGCCAATCTTGTCCTCCTTCGCGAGCATCTTCGCCGTCTTCGCGATCTCGCTGTTGAACGCGGCGTTGCCGGCTTCAGCCGCGAGCCCGGCGTGGTGGATGGTCGTGGCGAAGAGAGATGAGAGGGTCATGCCACTGATCTATCCGCCCGGACCGGCGGGAGGAAGCCGCGTCGCGGGGGAGGAGAATTTTGCCCGTTCCCGGTCCGCGACACGAAGCCGGGCGGCACGTTGGCGTCGCCGCCGGCGCAACCGCATCGCAGCTCGCGATCACGGGCGTGCGCCTCGGCCTGGTCTTGTCGTGTGTTTTCTTTTCGTGGGAAGCGGCGCAGGTCTTCACATCGCGCTCAGCCTTGAAGCTGAAGAGACGCGATGGTCATTCAGCGTGGATGCGAAAGAGCGTGGCGGTTTTCTGCGTGTCCACGCCGGTCCCGAACTTCCAAACACGGCGACGGTCAATGGCTTCCTTTTCAATGCGCGTTGCGCTCGCCAACTCGTGAAGCCGCGTGGCGCGAAGATTTTTCACGTGACGCTCCCGATGTTTGGATTCCGGTAGGATGTCGGGCGCATTTTTCACGTGTCGGGGATGCGAACCAAACAGGAGCTGGAATGAACCAACAGGCGTGCGGTCAGGTATGGCGTGCTGAATCGGACGAGGCGAAAGGAAGGAACAAGCGGGCATGGTCGATCGACGAATTGCGGGAAAGGTTGGGCGCACCGGCGCCAAAGGTTGAACAGCAGCGGGAGAAGAAGGAAGCGCCGGCGGAACGCCCGCGCATCGTGAGACGGGAAGCCTTCGCGGGTAATGTGTACGCGCCCGCCGCGTAAGCGTTGGCGGCATAAGCGGGCAGGCGGCAGCGGATTGAAAATCGAAAGCCCCGCTCTCCGGATGGAGGGCGGGGTTTTTCTTTGGCCACGCTGCGGACATGATCCCGCCGGGCGGACGGGAGCAATGGGCGAGCAGTCCGCCCACTTTGCAGAGCGCACAATGAAAAACCCCGCCCTCAACGAGAGGGCGGGGTTCTGTATGCCGGCAATCGGACGATGGTCTTAGTTGTTCATCGCCTGGAAGAATTCGCCGTTCGTCTTGGTCTGCTTGAGCTTGTCGAGCAGGAACTCGATCGCGTCCTGCGCGCCCATCGGGTTGAGGATGCGG
>CAZJZQ010000179.1:0-1864 GCA_964550535.1 uncultured Rhizobium sp.
GCCTTCGCGATACCACTCGGTGCGGGCGATCTCCGCGCCGCCGAGCCGGCCGGCGACGGTGAGGCGGATGCCCTGGGCGCCCATGCGCATCGAGGTCTGCATCGCACGCTTCATGGCGCGACGGAACGAGACGCGGCGCTCAAGCTGACGGGCTACATCTTCGGCCACAAGGTTCGCTTCGATCTCCGGCTTGCGGATTTCGACGAGGTTCACGAACACTTCGTCGGTCACCAGCTTCGCGAGATCCTTGCGGAGCGTCTCGACGTCGGAGCCCTTCTTGCCGATCACCATGCCCGGACGCGAGGTGTGGATCGTGATGCGGCACTTCTTGTGCGGACGCTCGATGATGATCTTCGAGATGCCGGCGCGGCGCGCCAGGGTCTCGCTGTCGCGATCGTTCTTCTTCTCGCCAGCCGGGCGCCAGTTCTTGATGAACTTGCGGATCTTGATGTCTTCGTGCAGCAGGCGGCCGAAATCGGCCGTTTCAGCGTACCAACGGCTGTCCGCAGTGCGGTTCACGCCGAGACGCAGGCTGATCGGGTTGATCTTCTGACCCATTATGCGGCCTCAGATGTTTGGGCGACTGCCGACGTGTCGCGCAGGACGATGGTGAGCTGGGCGAAAGGCTTTTCAATCCGGGAGCCGCGGCCGCGCGCGCGGGCGCTCATCCGCTTCATCACCAGATTCTTGCCGACATGCGCCTCGGCCACGACCAGACTGTCGATGTCGAGACCGTGGTTGTTGTCCGCGTTCGCGATCGCCGAGTTCAGGCATTTCAGCACATCGATCGACGCGCGCTTGCGCGAGAATTCCAGCTCGGCCTTCGCCTTGTCCGCCGTCTTGCCACGGATCAGCTGGGCCAGAAGATTGAGTTTCTGCGGGCTGATACGGGTCATGCGCAGAACGGCGCGCGACTCGTTGGAGGCCTGCTTCGGAGGAGCTTTTGGCTTACCCATGGCTACTTCTTCTTCACTTTCTTGTCCGAGCCGTGGCCGTAGAAGGTGCGGGTCGGCGCGAACTCGCCGAGCTTGTGACCCACCATCTCTTCAGACACCGTGACCGGAACGAAGGTCTTGCCATTGTGGACCTGGAAAGTGAGGCCCACGAACTGCGGGAGAACGGTCGAGCGGCGCGACCAGGTCTTGATCGGCGCGGGACGCGCAGAACCAGTCGAGGCCTCGGCCTTCTTCAGCAGATACCCGTCGACGAACGGGCCTTTCCATACGGAGCGCGACATCTCTTTTCTCTCCGTTACGCTTTATGCCGGCGGCGGACGATCAGACGGTCCGTAGCCTTGTTGCGGCGCGTCTTCGGACCGCGGGTCTTCTTGCCCCACGGCGAGACCGGGTGACGGCCGCCCGAGGTTTTGCCCTCGCCGCCGCCGTGCGGGTGGTCCACCGGGTTCATCGCGACGCCGCGCACCGACGGACGTACGCCCAGGTGACGGTTGCGGCCGGCCTTGCCGATCACGACGTTGAAGTTGTCGGGGTTGGACACGGCGCCAACGGTCGCCATGCAGCCTTCCGGAACCAGGCGAACCTCGCCCGAGCCGAGCTTCACCTGCGCGTAGCCTTCGGCGCGGCCGACAAGCTGGGCGTAGGAACCGGCCGAACGCGCGATCTGGGCGCCTTTCAGCGGCTTCATCTCGACGTTGTGGATGATGGTGCCGACGGGGATGCTCTTCAGCGGCAGGGCGTTGCCCGGCTTGATGTCCACGCCCTCGCCCGCCACGAGCACGTCACCCACGGCGACGCGTTGCGGAGCGATGATATAGGACTGCTCGCCGTCCGAGTACTTCACCAGCGCGATGAAGGCCGTGCGGTTCGGGTCATATTCCAGACGCTCGACGGTTGCGGGCACATCC
>CAZJZQ010000179.1:1874-5113 GCA_964550535.1 uncultured Rhizobium sp.
GCCGCCGCCACGACGGCGCACCGTGACGCGGCCGAGATTGTTGCGCCCGCCCTTGCTGTGCAGGCCTTCGGTCAGCGCCTTGACAGGGCCGCCCTTGTGCAGGCCCGAGCGATCCACCAGCACGAGCTGGCGGCGGCCGGGCGACGTCGGATTGAATGTATTCAGAGCCATTGTCGGGTTCCGATCCTACAGTCCCGTCGTCACGTCGATGGACTGGCCGTCCTTCAGCGTCACGATAGCTTTCTTGATGTCGACCCGCTTGCCTTCACGGCCACGGAAGAACTTGGTCTTGCCCTTGGTGACCATCGTGTTCACGGACACGACGTTCACGTTGAACAGAGCCTCGACCGCTTCCTTGATCTGCGGTTTCGTCGCGTCGAGCGGCACGCGGAACACAACCTTGTTCTGCTCGGAGAGCACGGTCGTCTTCTCGGTGATCACCGGCGCCGTGAGGCGGCCGTAGTGAATGGACTTGGGGGCGGTTGCCATGGATTACGCCTTCTCGGCTTCGGCGAAGCGCGCGTGCACGCCGTCAACGGCGTCGCGCGTCAACACCAGGGTCTTGCGGCGCAGAACGTCATAGACGTTGAGGCCGGCCAGCGGCAGCACGTCGATGTTCGGGATGTTGCGGGCGGCTTTCGCGAACTTCTCGTCCACGGTCGCGCCGCCGATCACCAGAGCGTTCTCGATGCCGAGCTTCTTCAGCTGGGCGGTCAGCTCTTTCGTCTTGCCGCTTTCCAGCGTTGCGACGTCGAGCACGATCAGCGATTGATCTTTCGCCTTGGCTGACAGCGCGTGCTTCATCGCCATGGCGCGAACCTTCTTGGGAAGGTCGTGGGCGTGGCTGCGCGGACGCGGACCGTGGGCGACCGAACCGCCGACAAAAATCGGCGCGTTGCGCGAGCCGTGACGAGCGCCGCCCGTGCCCTTCTGACGGTAGAGCTTCTTGGTCGTGCGGTTCACTTCATCGCGCGTCTGCGTGGAGTGCGTGCCCGCCTGACGCTTCGACAGCTGGTAGCGAACCATGCGCTGCAAAATGTCGGAACGAATATCGGAGATACCGAACACGGCGTCGTCGAGTTCGACCTCGCCAGCCTTGCTTGCATCAAGCTGAACAACGGGGAGTTTCATCAGCCCTGCCCCTCTTTCGCCAGAACACCAGCCGGAGTCGGCACGCCCTCGGGGCGCTTGCTCTTCACGGCGTCACGAATTTCGACCCAGCCATTCTCGGCGCCGGGGACAGCGCCCCGCACCAGGATCAGGCCGCGCTCAGCGTCCGTACGGACGATTTCGATGTTCTGCGTGGTCACGCGCTCAACGCCATAGTGACCAGCCATCTTCTTGCCCTTGAACACCTTGCCGGGGTCCTGGCGCTGACCGGTCGAACCGTGCGAACGGTGCGAAACCGACACACCGTGCGTGGCGCGCAGACCGCCGAAATTCCAGCGCGCCATGGCGCCGGTGAAACCACGCCCCTTGGTGACGCCGGAGATATCGACTTTCTGGCCGACGACAAAATGGTCAGCCGACAGAGCCGCGCCAACCTCAAGCAGCATGTCATCAGCGACGCGGAATTCGCGCACGATGGCTTTAGGCTCGACATTCGCCTTGGCGAACTGGCCACGGACCGGCTTGGCGACGTTCTTGGCCTTGCGGGCGCCGGCGGCGAGCACAACGGCGGTGTAGCCGTCATTGGCGGCGCGTTTGCCGACCACTTCGCCGCGCTTCTTAACTTCGACTTCGCGGATCTTGTTCTTCTTCACGCCGACGACCTGGCAACCTTCGAGCGAAAGCACGGTCACGGGGACGTGGGTTCCGTCGGCGGCGAACACGCGCGTCATGCCGACTTTCTTGGCGACGAGTCCGGTGCGCATCAGCCGTTCCCCAGCTTGATCTCGACGGCGACGCCGGCGGAGAGGTCCAGCTTCATGAGCGCGTCGACAGTTTGCGGGGTCGGATCGACGATGTCGAGCACGCGCTTGTGCGTGCGAATCTCGAACTGCTCGCGGGATTTCTTGTCGATGTGGGGCGAGCGGTTCACCGTGAACTTCTCGATACGGGTCGGCAGCGGAACCGGGCCGCGCACCTGGGCGCCCGTACGCTTCGCCGTCGACACGATCTCCCGGGCGGACATGTCAAGCGCCCGATGGTCGAAGGCCTTGAGCCTGATTCTGATGTTCTGTCTGTCCATCGGGTCCACCGAAACAAACACGCGACGGCCAAACGAGGAGACTTCCCCGGTGGTCCGCCAAGCGCGATGAATTGTGCCTTTTCGCGTTGAGGTGCTGCGTTTGGCGAACCACTGCCAGCGCCTCGAATGCGAGCGGGGGTGATAGGCCCGGCGTTAAACTACGTCAAGCGCGTTGAACCAACATTTCCGCTGTCTTTTCAGCGCATGGTCACTGGCCAAGGTGGAAACGGGCGCCCGGTTGAATTTCCGTAGCAGTTACAAGGCTCATGGTCCCATCGGGGGCTGTGCAGACACCTACGACTCCCTCCGGTTTCCGCCCTGCGCCGGGCAGAAGCGACTGGAATGCGCCAAGTGATTCCGGATTGCTGCTTGCGGCCCCTGCCCGTACGGCGCCCGCGCAGGCCAAAAGCGAATCTTCCCGGGGCAGACTCACTGACCCGTTGGGCAACAGGATCACCGCGCCGAATCCTCCCATGCCCGTATATCCGGCCGGGACAACACAGCCTCCCGCCAGCGCCAACGCCGCCAAACCCGCCCAAGCCGCGCGCATAGTCCCTCCCTTGACGTCACCTCCAAGGATGGCGCCCGCATGTCGCGCCTTCAAGCCGGAATGCCACCATACGGCCGGGACCAGCCCCCTGAGGATTCCCGATTCTCGCGATTATCTGCGCGCGCTCCAAAGCCAAGGCCAACGTGCCGGCATCACACCGGCAGACTTCCGCATGCCGGCCTTTCTCGTCCGTGAGTGCGCAGACGCGGCGAACCAGATTTTCCCCCTGCTCCGCCGCCGGGACGAATCCGCAACCTTGCCTCGCCGCCAAAAGCGAAAGGGCGCCGGTTGCCCGGCGCCCTTCCTTGAGAACGATACGGAAAAGACCCGGCTGTATTAGTCGAGGATCTTCGCGACGACGCCCGAACCCACGGTACGACCGCCTTCACGGATAGCGAAGCGGAGCTTCTCTTCCATGGCGATCGCCGAGATCAGTTCGACGACCAGTTTCACGTTGTCGCCCGGCATCACCATCTCGGTGCCTTCGGGCAGCTGGAC
>CAZJZQ010000180.1:0-5086 GCA_964550535.1 uncultured Rhizobium sp.
CCACCTTCCTGCTGTGGCTGCTGGCCGAACTGTTCGAGCAGCTTCCCGAGGTGGGCGATCCGGACAAACCGAAGCTGGTCTTCTTCTTCGACGAGGCTCACCTGTTGTTCGACGGTGCGCCCAAGGCGCTGGTCGACAAGATCGAACAGGTCGTGCGCCTGATCCGCTCCAAGGGCGTGGGCGTTTATTTTGTCACCCAGAACCCGCGCGACCTGCCGGAAAGCGTGCTTGCCCAACTTGGCTGCCGCATCCAGCACGCGCTGCGAGCTTACACGCCCACCGAACGCAAGGCGGTGAAGGCGGCGGCGCAAAGCTTCCGTCCCAACCCCGAGATCGACACCGAAGCCGCAATCACCGAACTTGGCACCGGCGAGGCGCTGGTCTCGACGCTGGACGCGAAGGGCGCGCCCACCATCGTCCAGCGCACGCTGATCCGCCCGCCATCATCGCGTCTCGGCCCGGCGCTCGACGCCGAACGCGCCGCGCTTCAGGCCGCCAGTCCGTTCGCGAAAAAGTACGACACTGTGATCGACCGCGAGTCCGCCTATGAGCTGCTGGCGGATCGCGAGGCGCAATCCGCGAAGGAAGCCGCCGAGTTGAAAAAGCAGCAGGAGAAAGCCGCAGCGAAAGAGGCGGCGGCGCGCAAAACCACCCGCGCTCCTGCCAAGAAACCCGCAGCACGCCGCTCCACCCGCCAGACACCCACCGAAGCGGCGACCAACACCTTCATGCGCACGGCCACGCGCGAACTGACCAAATACGTGTTCCGCGGATTGTTCGGCGGCCGGAAGCGCTAATCCAGCCCAAGACCCCACCAAAGCCCCGCCGCCGCGCCGCCTGCGACCAGCAGGCCGGCGATGAACCAGAGGGCGGCGGCTGAGGCGAAGGAGCGGCCCTTTCGTGGCGCGGGCGGGTTGGCGGCGCGCGTGACGGCGACTTCCAGCGCATCCAGAGTGGCGGGCAGGCGGCGCATGCGGGCGGCGATCTCGCGCGCCGTGGTCAGCGCCATGCGCTTGACGCCTTCGGGGCCGAATTCGCGGCGCGACCAGCGGTCCACCACTGGCTTGGCGGCTTCCCAGATATTGTGCGCGGGATCGATGGAGCGTGAGACGCCCTCGACCTGCACCATGGTCTTCTGCAGCAGCACCAGCTCAGGCCGCAAGTGCATACCGAACTGACGGGTGATGTCGAACAGCTGGATGAGCACGCGGCCCATGGAGACGTCGCGCGCCTCTTTGCCGAAGATCGGTTCGCCGACGGAGCGCAAGGCCTGTGCGAATTCATCCATCGAATGATCGGCGGGTACATAGCCGGCCTCGAAATGCACCTGCGAGACGCGCTTGTAGTCGCGTTCCAGAAAGCCTTTCAGGATTTCGGCGAGGAAGCGCCGCTCGTCCGGGCCGATGCGGCCCATGATGCCGAAATCGACCAGGAACAACCGGCCGTCCGGCGCCAGGATCATGTTCCCCTCATGCAGGTCCGCATGGAAAAAACCATGGTCCAGCGCGCAGGCGAGGAAGCCCTGCGTGATGCGGTTGGCGAGGCCGATCCGGTCCACCGCCGACAGCGCGCCGGGATCGGTGAGGCTGCGCCCCGCAATCCAGTCGGTCGTCAGCACGCGCAGGCTGGTGCGTTCCCAGTCCACGGTGGGCGCGAAGACATGATTGTCCAGTGCGGCGATCTCGCCGAACTCGCTCGCCGCGCCTGCCTCGAAACGCAAATCCATTTCGCGCGACAGCGACCGCGCCATCGTCTCGACGAAGGCCACCGGCTCCATGCGCTGGATCTCGGCGTCGCCGCGCCTTTCGGCCAGCCTTGCGGCGCGGCGCATGGCGCGCAACTCGCGGGCCATCACCTTCTCGACGCCGGGGCGCAGGATTTTCACGGCCTTCGGACCGGTGGGCGTTTCGATGCGATGCACCTGCGCGACGGAGGCCGCCGCGATGGGATCGGAGAGGCCGGCGAACAGATGCGCCGCATCGTCGCCGAACTCGGATTTCAGCGCCTTCAGCGCCAGAGCTTTCGGGAAGGGCGGAATCTTGTCTTTCAGCAGCGACAGGTCGGTCGCCGCCTGCACGCCGATCACGTCCGGCCGCGTGGCGAGGAACTGGCCGAGCTTGATCCAGGCGGGCCCCAGCTTTTCCAGCGCCCTTGCAAAGCGCTGTCCGGGCCGTCCGCCGCCTCCGCCGCCGGGGAGAATGCGCAGCACTGTTCCCGCCACCCGCGCCGGCCATGGCGCCCGTGCGCGTAGATCGGCGGGCATCACCACGTCATGGCGGATCATCACCGCGCCGGCGCGTGCAAGCCGGAGATAATCAGCGATCGCTTCAAACATCGGCTTACACCGCCCATCCGGTATGCAGCGCGCATACGCCGGCGGAGTAGTTGCGCCAGTCGACATTGCCGAAGCCGGCGTCGCGGATGCGCTGGGCGAAGTCTTCCTGCCTGGGGAAGCGGCGGATGGATTCCACCAAATACTGGTAACTGGCCTTGTCGCCCGTCACGAGCCCGCCCATCGCGGGGATGACGTTGAACGAATAGCCGTCATAGAGGTCCTGCAACACGCCATGACTCATGTGCGAAAATTCGAGGCAGGCGAACCGCCCGCCCGGTTTCAGCACGCGGCGGAACTCGCGCAGCGCCTTGTCGATCTCCACCACATTGCGGATGCCGAACGAGATGGTGATCGCGTCCGCCGAACGGTCGGCGAAGGGCAGGGCCGCCGCGTCGCAGGCGATGCGCGGCATGTCGTCCTCGCCCGCGCGTATCCCCGCCTGCAACATGTGCTCGTTGATGTCCGATACGATGGCGAGCCCGCCGGGGACGGACGCCCCGCCGCGCCGCTTGGCCTTGGCCTCGCCCGCCGCCAGAAAGGCGCGCGCCACGTCGCCCGTGCCGCCCGCGACGTCGATCAGGATCTCGCCGGGCTGGGGGTTCAGCCAGGCGATCATGTTCGCCTTCCAGACCCGGTGGACCCCGGCCGACATCAGGTCGTTCATCAGGTCGTATTTTGAGGCGACGGACGCAAATACACCCTTGACCCGGCGGGATTTTTCCTCCCGCGAGACGTCTTCAAACCCGAAGGATACCGTATTGTCACTCATCTTTGCCTGACAATAGGCGAAGGCCATGACCAAAGGCTATATGCGATCCGATGCCCGAGCTTCCCGAAGTCGAGACAGTACGTCGCGGCCTCGCCCCCGCGATGGAGGGGCGGGTCATAACGCGCGCCATAACGCGAAGGGCGGACCTGCGTTTCCCCTTCCCGGAGAAGTTCGCGGAACGAATCTCCGGCGCCCGGCTCGTCAGGCTCGGCCGCCGGGCGAAATATCTGGTGGCGGAACTCTCCACCGGCGAGGCGCTGGTCATGCATCTGGGCATGACCGGGCGGTTTACTGTCTTTGCCCCATCCGGCCGGAAACGCCCCGGCGAGTTTGTGCACGACACCGGCGGCGGCGAGAAACACGATCATGTCGTGTTCGAGCTGGATAGCGGCGCGCGCGTCACCTTCAACGATCCACGCCGGTTCGGGTTCATGGATCTGTGGCCGGTGGGCGATATCGGCGTTTATCCGGCGTTTGCGGAGATGGGGCCGGAGCCCGTCTCCAACGCCTTCTCCGCCGCCCACCTCGCCACGGCGTTCGCGGGCAAGAAGGCGCCGGTGAAGGCCGCCCTGCTGGACCAGCGCGTGGTGGCGGGGTTGGGCAACATCTATGTCTGCGAGGCGCTGTTCCGGTCCGGCATCAGCCCAAAGCGGCTGGCGGGCACGATATCGGCGCCCCGGCTCGAACGTCTCGCGACCGAGGTTCGCGCGGTGATCGGCGAGGCCATCGCGGCGGGCGGCTCATCGATCAGCGATTTCGCGGCGGCGGATGGATCGCTCGGCTATTTCCAGCACACCTTCCGCGTCTATGACCGGGAAGGCGAGGCGTGCCTTGCGTGCCAGCGTCCTGTGAAACGCCTGGTGCAGTCCGGGCGATCAAGCTTCTGGTGCAGCGTCTGCCAGAAATGACGCGCCCGACAGCCAATACGAACGCGGCCGGGGTCGCTCCCGCCCGCGCAACCGCCGCCGCCATGTGGTCTATTCAACGACGGCGAATTCCGCGACCATGCGCGCGGGGCTGGAGATACGCCATGACAATCCTGAAGCGCGCCGCGATGGCGTTTGTGCTGGGCGCAGCCGTGTTGGCCGCGCCCGCGCATGCTGACGGGTTCCTGGCGGCCATCGACGACGTGCCGCTCGCGCCGGGCCTGGCCGAGGCGCCCGAGCCAGTGGTGTTTGAAAGCAATTGGGGCCGCGTCATCCGCACCACCGCCTACGGCTCGGCTGACTTTACGGCGACGCGCGATTTCTACGTCGCCACCTTGCCGTCGCTGGGATGGGAGAGGGAAGGCGACAGCTTCGCCTTCACGCGCGCCAACGAACGGCTCACGCTCGCGCTGGAGCCTGCGGCGGGAACGGATTCGCCGCTGAACGTGATCTTCGAACTCGTCGTGAAGCTCGCGCCGTCGCAATTGCCGGAGTAAGCATCCCCGAACAGGCGCACGATGCGTGACCAGGGAGAAGCCGATGACCTATGAGACCCTTCTCGTTGAAACCGATGGTCCGGTGGGCGTCATCACGCTCAACCGCCCCGAGGCGCTCAACGCGCTTAACGACAAGCTGGTCACCGAACTCGGCGCGGCGCTCGATGCGTTCGAGAAGGACGACGCTATCGGCTGCATCGTCATCACCGGTTCGGCGAAGGCCTTCGCCGCCGGCGCCGACATCAAGGAGATGCGGCCGCAATCCTATATGGACGCCTATCTGGGCGATTTCATCACCCGCAATTGGGAGCGCGCCAGCACGGTGCGCAAGCCGTTGATCGCTGCGGTGGCGGGCTTCGCGCTGGGCGGCGGCTGCGAGCTGGCGATGATGTGCGATTTCATCCTGGCCGCCGACACCGCGAAATTCGGCCAGCCCGAGATCAAGCTCGGCGTCATGCCCGGCGCAGGCGGCACGCAGCGCCTGACGCGCTTTGTCGGCAAGGCCAAGGCGATGGAGATGTGCCTCACCGGCCGCATGATGGACGCCACCGAGGCCGAG
>CAZJZQ010000181.1:0-5063 GCA_964550535.1 uncultured Rhizobium sp.
GCTCGATCAGCGTGTCGCGATAGACCTCCCAGTCGAGCTTGTCCGGATCGCCGCCGACTTTCTCCAGCGCCTGATAGATCGGGACGGTGCCGATGGGGACGGGGCTGTTGCGGATGATCCAGTCGCGGATGTTGTGGATGTTGCGGCCGGTGGAGAGGTCCATCACCGTGTCGGCGCCCCAGCGGATGGCCCAGACGAGTTTCTCGACTTCTTCTTCGACGGATGACGTGACGGCGGAGTTGCCGATGTTGGCGTTGATGTTGCAGGGGATGATGGCGCGGCCGCGCGCGATCTCGCTGCGGACAAACTCAGGCGTGATGAAGTCGGGAATGGCCTGCGGGAACCGGTCCGCGAAGACATCCTCGCCATCGGCGCGGCGTTCGCTCGCCCCTTCGTGCGCGACCTCGCGGCAGAGGTTCTCGCGGTGTGCGACATAGGCCATCTCGGCGGTGATGATGCCCGCGCGAGCGTACTGGTATTGCGTGAGGCTGCGGTCCAGCTTCGCGCGGCGGGGCACGTTGAGATACGGAAAAGCCGCCACCAGCTTTTCCGGGGAGGTATTGCCGTTGTCCTCCGGCTTCACGGTCCGCCCGCCATAGGGAGATGAGTCATCGCGCGCGGCGATCCACGCTTCGCGGAGCTTCGGCAGGCCCTCATGCACATCGATGGTCACGTTGGGATCAGTATAGGGGCCGGTAGTGTCATAGACGCGTACGTTCGGTTCGTTCGCGCTTGGGTGAACGGCGATCTCGCGATGCGGCACGCGGACGTCCGCGAAGCCGGGCGCGGAGCTGTAGAGCTTCGTGCTGGCGGGCAGCGGGCCGGTGGTGACCTTGAACGGCTCCAGCGAGCGGGGATCGACGGGCTTGTTCATGTCTCGGTCTCCGGGAAGATGTCTGTGATGCGGGCGCGGGCGGTGCGCAGATTCGCAAGGTGTTCGATGAAGAAGGCGGGGGTCGTGTCGTCGTTGGGATAGATATGCAGTTCGCGTGGGCGGTCCGGGTTGTCGAAGGCGGCGCCGCCGATGACTGCGCCCGGCATCTGCGCGGCGATGCGGCCCTGATGATCGAGCGCGAGCAGGCGGAGATTGGTTGCGGCGTAATGATCCGCATGCGCTGGCGGCAGCTTCATCCGCAGCAGCATGAACACCGCCAGGCACCCCGCCGCGAGACCGAAAGCGGCATAGAGCGGAATGAGCACGGCGGCGGCGAGGCTCGGGTCACCCTCGCTGGTGAGTACTTCGGCGAGACGGAATGCGGCCAGCAATGCGACGCCGCCGGATGCTACGGCGAACAGGCCCATCCGCAAGCGCGCGCGTGCGCGATCAGCGCTGCGGAGCTTGCTGGAATAGCTGGCGGACCAGAGAAGCTGCTCGCCGGGGTGCAGGTGTGGGGTGAAGAGGGGGGCGGGGTTGGTCACGGATCAGGCGCTTCCGGCTTTGGGTGAGCGCGTGCGGTCCTCGACGGGCATCGGAAGATGAAGCGTCGCCTTGATCAGCGCCGCGACTTCCAGCGGGCGCTTGATGCCGGTAAGGCGGATAGGGCGATGGCGAAATGTGCTGTGCCGGCCGAAGGCCGACTGCAATCTCAAATGGCCTTTGTCACGCTTGCCGGTGACGAGCAGTTCACTGATTGCGCCAGCTGAACCACCGTCGCGATGGAGGCTGAAGCAAAGGACGGGCGGCGCGCCAGGAATGAAAAGGACGCGGTCATTCGTGAGCGCATAAAGTTCCAACCCAGCGGCAGCAAAGAGCCTGTAGATGACGACTGCTATGGCGATGGCGAAACCGAGCGTTGCGGACCAGCGCCCGATTTCACCCGGAAGAGCTGCCAATAGGAGCGCTCCTGATGCCGTACATACAAGCGGCACGAACCACGACGTCCGCTCGTCAAGTGTCGAGCCCTTGCCCCGGCTCCACCAGAGGATCGTTTCGTTTGGCCGCAGTTTCTCGCGCAGGGCAGGTGGGGGGAGGTCTTCCGCTTCCGGGCTGGCAACGAGTGTGAGATCGGCGGTGCTCGCACGTGTCATGTCAGGCCCTCAAGCCGCGCCGTTTCCACGTTCGCGACGATCTGGAGGAAGAGGCCGCTGAAGAGGGCGAGGAAACCGATGAGGCCGATGGCGCGGTGCAGTTGGGTGCGTTCGGCGGCTTCGGCGGGGCTGTGGGCGGCGCGGACATGAGGCATGCCGGCGGCGAACACAAGAATGAGCAACGCGGCCGCCATGTCGAGCAGGAGGCCGAATGCACTGAGGGCAGATGGGTCCATCGCGTCGCTCCCGTCCCTACGCCGGTGCTAACCGGACAGGTTCTAAGGGTGCTCGGGCGGTTCGGTCCGTCTTGCAGCCGGACCAAGGACCCAATCTCAGCCAGCTTCCGCCAGCGCCCCTCGGTGGCGGGGAGAATAGGACACGTGCGGCGGGGCGCAAGGCGTTCGTTGCGGTGTGGCCGATGCGCGGCTCAGAAATCCTGGCGGATGGAGGCGACGATGCGGCCTTCGCGTTCGGGCTGGTCCGAGTCGGTGTCGTAGCCGCGCAGTTCGAGGCGGGTGTTTTCGGCGGGGCGCCAGATCACGCCGGCGTTCCAGGCGGCGTAGTCGTTTTCCGGATTGAGGCGGCGGCCGCCGATCCCGGCGGAGATGGACCACTGTTCGGTGATTTCGCGCGCGAGGCTGACCTCGCCCCACCAGGATTGTTTGCCCGCGCCCGAATTGTCGGGCGTGAATTCGAGTTCGGAAACGAGTTCATAGAGGCCGAACTCGCGCGAGGCTTCGAGCTTGAACTCGGTATAGCCTTTGTCGCCCGACGCCTTCTGCTTGGTCTTGCGCGCGACGGTGAAGTCGAGATCGAAGCCCCCAAGCGCGCCTTCGACGCCGGCATAGAGATCGGTCTGGTATTCGGCGCCGAGATTGCTGTCGACGTTCTTCAGCTTGCCGCCGATGCGCAGGAAGCCTTTCGAGATCGCGATGTCGGCGACGGCTTGCGCACGCTCGCCGGATTCGGATGCGCCCTTGGACATGCCGTCGCTGGCCAGGGACAGCGAGCCCGACACCTCAACCGGCGCGGCGCAGATGGCGCACATGGCAAGGGAGGCAAGGACGGACAGGGCAGGCTCCGTGGGTCTGGCGATGCGTCGCGGGAAGGGGCGGCGGCGTATATGAACAGAAAGCTGAAGTCCGGAAGGGCGGCGCAACGCTCTCCGGAAGCGATCCGTACACGGAAGATATAATCGCGGATAGCGCAAAGTGTTCCACGTTCAGGCGGGCGCGCCGGCGGCGGGTCTGCGGTGCGGGGCTATTGTCCGGCGGGTTCGGTCGGGCAGCCGGCCCAGTGTGCGGCGAGTTCGTAATTCCACGCGGAAACGCCATCCTCGCCATGCACGACATAGTCGAGCTTGAGCAGGAAGTCGTCATAGCCCTGATGATTGGGGCGGCCGAGGCGGGCCTCGATGATGCTGCCGTATTCGACGTCAATGGTGACGATGCCGCCGCCTTCGCCATCGGGGCCGCCGAAGGCTTCGCCGGTGACCGCATACATGGCGACGGGGCGGCCGAGGCGCACAGTTTCCATCATGGGCTGGCCATCCGCCGCGCCCAGGATTTTCAGGATGCCCTTGCTGTCGGGCCAGGCCATGGCGAGTCCGAACGTCCATGGCTGGCCGAGACGCGGACCGTAGAGGGCGTATTCGGCGAAATCGAAATCATAGATGCGCCATGGCGCGGGCGGGGCGGTGTGGGTTTCGGCCGGATCGCTTTTCGGACCCTCCACGCGCACGGAGAGCTGGCGTGTCTTTGTGTCGAGGTTGAGCCAGGCCTGCGGTTGCTGCTTGCTGTCCCGGCCGAGACGGCCGCCGACGAGGCGCGTGGGCTCGCCGGTGCGCGGGTCGAACACGGCGGTGACGTAGGCGGCGCTCTTGCACGCCTCCACCATCTTTGCGACGTGCACCTCGCGGTCGGAGACGACGTGCATCAGAATTCTTTCGGGCAGCGAACCGTTCTGGTTGGAGCGGGTGTAGAGCAGCGTCGTTCCCGGGTCGTAGAGATATGCGCCTTCGGGGAGGAAGTCGGATGCGTGAATGTTGGCGAGAGGATCGCCCGCGCTGCGCCCTATAATGCTGGCGGCCGCAGAGGCGCCGAGAAGGCCGAGCGTGGCGAGCAGCAGGCGGTTGAGACGCTCGCGCGCCTTGCGCGCCTCATCCGAAGGCGGGGCGCCGAAAGCGGACGCGAAGATGTTTGTGTAGGTGAGGCGCGGGCGCGGAAGGTCCGGCTTCTTCATCCGCTCGATCCGGTAGGATTCGCGGATGGCGAGGATGAGGACGGCGATAGCGGCCAGGCCGAAAAGTCCACCGAGGATAAGGGCGAGCATCATGGTCCATGGCTAGCCGGACTGGGGCGGCGGGGGAAGGTGCGGCGGAGCGTTCAGGGCGCAGTTTTGTCGGCGCGTGAAATCCGGTCGACGATCAGGGCCCGAACGGCCTCGATATCTGGGACGTTGTCGATATAGCCCTTCATTCCGCTGCGCTGGGAGGTAAGGTGGCTCCAAGGCCCGGAGGCACGAAAGTGGCGCCAGCCAAACTTAATCACCCCGCGTCCGGCGTGGCTGCGCGGCCATTCTATGTCGATGTCGGCGAAATCATAGTGGACCCAGCTTCGGGGGGGTAAAGTTCGCAGGAAGATAACCCGGCGATCTGTCACCGCGAATACGTAGAACCATTCTCCCGCGAGATACCAGATAATCCCCGGGGCAAGCGGTACGGTGAGGATGATGAAGCCCGGGTCAACCAACAGCGACATCAGCGCTGGAACGCCAATAAAGATCGCGAGGATCAGATAGAGATGTAGCTGCCGCAATGTAGGCCCACGGCAGTTCGCCGCCCAGAGCACATGTTCGTCGGCTGGGATAATTCTGCGGATGGAATGTGCGGCCTGAGGCTCGACCTGGAGCGGCGCGTTGATAGCGGTCATCACCCCTTCTTCTCGTGGGCGTGGTGGTCGATCTGGATCCAGGTCTGTTCGGAGAAGGCGAGCAGGCGGTCGTCCAGGCCGCAGAGAGCGGTGCCGGCGAAATGT
>CAZJZQ010000182.1:0-2863 GCA_964550535.1 uncultured Rhizobium sp.
AGTTCGGGGTGCGGAGCATTTCCGACTCGGACTTCTGGATGAGGTCGCCGATATAGACGATGTTGTCGTTGCGCAGGCAGTTCGCCGAACGCACCGAAAGCTCAAGCTCGTCCACTTTCTTCAGCAGAACCGGGTTGAAGCCCAGATCCGGCTCGTCTTCCGACGCCGAAGCCACGACCGGCTCGTCGAAGGTGATGAGAAGTTGCAGCTGGTCCTGCAGGATGCGCGCGGCGTAAGCCACTGCATTCTCAGGAGAAACCGAGCCGTCCGTCTGAATGTCGAGCGTCAGCTTGTCGAAGTCGAGCACCTGGCCCGCGCGGGTGTCTTCCACCAGCACGCCCACACGCTCAACCGGCGAGAAGATGGCATCGATCGGGATGAAGCCCAGCGGCGCGTCATCCGGACGGTTGCGGTCAGCCGGGACATAGCCCTTGCCGGTGGCGACCGTGAATTCGATACGCAGGTCCGCACCCTCGTCCAGATGGCAGATGACGTGGTTCGGGTTCAGGATCTCGACGTCGCCGGGCGTTTCGATCTGGCCGGCTTTCACCGGACCGGGGCCGGACGCCTTCAGGATCATGCGCTTCGGCGTCTCGGACACCATGCGGATCGCGACACGCTTAAGGTTCAGCACGATGTCGGTGACATCCTCACGGACGCCCGGAACCGAGGAGAACTCGTGAACAACGCCATCGATCTGGATGCCGGTGATCGCAGCGCCTTGCAACGAGGACAGGAGAACGCGGCGCAGGGCGTTGCCCAGCGTCGTACCGAAACCACGCTCCAGCGGTTCGATAACCAGCTTGGCGCGGCGCTGAGCGTCGTGATCGTGCTCCACAACCGGGCGGTTGGGGCGGATCAGGTCTTTCCAGTTCTTGTCGTTCACCGAACCGGCGGGGGTCGCCATGGGATCAAGCCTTTCAGTCGAAAGTCAGTTTTCCTGCAGTCCAGCAGCGCCTAGACGCGGCGGCGCTTGGGAGGACGGCAGCCATTGTGCGGAACAGACGTCGTGTCGTGGATCGTCGTGATCGAGAAGCCGACAGCCTGCAACGCGCGCAGGGCCGACTCACGGCCCGAACCCGGACCATGAACGAGCACTTCGAGCGTTTTCATGCCGTGCTCCTGAGCCTTGCGGCCCGCGTCTTCAGCAGCGATCTGGGCCGCGTAGGGCGTGGATTTCCGCGAGCCTTTGAACCCCATCGAACCAGCCGACGACCAGGAAATCGCATTCCCCTGCGCGTCCGTGATCGTGATGATGGTGTTGTTGAAGCTGGCGTTCACATGCGCCACGCCAGACGCAATATTCTTGCGTTCGCGGCGCTTCACCCGGGTCGTATCGCGAGCCATCTATCGGATTCCTGTCGCTTATTTCTTCTTGCCGGCGATGGCCTTCGCGGGGCCTTTGCGCGTGCGGGCGTTGGTGTGGGTGCGCTGACCGCGGACCGGCAGGCCCTTGCGGTGACGCAGGCCGCGGTAGCAGGCCAGGTCCATCAGACGCTTGATATTCATCGCGACTTCGCGGCGCAGGTCGCCTTCGACCAGGTAATCGCCGTCGATCGTCTCGCGGATGCGGAGCACTTCGGCGTCCGTCAGCTGGTTCACGCGGCGGGCGGCCTCAATGCCGACCTTGCCGCAGATTTCCTTGGCCTTTGAAGGGCCGATGCCGTGAATATAGGTCAGAGCAATCTCGACCCGCTTCGCGGTCGGAATGTTGACACCTGCAATACGGGCCAATTGCCCCTCCTGAACGATTGCGAGCCAATACCCGGCCGCTATCCAAATCCCGAAAATCTCAAGTCATTTTAGTGACTTGCAACACGCATGCACGCCCAACGCCTAAGCGGCGCGGCGAAGCCTATGCCCGTCGCGGAAGCCGCTGTTTATAGAAAGGAGACCTGCTCCGTCAACCAGTTATTTGCCGCCTCGTTTACACCTTTGCCGCAGGTTTGACGGCCCCGTCGATCACCGCTGCGATTGAGCGGGAAACCGCGTCCATCTCGGCCATTCCATCGACTTCCACCAGCTTGCCCTGCTCCGCATAGATCGGCAGGAGCGGGGCGGTCTGGCTGTTATAGGCCACGAGGCGCTTCTTGAAGGCCTCCGGATTGTCATCGGCGCGGCCTTCGGCCTCGAATCGCCTGGTGACGCGCGCGATAAGGGAGTCCTCGTCCACTTTCAGCCGGATGACGGCGTGGACGCGCGTGCCGCGCTTCTCCAGCGATTCGTCCAGCGCTTTCGCCTGCGGAACCGTGCGGGGGAAGCCGTCAAAGATGAAGCCGGGGGCTTTCGGGTTCAGCTCAAGCTGTTCCTCGATCAGCGCGATAACGACCTCGTCCGAAACGAGAGCGCCCGAATCCATGATTCCCGCGACCTGCTTGCCCAGTTCCGTGCCCGAGGTGCGGGCGGCGCGCAGCATGTCGCCGGTCGAGAGCTGGATGAAACCGCGCTCCGAAACCAGTTTCTTGGCCTGCGTGCCCTTCCCTGCCGCCGGGGGACCGAAAAGGATCAGGTTCATTTCTTGCGACCCCCGAGGCGCGCCTTCTTGATCATGCCTTCATACTGGTGGCCAATCAGGTGCGACTGGATCTGGGCCACGGTATCCATCGTGACCGACACCACAATCAGCAGCGACGTACCCCCGATATAGAAGCTGCTGCCCAGGGTGGATCCCATCCTCAGGACTTCAGGCATCAGACAGACGATCGCCATGTAGGCGGCGCCAATCACGGTCAGACGTGTCAGAACAAAGTCGAGGTGCTCGGCCGTGCGTTTGCCGGGGCGGTAGCCGGGGATAAACCCGCCATACTTGCGCAGGTTCTCGGCCGTCTCGTCCGGGTTGAACACGATCGAGGTGTAGAAGAAG
>CAZJZQ010000182.1:2873-5059 GCA_964550535.1 uncultured Rhizobium sp.
AGCGCGCCGTAGAGCAGCACGAAGCCGAGCTGACCCTGACCGAAATTGGCCTGGATGAACAGCAGCGTGTCCGCCCACCAGCCGCCGCCCGCGCCCTGCGTGTTCGCGAACCCGGCCACCGTGCTCGGCAGCAGCAGGATCGACGACGCGAAGATCGCGGGGATAACGCCGGCGGAGTTCACTTTCAGCGGCAGGAAGGACGATTCGCCGCCGACCATGCGGTTGCCCTGCTGGCGCTTGGGATACTGGATCAGCAGGCGGCGCTGCGAACGCTCGACGAACACGATGAACACGATCACCGCGATCGACAGCGCCACGACGACAACCAGCGTCCACAGCTGGATGCTGCCTTCGCGGAACTGGGTGATGGAGTTGGCGAAGATACGCGGCAGTTCGGCCACGATGCCCGCGAAGATGATCAGCGAGATGCCGTTGCCGACGCCGCGCGCCGTGATCTGTTCGCCGAGCCACATCAGGAAGATGGTGCCGCCCACAAGCGTGATGACAGTCGACGCCATGAAGTAGGCGCCAGGCTCGACGGCCATCGACATTCCGGTGTTCGGATCGGTGGCGTTGAGCGCGAGGGCGACGCCGACCGACTGGGCGATGGCGAGCACGACGGTAAGATAGCGGGTGTACTGATTCAGCTGTTTGCGGCCGGCCTCGCCTTCCTTCTTGAGACGCTCAAGCGAAGGAACGGCGGTCGACAGAATCTGAACGATGATCGACGCCGAGATGTACGGCATCACGTTGAGGGCGAAGATCGCCATCCGCCCGACGGCGCCGCCGGAGAAGGTGTTCCACATGCCCAGAATGCCCTGGGCCGCGCTGCCGAACGCCTGCGCGTATTGCGACGGGTCGATGCCGGGGATCGGGATATGGGTGCCGAGGCGATAGACGATCAGCGCGCCCAGCGTGAACCAGATGCGCGCCTGCAACTCCTTGGCTTTGCCAAAGGTTGAGAAGTTGATGTTACGCGCAAGCTGCTCGGCCGCTGAAACCATACGCCCGCCCTCCACAACGCGCAGCCCGGAACCACCGAGACGCCGGTGGCTTGCGGATGCGCGGGCGCTCGCCCTGGGGCGAGCTTACTCGGCCGCTTCCGTAGCAGCCGGTTGAGTCACAGTGACCTTGCCGCCCGCTTTCTCGACCGCTTCGATAGCGGCTTTGGAAGCGCCGGCCACAACCAGCTCAACTTTGGACTTGATTTCGCCCTTTGCAAGGAGGCGGACGCCATCCTTTGAACGGCGCAGCAGCCCGGCCTCGATCAGAGCGGCGGCGTCGATCGCTTTCTTGGCGTCGAGCTTGCCGGCCTTGATGGCGGCTTCGATACGGCCGAGGTTCACCCAGGAGAACGTCTTGGCGTTCGGCTGCGTGAAACCGCGCTTCGGAAGGCGCATGTAGATCGGCATCTGGCCGCCTTCGAAGCCGTTCACGGCGACGCCGCGACGGGACTTCTGGCCTTTTACGCCGCGTCCGCCAGTCTTGCCCTTGCCCGAGCCCACACCGAGGCCAACGCGCACGCGCGTCTGGCGGGCGCCGGGATTGTCGGAGATCTGGTTCAGTTTCATATCTGTCTCCTGGGAGAGCCGCCCTGTGGACGGCGCATCCCCTTCTCTTTCAGGCCGCGCTAGACGACTTCAATCAGGTGCTGGACCTTGGCGATCATACCGCGCACGGAAGGCGTATCTTCGAGTTCGCGCTCGCGGTTGATCTTGTTCAGGCCGAGACCGATCAGCGTCGCACGTTGCGAGGCTTCACGGCGCTGCGGGCTTTTCACCTGCTTTACGCGGACGGTTTTCTTCGTCATGGCGACGAACTCCTACCCTTAACTTAGCTAGCGTCAGCGCCGGCGGCGCCAGCGCCATCGGTACGACGGCCAATGATGTCCTGCACTTTCAGGCCGCGCTTGGACGCGATCTGACGGGGCGAGGCCTGGCGCTTGAGTGCGTCCACAGTCGCGCGCACCATGTTGTACGGGTTAGAAGAACCCGTCGACTTGGCGACGACGTCACGAATGCCGAGCACGTCGAACACGGCGCGCATCGGACCGCCCGCGATAACGCCCGTACCGGCGGGCGCCGAACGCATAAGCACTTTGCCAGCGCCCCAGCGGCCGTGGGTGTCGTGATGCAGCGTGCGGCCTTCGCGCAGCGGCACGCGGATCATGGATTTCTTGGCTTCCT
>CAZJZQ010000183.1:0-4770 GCA_964550535.1 uncultured Rhizobium sp.
GGTTCCGCCAGGCAGGCGCGCGACCGTCACAACCAGGCCATCCTGCCCCTGCGCGGCAAGATCCTGAACGTGGCCAGCGCCGGCTCCGACAAGCTGGCCGACAACAAGGAACTGTCCGACCTCGCCACCGCGCTCGGCACGGGCCTCGGCCATCGCTTCCGCATGGAAGACCTGCGTTACGAGCGCATCGTCATCATGACCGACGCCGACGTGGACGGCGCCCATATCGCGGCGCTGCTCATCACCTTTTTCTACCGCCAGACGCCGGGCCTCATTGACGCGGGCCGTCTCTACCTCGCCATGCCGCCGCTCTACCGCATCAGCCATGGCGGCAAGACGGTCTATGCCCGCGATGACGCCCACAAGGACGAGTTGCTCGCCACCACGTTCAAGAACAAGAAGCCGGACATCGGCCGCTTCAAGGGTCTGGGCGAGATGATGCCCGCGCAGCTCAAGGAAACGACCATGAACCCGGCGACGCGGACCATGGCTCGCGTATCGCTGCCCAAAGGCGCCGCCGATCTCGAAGGCCTGGTCGAGACGCTGATGGGCAAAAAACCCGAACTCCGCTTCCGCTACATTCAGGACAACGCCAAATTCGTGGATGAACTGGACGTGTAGGGCGCGACCGCGCATGGATGAACGCCAGCGCGGATCGCGATTTACCCGCCGGATATCCTTCGTAATGGCGCAAATGGGCTGGCCAGAATGCCCGGCCCGGCCTGGTGCGTCCTGGACAATACGGCCGAGGACCACGCGCTGGGTGACGCGCTGGAGGTGATGCGGCGGGTCCAGCCGCAGAGGGAAACGGAAGGTTTCCTCAGCTTAACCGTCACGGGATCGCGCCATTCCCGTCCCTGGAAGCACCGAACGGGCGGCCAGGATAGCGCCCTGCGACCCCGCACGGGATTGACTTGGGAACAGCAAACCCTATTGGTCCGGGCAGTTCCGTACAAAGCAAGTGAACAGTTCGCTCGCCCGGTTGCGGGGCCGGCAGCAAAGACCCGGATATGACGTTCGACGAGCTAAGTCTCGATCCCAGGATCCTCAGCGCCGTCAAAGCGGCCGGATACTCGACCCCGACGCCTATTCAGGAACAGGGCATCCCGGCCGTGCTCGGCGGCCGCGATATCACCGGAATCGCCCAGACCGGCACGGGCAAGACAGCAGCCTTCGTGCTGCCCATGATCCACAAACTTGGCCAGGGCCGCGCCAAGGCGCGCATGCCGCGTTCGCTGATCCTTGAACCCACCCGCGAACTCGCCGCCCAGGTGGCCGAACAGTTCGAGAAATACGGTGCGGGCTACAAGCTGAACATGGCGCTGTTGATTGGCGGCGTTTCGTTCGGCGACCAGGACAAGAAGCTCACCGCCGGCGTCGACGTGCTGATCGCTACGCCGGGCCGCCTGCTTGACCATTTTGAACGTGGACGCCTGCTGATGACTGGCGTGCAGATGCTGGTGATCGACGAAGCCGACCGCATGCTCGACATGGGCTTCATCCCTGACATCGAGCGCATCTGCACCCTGCTGCCAAAAACGCGCCAGACATTGCTGTTCTCCGCGACGATGCCGCCGGAGATCACCAAGCTCGCGAAACAGTTCCAGAATGATCCCATGCGGATCGAGGTGGCGAAGCCGGCGACAACCGCCGCCACCATCACGCAATACGTCACGCACTGCCCGTCCAACGAGGACACGATCAAGCGCGCCGTCCTGCGCTCTATCGTCAAGGAAAAGCTGACAGACCAGGGCATCGTGTTCTGCAACCGCAAGACGGAAGTGGACATTGTCGCGAAATCGCTGGCCAGCCACGGCTTCGACGCGGCGGCGATCCACGGCGATCTTCCGCAAAGCCAGCGCATGGCCACGCTTGACCGCTTCCGCAACAAGGACCTGAAGCTTCTGGTCGCCTCCGACGTCGCCGCACGCGGCCTCGACATTCCGGAAGTCAGCCAGGTGTTCAACTACGCGCCCCCGCCAAATTCCGACGACTATGTGCACCGCATCGGCCGTACTGGCCGGGCCGGACGTCTGGGCGAAAGCTTCACCATCGTCTCCCCCGGCGACACCCGCCTGTGGGACGCCGTATTGAAGCGCATCGGCAAGGACGTGCTGGACTTCAAACCCGAGGGCTTTGACGAGGCCGTCGATGAAGCCCGCAGCCGTGGCCCCGCGCCGGGCCGCGACCGTTTCGACCGCGGCGGACGCCGTGGACGGGGTGGCCGCGACCGGGGCGCTCCGCGCCGTGAAGAGGCGGCTTCCGCCCCCGCGCCCACAACACCCGTTTCTACGGCGTCAGCCGTCGCCGAGCCCCAGCTGGAGCCCGTGGACGCGTACGAGGCAGGCGCCAATGAGGCCGCCTCCTCCGCTCCCGCGCGCGAGGGCCGTTCGCGCCGCCGTCGCCGTGGACATGGCGGAGAAGGCGGCGAGCCCCAGCAACGTGATCGTGAAAAGCCCGCTCCGGCGGCTGTGTCCGCTCCCGAAAAAGACCGCGACCCACCGTTCAAGGGCATGGGCGATCACGTTCCGGCCTTCCTGCTGCGTACTGTGGCCGCGCATAAAAAGCCGGGATAAACGGCGGCGCCGCTACGCAAACCGTTAATCATTAGGCAATCCGTAACCGGTCCCCGCCACTATTCCCCCCGCTAGGAAAGAATCCCGGCGAGGGGAAGAGCAGTATGCCGAACAGCCAATGGAATGGCCCGGAAGGCCTTGTGCTTGGGCACAGAACCGTTGACGAAATCGGCCGCCGCGAGCTGCCCGTCAGCCCCCAGAACTATGAAGTCTGGCTCTCCTATCTCTCTCACGGCTCGCCCGACCTGCGCGCGGCCCTCGACGCACTGATCGCCACAAGGGAGCCGATCACCCCGCAGCAGATGGAAGATCTCTACGAACGCTATTTCTCCACCACCCACCTTTCCACGCAGGTGATGGAGACGGGCTCACGTATCGCGCACGAGATCGCAGACGCCCTCGACGCCCTAAAGCGCGCGGGCGCGACGACCGAGCGCTACGGCGCCACGCTGAACATCGCCAAAGAATCCCTCACCAACCAGAAGATCGACGGCGAAGCGTTGAAGCGCCTGATCTCCGTTCTGGCTAGCGCGACCACCGAAATGTCGAAGCAGAACTCCTCGCTGTCGCACAAGCTGGCGCAGTCGTCGCAGGAGATGGAAAAGCTGCGCACCTCGCTCCGCCAGGCCCGCGCGGAAGCTCTCACCGATGCGCTGACCGGCGTCGCCAACCGCAAGCTGTTCGACGAGACGCTGCGCCTGCGCAAGGAAGAGGCCGACAGCGAACATGCTGAGCTTTGCCTCGTGCTGGGCGACATCGATCACTTCAAATCGTTCAACGACACATGGGGCCACCAGACCGGCGACCAGGTCATCCGCTTCGTCGCGTCCGCCCTGGCCAAGTTCGCCCTGCCCGACCACCTCGTCGCCCGTTATGGCGGCGAAGAGTTCGCCGTTGTGATGCCGCGCACGTCGATCAAGGACGCCCAGCGTATCGCGGACCAGATCCGCATGGCTATCGAAGCGAAGCGGCTGGTGCGCCGCTCGACCAACGAAACCATCGGCGCAGTCACCGTGTCTTTCGGCGTGGCGCAGTATGTCGAAGGTGAAACTCCGTCCCAGCTGGTCGCGCGCGCGGACGAGTGCCTCTACCTCTCCAAGCGCAACGGCCGGAACCGCGTGACGCTCGAAAGCGAACTTCCCGCCAAAACCGCCGATCACGCAGCGTAGTTCACGACCGCCATCAGGAAGCCGTCATAGCCCTTCTCGCCCACCGTCTGCACGGCGGTGGCGGAGACGCGCTTGTCTGTATGAATGGCGTCCATCATCGCGCGCACGCCTTGCACCTGCGAATTGCCAGGCGAATCCAGCACGCGGCCGTCGCGCACCACATTGTCCACAATGATGACCGCGCCCGGTCGCGAAAGCCGCACGGCATGATCGAAATAGGCCGCGTTGTTCTCCTTGTCGGCGTCAATGAAGGTCATGTCGAACGGCCCTTCAAGCGTGGGCAGCAAATCCAGCGCCGCGCCGATGCGAATATCCACCTTCTCCGAAACGCCTGCCCGCTCCAGACTGGCGCGAGCGACATTTGCATTGCGGGCGTCAATCTCCAGAGAAACGATCCGGCCGTCCGCAGGCAGGGCGCGCGCCATCCAGATGGCGGAGAACCCGCCCAGCGCACCGATCTCCAGTATGCGCCGCGCGCCGATGGATTTCGCGATCAGGTGCAGCATCTTGCCGTGCGCCGCAGACACCGCGATGGCCGGCAACCCAGCCACCGCGCTGGCGTCAAGACATTCAGTCAACGCATCGTCGAGCGTTCCAAGCCGCTCGCCAATCCAGGCGTCCACACGTGTCCAGGTCTTTTCGGTCATGCCGCCGGTCTCCGTGGAGCAAACGTCCCGGCTGCCGGCGGGTTCACTCCGCCGCGGCGGGGACGATGGTGACGCTTTCGCCGCAGCCGCAGGCGTCCGTCTGGTTCGGGTTGCGGAAAGTGAATTTGGAATGCATCGGCGTCACCTCCCAGTCGATCACCGAGCCGAGCAGGAAGAGGACGGCCTTGCCGTCGATGGCGATGTCCACGCCCTTGTCCGAGACATGCTCGTCAGCCGGCTCAGCCGCGTCGGCGTAGGAGAGCGTGTATTCCATGCCCGCGCAGCCGGCGTTCTTCACCCCCACGCGCAGCACCCCACCACCATTTTCACCGTTTCTGGCGGCCATCAGCTCCCGTACGCGCTCCGCAGCGGCGTCGG
>CAZJZQ010000184.1:0-4681 GCA_964550535.1 uncultured Rhizobium sp.
CCGATTTCGCTCAACATCTCGGTCATCTGGTTCTGGCCGCCCATCATGCCGCCGCGGCCGCCGCCCGGACCGCCGGGAGCTCCGCCGCCGCCCTGGAAGCCGCCGGGGCCGCCGCGCTGGCCCTGTTCGCCGTTACGGGCGTTCAGCGCTTCGGCGAGTTCGCGCGGAGGCTGGAAGGTCGTGGACTGGTTGGCGATGCGCAGCACGTTGTTGGCGCGATCCGCCGTGATCTCGACGTTGGCCGTCATGCCGGGCAGCAGCACGCCATTCGGGTTCCGCGCCGAGATGACCACGGTGTAGGTCACCACGTTCGCAGCCTCGGCGCCTTGCTTGCGCACTTGTGAGACGTTGCCCTGGAAGCGCTGGCCCATGAAGGCGTCGACGTTGAAGGTCACCGGGTCGCCGGCGTCCACGCCGCCAATGTCGGACTCGACCACCGAAGCCTGGATTTCGATCTGTCCGAGATCCTGCGCGATGGTGAAGAATTTCGCGACGTTCATCGAGGATTGGACCGTCTGGCCGACCTCCACAGCGCGCGAAAGAACGACGCCGTCCATGGATGAGCGGATCTTGGTGCGGTCGAGGCGCGTGCGCGCTTCCTGCAGCGAGGCGCGGGCCTGTTGAAGGCCGGCGATGCTGGATTGCAACGACACTTCGTTGTTCTTGAGGTCGAGCTGCGCATACTTGTAATCGCGCTCTGCCTGCTCCCACGCCTGTTGCGAGATCGCCTGCTCGGCGAATAGCGCCTCCTGGCGGGCGTAGAGGCGTTCGGCGTTATCGAGGCTGACCTTCGAGCGTTCGATTGCGGAGCGGGCGTTCTCGACCGAAGCCTGCGACTGGAGCAGGCGGGCCTGCGCCTGTTCGACCGCGATCTGGAATGTTTCCGGATCGATCTGGGCGAGGACCTGATCCTTCTTCACCGTATCGTTGAAGTCGACGAAGATCTGCGTGATCTTGCCCGACACTTCCGAGCCGACATCCACCATGTTCAGCGGCTGCACGGTGCCGGAAGCGGTCACGATGCGGGCGACGTCGCCGCGCTCCACCACTGCCGTCTCGAACGTGTAGTCACCCTTCGCCTTGGAGGGCCCCCGGGTGAGCATGGCTACGGCGCCCACCGCAACAATCGCGGCGCCAGCGATACCGATCATCAGTTTCTTGTTCATCGAAGTCTTCCAGGCCAAAGCCAGCAAAAGGGGAAGGAGTCGCTCTTTATCTATTGTCCGTCCTTCATACGCGAATTTAAATGAACAGCGCTTGTACTTCCGTCTGTGTCTCACGGAAATTTCAAGCCTGTAACAAAGTATGTCAGAGCCCTGTATATGCTGCGGTTCTGTCGAATTTGAGGCAGCGGCGGAGGCGGCGTTAGCGCCATGCTGGAGCTTGTGGATGTCCGGCGGCGCGGCCCGGTTGGCGCTGTTCTGGACAGGGCCTCTTTCGCTGCACGGCCGGGCGAACCGGTCGCCATTGTGGGAGCCTCTGCGGCGCAGCGGCTGATGCTGGGCAAGCTGCTTGCCGGAACCCTGCGTCCCGAGGCGGGCGGCGTGAAGCTGGGCGGGCAGAGTGTTGCGGCCATTCGCCACCGGCGGGGCGGAAAGGCTGTCGCGCACGTTAACCAACCCTGGATGAAATCCGCATCCCGCACCGTGCGCCAGACTTTGATCGCTGCTGGCGTCCGGAAGGAGGAGGTTGCGGGGGTGTGTGATCTCGCCGGGCTTGGCGGGTGCGTGGACACGGAGGCGCGTGCGCTGCCGGTGGAGGCTCGGGTGCGGCTGGCCGTGGCGTCGGCTTGCGGGGGCAAGCCGGACTTGCTGGTGATCGATGCGCCGGCGGCGGCCGTTGCGGGTGAGACGCGGGCGGCGCTGCTGGCGGATGTGGCGCGGCTGGTGCGGTCGATCGCGGGCGTGGCGGTATGGCTCGCTGCCGATCCGGACGAGGCGCTGGCGCTGGATGGGCGAACGGCTGTGCTGTGCAGCGGAGTGTTCGTGCAGGACGGTCCGGCGGCCGAGGTAGCGGCTCATCCGCTTACTTTGCGGGCGGCGGAGGTGGTGTCGTCGCCCGGGCTCAATACGCTGACGGTGCGGATGGAGGGCGAGACGGCGCGGCTGAACGATGGTGCGACGTTCACTCCGCCGGCGGTGCTGGGGCTGCCGTCCGGCGGCATGTTCACGCTGGCTTTTCTTCCGCAGGCGGTTTCGTTTGAGCGCCAGCATCCCGGCGCGCTGAGGTTTGTGGTGCGCGCGGGCGGGGCGGCTGAACATGGCGATGGCCGGTTCATGCCTGCGGGGTTCGCCGGTGCGGCCTGGCTGATGCCGTCGCCCGAGCCGGCGCCGAAGGCGGGGCTCTTGTTCAACGCCTTTGTCGACCCCGCCGCGATCATGGCGTTTGACGCCGCCGGGCAGGCCTTGCCGGCAGGATCGCTGGGCTGATGCCCGTGCCCCATCGCGGGGCAAGGCCCGGACGGCGCGTATGGAATGCGCCGGCGGACGCTCTTGCGAAGCGACAAATTCTGCATAGCGTCTGGCCGTTAAACGCCGGGGAGGGCGGGGAATGATGATCTGGGCGCTGGCCGCGTATCTGATCCTGCAATTCTTCATCGCGTGGTGGGCGTCACGCTCCATCAAGGTACAGGACGATTATTTCCTCGCCGGACGGAAGTTGGGCGTGTTCGCCGTTTCGATGTCGGTGTTCGCCACATGGTTCGGCGCCGAGTCGGTGATGGGCGCGTCAGGCGCCATTGCGGCGGAGGGATTGTCCGGCGGGCGGGCCGATCCGTTTGGATACACGCTCTGCCTCATCGGTATGGCCATGTTGCTGGCGTTCAAGCTGCGGCAGGCGGGCGTGCTGACGTTCGTGGATTTCATAAAGCAGCGTTTCGGCATGGCGGCGCAGTCGCTGGCGGCGGTGCTGACCATTCCCACCTCGGTGATCTGGGCTTCGGCGCAACTGTTGGCGATGGGCGAAGTTGTCGCCAGCGTCTCCGGCCTGCCGATCGGTGCGGGACTGCTGATCGGGGCGGTAGTGATCATCGGTTACACGACGATTGGCGGCCTGCTGGGCGACGTTATCACCGATATCGTGCAGGGCGGGGTGTTGATCTTCAGCCTTATCATTCTACTGATCGCGGTGCTGATGTCGGGCGAGTTCTCGTTCGCCAACATCACGCCGGACCAGCTGTCGCTGTCCGGCTATGACGAGGAAGGCAATCCGCAGAGCCTGCTGGGCACGCTCGATACATGGATGATCCCGATCCTTGGGTCGCTGGTGGCGCAGGAGGCGATCTCGCGTTTCCTGGGCGCGACGACGCCGAACGTGGCGCGTATGGGATGCTTCATCGCGTCGGGGCTTTATCTCGCCGTCGGATCGATCCCGGCGATCATCGGCCTGTTGGGCGCATCCAGCGGGTTCATTCCCGAGAGCCAGGACGCATATCTGCCGGAACTGGCGCAGACTTATCTCAATCCGGTTCTCTATATCGTGATGATGGGCGCGCTCGTGGCCGCCATTCTTTCAACGGTGGATACGACGTTGCTCGCGATTTCGGCGATCGCGACGCGCAATCTGATCGAGCCTTTCGCGCCGGGCATTCCGGGCAAGGGCAAGGTCATCCTCGGGCGTATCCTGACGGCGTTTTCCGGTGTGGTCGCGTTGGGCGTGGCGGCGTCAGGAGAGACGATCAAGGGACTGGTGGAGATCGCCTCGTCCTTCGGATCGGCGGGTATCGTTGTGGCGTTGCTGTTCGGCCTGCACACGCGGTTCGGCAATGAAGCGGCGGCGTTGGCGGCGCTCATCACGGGTGCGGTGCTGAGCATTTCGGCCAACGGTACGGTGGCGTGGCTGCTGTCGCTATTCCTCGGCGACGGCATCTACGACACGCTGCCCTGGTATCTCGGCGAGGTTGAAGGCGGGTTTATCTTCTCGGTGCTGGCTGCTTTCGCCGCCTATGTGGTGGTGGCGCTGCTGACCGCGAAACGACAACCGGCAATAGCGACGGCGGCTGCGGATTAGGCCGGCGAAGCAACTGAGGTCCGGGGTAGGGCAGAACGACGCCGCGTCTCAGCGCATCAGATCGACTTCCTTGCCATCCACCTTGATCGCAAGGGCTTTCCATTCGTCCTTGTTCACGGTGCTGGGCTGGGCGTCGACGGTGATTGTCTTGCCCGTGGCGAGCGCGCTTTTCATCAGGCCGCGATCGACCATGCGCTGGATCGGCGACAGCCAGATTTCGAGACGCTTGCCGCCCGAGTCGATCCAGACGATGCCGTGGGGCTGCTCCCATTTGAGTTCAACAACCGTGCCTGTGACGTCCTGCTGCTTGCTGGCGTCGTAGGCTGACCAGCCATGGTGGGCGTAGGCTGGAGAGGCCGCCAGGAACCCGGCAGCCAGAAAGGCGATAACGCGCATGGTCTTCCTCCTTGCATCGATCTGCAAAGAGTAACACGCGCCGGGGCGTCCGGGGTTCACATTTGACGAAAAATGGAGGGAGAGCCGGGCAGGCGCCCGGCGGTCCCGGATTAGGCGGGATCAGGCCCGATCATTTTTTCAGGGCGGACGATGGCGTCGAAGTCTTCGGCGGGGATGCCGTCCTTGATCGCTTCCTCGCGCAGCGTGGTCCCGTTCTTGTGGGCGGTCTTGGCGATCTTGGCGGCGCGGTCGTAGCCGTATTTTTCCTTCAGCGGCG
>CAZJZQ010000185.1:0-4632 GCA_964550535.1 uncultured Rhizobium sp.
TCGGGAAGCGCACGCGGGAGAGGGCGATGTGGCCCTTGAGCACGCGCGTGTTGCGGTCCTTCATTTCAGCGGTGGGTTCGCCGATGGCCAGCGTGCGGGTGACGTCGGTTGTGCCGTCGAGATATTGTCCGCCGCTGTCGAGCAGGAACAGCGTGCCGCGCTCCAGCTTGCGGTTGGTTTCAATGTCGGGGCGATAGTGGTTGATGGCCGCGTTGGGCCCTGCGCTGGAGATGGAGTTGAAGGACAGATCCTTCAGCTCTCCGGTCATCTCGCGGAACTCTTCCACTTTCTTTGCGGCGTCGATCTCGGTGATCTCGCCGGTCTGGCCTTCTTCGTCGAACCAGCGGAGGAAGCGCGACAGGGCGGCGCCGTCGCGGCGGTGCGCGGCGCGCGAGCCGTCGATCTCCACCGCGTTCTTGCGGGCGCGGGGCAGCATCACCGGGTCCTGTCCGCGCACGATCTCCGCGCCGACCTTGCCCAGCGTATTGAAGAACCAGGCGGACGCCTGCGCCGGATCGAGGCTCACGCGCTTGCCGGCCAGCTTGGCGAGGCGGCCTTCCAGCGCATTCACAGGGCGGATTGAGACTTCGTTGCCGACGTGGATGCCGAGATCGTCGTGGACCTTCTCGGGACGCAGGAACAGTTCGGCCTGTCCATCGCTGTGCAGGATGGCGCGGCCCAGCGGCAGGGGCGTGCGCGACACGTCCTCGCCCCGGATGTTGAACAGCCACGCCAGCGAGGCGGGCGAGGTAAGGACGGCGGCGTCGATCTTCTGTTCGGCCAGCGCCGCGCCGATACGCGCGCGTTTGGACGAGGAGGTTTCGCCGGCATACTTCACGTCATGCGGGACCACATGCGCCAGCGGCTCGCCGACCCGGTTCTTCCACGCCGTGTCGATGGGGTTGACGCCGGTGGCGACGAGGTCAGCGCCGGCTTTGGCGGCGGCGTCTTTCAACCGGTCGAGCGCGTCGGGGCTGACCAGCTTGGGGTCGTAGGCGATCTTCTGGCCGGACAGCGGTTGCTTTGCGAGCCAGCCGAACGGGCCGGGGTCCATCAGGTCGGCAGTCTCGAAGATCTTGGGCGCGAGTTGCTGCTTCACCTGTAGCGTATAGCGGCCGTCGACGAAGACGATGGCGGTTTTGGCGAAGACGAAGGCGGCGCCGGCGGAGCCTGTGAAGCCGGTGGCCCATGCCAGACGTTCGTTGCAGTCGGGCAGGTACTCGTTCTGGTACTCGTCGTCGTGGGGGATGTAGATACCGTCCAGCCCGGCCGATTTCAGCGTGGCGCGCAGCAGGGGCAGGCTGGCCTTGCCTACCGCCGGGCCGCCGATGACTTCGTATGTCTGACGCATGCTGACCGTCCTGATTGTTTCCCTGACTCCACCACCGCCTGAGATGGGCGGCAAGGAGCATCGGAACAAGGCTCTTATAATCGTTCCGCGCGTGTCGAGCGAGGGCGCCGGGGCGGGACGGCTAGCGCCGCCAGACCAGCGTGCTCCAGCCGTTCAGGCGGCGGCGGTCCACCAGCGTCATGCCGCGGTTGCCGTAGGCGGCGCGGACCTGAGGCTCCTGATGGGTCAGCAGGCCGGAGAGCACGATATGGCCTCGCGGTTTCACCATTTTCACCAGATCGCCCGACAGCGACACCAGCGGCTTGGCCAGAATGTTGGCCAGGACGAGATCGTAGGGCGCGCCGCGGCGGATGGCTTCGTGGTTTGCGCCGGCGGCGTGCAGAAGTTTCAGCCGGTTGCCGCAGCGGTTGTTGCGGCGGTTCTCATGCGCGATCCGGATGGACTCGCCGTCGAGGTCGGTCCCGAGGGCGGACACGGCTCCGGCTTTCAGCGCGGCGATGGAGAGGACGGCTGAACCGGTTCCCACGTCCAGCACGCGGCCGAGCGCGTGCTGACGGGCGAGTTTGGCGATGGCGAGCAGGCAGCCCTTGGTGGTGCCGTGATGGCCCGTGCCGAAGGCGGGACCGGCTTCGATCCACACCTGCTTGCGGCCGCCACGGACGTGGATGAGTTCGTGCATGCCCGCGACGATGAAGGGGCCAGCTTCCACGGCGGGCAGGCCGGCCAGCGACATGGCCACCCAGTCCTTGTCTTCCAGTTTCTGGACAGAGACGCGGGCGCCGGGAACTTCGCGTTCGATGATCGCGGCGGTTTCGCCGCCCTGATCTTCCTCGATGCAGTAGGCGTCGAGCGACCATTGCGTCCGCGAGGCTTCCTCGATCGAGACAGCGGAGATGGGGGAGAGGTCCATGCCGGACAAGAGGTCGGAGAGACGCTCCGCGTCCGCCCGCGAAAGAAGTACGTGAACCTGATACATCGCCGCTCCGGGCCGCTCCGGCCAGTCCGCAAAACTGTCCGCAGCGCGGACTTGCGGGGCGATTATCGCAGGCGGCGGCGGAAAGCCAGTGCGGCAGGTTACGCGCTGAACGGCGCCGCGCAGGCGGGCGGCCCGGAAAACCGGGCCGCCCTCAAATCCCTTTTGTACGGTCAACCTTCGAGGTCGAGGCGAACAAGCGGGACATGTGCTGCCGGCGGCCGCCTTAACGCTGCTGCGGCTTGCGCTCGTCGCGCTCTTTGCTGGTCTGGTCCTGACGCTTCTCGCCGCCTTGCTGGCCGGGCTGGTTGCGTTCGGCTTGCTGTTGCTGGCGGCCACGTTCTTCCTGGTCACGCTCACGGTTCGGGTTATTCGGATTGTTCGGGTTGTTGGGCATGTCTAGCTCCCTGTGTGGGTTTAGCGCGTGGCTTCCACGCCCCCATTCGCGCAATTAGAGAACGCTTCGATTCCAGCGGCGTTCCGGCTTCGGGGCGATTTCATGAAGCCTTTGCAGTTGCGGATTCCGCCGGGGGCTCCAGAACGATTCCAGCTCAGTTCCTGAGCCGGTCGCGAATGAGCGCGTCGCCTGGATTCGGCGGGCCGCCCTCCGCCTGATTTTCAGCAAGCGGGGGACGTTCGGGATCAATCTGCGGATCGCCCGTCTCGCGTTCGATGTCGCGTGCAACGCTGCGGCGCAGCGCTTCGGACGGTTGCGCACGGTCGATCTGCCGGCCGGCATCGCGTTCTGGTTCGGGCCTGGCTGGCTGGGGTCTGGCTGGTTCGGGTCTGGGTGAATTTCCCATGAAGGGCCTCCTTCTCAGGTTCGGCCCCCGCACGTCTTTTCAGCCAACGAGACAGGGCGATGGAAGTTCCCGCGTCTATTCTCCCCGTTCCTCGCCGCCCGTGTACGCCTTGCCCTGACGCTCGGCCTGGCGGCCGCCGGAGAGGATGTTGGCGAGGCCGTAATTACCCTCGTGGCAGGCGTATTCGTGCACGTCCTCATTCATGCGGTTCAGCGGCATCTCCGCCTTCCACACTTCGGGATAGACTTTCGGATCGTGGACTTCAAACTGGTACAGGATCTGGTTGTCGGAGATGCGCGTGAAGCGCTCGATCACCTTGCCCTCTTCAGAGAGGAACATGCGGCCCGCGCGCTGTTCCGGGTGGATGTTGGTGGTCTGGACGACCAGCGTGTCGCCCTCCCAGCGGCCGACGCTGTCGCCCATCCAGGGTTGCAGGCGCTGGTCGAGGTGATCGCCGCCGATGCGGATGATGCGGGCGTCGTGGATCATCTCGGCTTCGACCACGACATGGCCGGGCGACTGCACGATGCGGATGTTGTTGTTGTAGAGATACTGGCCCAGCGGCGGGCCGGCCGTGCCGATCACCACGCAGCGTTCGGACAGGCCGCGTTCTTCGGGGTGGTCATAGCCCGTGCCCTTGCGGCCGGGGCCGGCGGCGGCGCGCAGGCGGCGGCCTTCCTCGGTGAGTTGCGGGATCTGGCCGTTCTCGGGATAGACGATGAAGGATGAGCGCAGCTCGCCATTGATATGCGCGACGGTTGAGCCCGGGTCGGTCCAGGCCACGTCGTAATTGCCAACCGGGGGCAGGGGCTTTCCCTTTTCCGGGGCGGGGGCGTTGGGATCGACAAAGCTCGACTCGGTCTTGAGGCGCTGGTTGAAGTTCGAGCGGCCTTCCAGCACGTCCGCCTGTTCGCGGCTCAGCACCAGCGGATACCCCGCCGGGCGGGTCAGGCCGGTGACCGAAGCGTTGGACCACACGCCTTGCAGGTCCGGCTTGCCGAAGGAGGTGCGGGGGGTCTCGAAGCCGGGCGCCGGAGCCGCCGCCGGGGTGGCGGGAGCGGACTGGGCGATTGCGGCGGGGGCGGCGAACGCTCCCAGCGCCAGGGCAAAAGCCGCTGTTTTCAGGGCGGTCGCGGATGCAATCCGGGCGCGAAGCGGCATGGGTAGATCCTCCCGAGGCGTAGGGGGCGCCTGACTGTGGGCCGCCCGCTCTGATTTTGAACGCGCCGGATAGTCCTTTACGTCGGGGTGCGGCGCAAGCGTGGTCACGGCCACGGTTTGGTGAGGGCAAGCAGGGGCGTCCTCGCTGACAGGATTGTCAGTAAGGCGGGGAATATGCGGCCGGGACGGGCGCATTTTCTATCCGCTGTTGAGATAGCCGAGCGCTGTGTTGAGCGGTTCGGTGAGGGCGTGGATCAGCGGGCCGCAGCACAGCCAGCCATAGGTCTGCTTCTTCGGCGGTTCGGCGGCGGCGCTGAGATAGCGCTGGAGATTGGCGAGGCGGT
>CAZJZQ010000186.1:0-4591 GCA_964550535.1 uncultured Rhizobium sp.
ATCCGCATTTCGGACGCCGCGATTGTCGCCGCCGCGACGCTGTCCAACCGCTATATCACTGACCGTTTCCTGCCCGACAAAGCCATCGACCTGATGGATGAGGCGGCATCGCGCCTTCGCATGGCCGTGGAATCGAAGCCTGAGGAGCTGGACGAGATTGATCGCCGCCTGATGCAGCTACGCATCGAGGTGGAGGCGCTCAAGAAAGAGAAAGACGCGGCGAGCCAGGACCGCCTGCTTCGCCGGGAAACCGAGATCAAGGAATTGCAGGCGAAGTCGGACGAGATCACCTCCGCATGGAAGGCGGAGAAAGACCGCCTCGCTGGCGCGACAGGCGCCAAAGAGCGGCTGGACCGCGCGCGCGCCGAACTGGCCGACGCCCAACGCCGCGCCGACTGGGCGCGCGCGGGCGAGCTGCAATATGGCGAGATCCCTGCGCTCGAAAAGCTGATCGCGGAGGCCGAAAAAGCCGGTGGCGCCGGCCAGACCAACGCGCTGGTGAAAGAGGTGGTGGACACAGACGCCATCGCGGCGGTCGTCTCCCGGTGGACGGGCATTCCCGTTGACAAGATGCTGGAGGGTGAGCGCGAAAAGCTGCTGCATATGGAAGACGGCCTGCGCAAGCGCGTCGTCGGACAGGAGGAGGCGCTGGAGGTTGTCGCCAATGCGGTGCGCCGCGCGCGCGCTGGTTTGCAGGACCCCAACCGGCCCATCGGTTCCTTCATCTTCGTCGGCCCCACCGGCGTCGGCAAAACTGAGCTGACCAAGGCGCTGGCCGAATTCCTGTTCGATGACGAAAGCGCGGTGCTGCGTCTCGACATGTCTGAATACATGGAGAAGCACGCCGTTTCTCGTATGATCGGCGCGCCTCCCGGCTATGTCGGTTATGAGGAAGGCGGCGCGCTGACCGAGGCCGTACGGCGCCGTCCGTATCAGGTGATCCTGTTCGACGAGATCGAGAAGGCGCACCCGGATGTGTTCAACACGCTGTTGCAGGTGCTCGACGATGGCCGGCTGACCGATGGCCAGGGCCGGACGGTGAACTTCAACAACGCGCTGATCGTGATGACGTCCAACCTCGGCGCGCATGCGCTGGCGGAGGACAAGTCCGAGGGCGACGTGTCGGGCCATGCGCGCGATGCAGTGATGGAGGCGATCCGCGCGCACTTCCGTCCGGAATTCCTGAACCGGATCGACGAGATCGTGTTCTTCAAACGTCTGGGCCGCAGCGAGATCGATCGTATCGTGGGCGTGCAGCTGAAGCGGCTGGAGAAGCTGCTCACGGACCGGCGGATCAGCATCTCGCTGGGCGATGACGCGATGCACTGGCTAGCCGAGCGCGGCTATGATCCGGTCTATGGCGCCCGTCCGCTAAAGCGCACGATCCAGCGCGAATTGCAGGACCCGCTGGCCCGCATGATCCTGGAAGGCCGCATCAAGGACGGCGACACGGTGACCGTCGCGCTGGACAAAGACCAGAACACCCTCGCCCTCAACGGCGTGCCAACCGCGCTGATCGGGAAGAAGCAGGGGATGAACTAAAAAAACCGGCCGGGCTTGTCGCCCGGCCGGTTGCGTTCCTGATGTTGCCACCTTGCCCTAAAACTCCTTCTCGAATGTCAGGGTGAAGGATTTGGGGCGGGCGTAGATGATTTCGGCGTAGCCGGATGAGGTGGTCATCGAGGAATTGCCCATTACGGGGTAAAGCTCGTCGGTGAGGTTGTTGGCCGACAGCCTGAGCTTCCAGCGGCCCGGATCGTTGGCCAGCGTCACCGCCGCATTGACCGTGGTGATGTCCTCGGTCTGAGCAACTTCCACCGAATTGGCGGCGTCGAAGAAATATTCGGCGGTGCGCGTGGCGTCGATGCGCGGCGTCAGCGTGTAGTCGCCGAACTGGAAGTCATACCCGGCTCCGAGACTGATCGTGTATTCCGGCGTGTAGGGCAGCGAGTTGTTCGGCCCCACCGTCGCCGTGGTTCCGGGCACCGCGGTGATCTCGTCGATGGAATTGTCGAGCATGCCGACGCTGCCGTCGATGACGAGATTGTCGATAGCGTCGTAGGTGAATTCCAGTTCAACGCCTTCGATGGTCGCCTTGCCCGCGTTGAACAGCAGCGGCACGACGCCCAGACGATAGGTGAGCTGAATGTCGTCGTATTCAGTCGAGAACGCCGCGGCGTTGAAGACCAGCCCCCGCAGGAAGTTTGTCTTGGCCCCGATCTCCCACGTTTCAGCGGTTTCCTCGTCGAAGCCGATGGGCTCGAAGTTCGGCGGCGGCGCGTTGTAGCGCTGGTTGAAGCCGCCGCTCTTGAAGCCCTGCGCGAAACTCACATAGGTCATGATCGCATCGGACCAGCGGTATTTGACGCTGGCGGAGGCGGTGGTGGATTCGAAGTCGCGCTCGAACCGCTCCGGCGAAAGGAACAGAGGCGGCGTGGTGGCCGGCAACGGGTCCGGGTCGGGATTGGTGCGCGGGTTCACATTGAGGAGGATGCCTTGCAGCCCCTTGGTCTCCTCGGAATAACGCACGCCGGCGCTGAGGCTGAGGCGGTCGGTGACGTCGAACGACCATTCGGTGAACAGCGCGGCGCTTTCCGTGTCGAGATTCACGAATTGCAGATCGCGCGAGCCCGGTCCGCCCGCGGCGACGGCAGGCGGCGGAGCGGCAAGATCGATCCCGACATGGTCGAACGACTCCTCGTCAAAGTAGAACACGCCGAGCACGCCGTTCAGACGCCCGAACTCGAACCCGGCGCGGACTTCCTGGCTGAACTGTTCGCTCTCGCTGTCATATTGCGTGTGAAGGATCAGCAGGGGCGTGTTGTCGGCGTCGCGTGCGCCCGTCCACTCCAGCCGGCGGCCGGAGGTGATGGAGGTCACGGTAATTTCCGGCGACACTTCCCACTGGGCCGTCAATGACACGCCGGAATTCTCCAGCGTTGAGTACGCATCCGCCGTGCCGCCATTCTCGAACGGTCCGCGGTATTGCAAATCGTTGGCGCAGCGGTCGTCGTCGATCATCGGGACGTTGGGCGGCGGGAACGTCGCGCCGGGGCAGCCCGCACCAACGCTGGCGGCCGCAACGAACGCCTGGTTCTCGTTGATCGTCTGGAAGACGAAGGGGGAACCGTTCTCGTTCTCATCCGCATAGTCCGCGCGCAGGATCAGTTCGACCGCATCGTGCGGCGTCCACACCAGCGTGCCCTGGATGTTGCGCGAATTCTCGTCGCCAAGGTCCATGCCGTCGTAGGCGCGCGTGACATAGCCGTCGCGCTTGCGTACGCCCCCTGCGACGCGCGCCGCGAGATTTTCGGTCAGCGGCATGTCGACGGCCATGAAGCCTTCAAACAGGTTGTCATCGCCAACGCCGCCACGCACCACGCCGCCATGTCCGCCGCTGGGCTTGTTGGTGGAGAGCAGAACGGCGCCGCCAATCGTGTTGCGGCCGAACAGCGTTCCTTGCGGGCCGCGCAGCACTTGCACGCCCGAAAGATCGCGGAAGTCCATGGCGCCGCCGACGGAGCGGCCGATATAGACGTCATCGATGTAGATGCCGACGCCGGGATCGACCGCCGCCGTCGCATCGACCTGGCCGATGCCGCGAATGAAGACCTGCGCGGCGGAGTTGTTGCCGGTAAGGTTGCCGTGGCTGGTGAAACGCAGGTTCGGCGTCACCTGATCGAGATCCTCGGTGCTGGTGATCTGTAGGCGTTCGAGCACGTCGGAATTGAAGGCGGATACGGCCACCGGCGTATCCTGCAACTCCTCCTCGCGGCGCCGCGCCGTGACGACGACGACAGCGCGCTCAGCTGCGGGCTCGGGCTGGACCTGGGCGAAGGCGGGCATGGGCGACAGGATTGTCGTGGCCAGCAGACCGGCGCCGAAGCCAACCCGGCGCGCCGATTGCGCTGAAATAGAAATCATTTGTTTCCCCTCGTATTTGTTATATGGTATATTTATTAGGTATAACTGTATCAGCGGGTCAACTTCTCGCGTGGGTCAGCCTGGACCCCGCGCAGTGGATTTAGTTTTTCTAATAAACGACGGCGAAATTCTGCTCGCCCGCCCTCTTTAACCCTCGCCTGCCCGCACCCATCTGGAGTTTCAGAGGATCGGGGGCGGGGACATATTCTCGCCGGGAACCATCACTAAGAAGAGAGGGCGTCACCAAGGCTTGCCTTGGGGCGTACAATAACAGCGCCCGCTGGCATTCTCCCCCCTCGGCTGCGGGCCATAAAAAGGAGACCGGACATGGCAAGTCTTTCAACCTCCATCGCGCTCAGCCCGGAGCAGGGCCTGTCGCGCTATCTCTCCGAAATCCGCAAGTTTCCGCTTCTGGAGAAGAACGAGGAATTCATGCTCGCCAAACGCTGGCAGGAGCATGAAGACTCCGAGGCCGCCGAGCGCATGGTGACCTCCCACCTCCGTCTCGTTGCGAAGATCGCCATGGGCTATCGCGGCTATGGCCTGCCCATCGGCGAAGTCATCTCCGAAGGTAACGTCGGGCTGATGCAGGCCGTGAAGAAGTTCGACCCGGACAAGGGATTCCGCCTGGCGACCTATGCCATGTGGTGGATCCGCGCCTCGATCC
>CAZJZQ010000187.1:0-4582 GCA_964550535.1 uncultured Rhizobium sp.
GTGAGGCTCGCCTCCGCCGGGGAGCGGTCCGACACGCGGCTTTGCAGGACCGCCTCGTCATTCTCCGATATGCGGCCATTGCGCAGGCCGTTGAGCAGGCCAAGGAAGACCGCATCCTCCTGCCGGAAGACGCGCTTCAGCGCGGTGAGGCGGAAATTGCCCGACTGGAATGCGGGCGCGCGGAAGAACCAGGCGCCGCCATAGGTCTCGTCGAGGATGGGCTGCACGTCGCCCTCCACCACCGGCGGCAGTTGGTGCAGGTCGCCCGACAGGATCATGCGCACGCCGCCGAACGGCCGCCGGTCGCCGCGGTTGAGCCGTAGCGAATTGTCGATGGCCTGAAGCATGTCGGAGCGCACCATCGATATCTCGTCGATCACCATCGTTTCGATGGTGCGCACCAAACGCTGGTTGCGCAGCTTGCGCGCATCCCCCGCATCGAGCAGGCGCGGCGCAAAGTTGAAGAAGGAATGGATCGTCTGCCCGCCGACATTCACAGCCGCCAGCCCGGTCGGCGCCAGCACCACCGTCTTGTCGCCTGTCGCCGCGATGATCTCGCGCAGCAGCGTCGTCTTCCCCGTTCCGGCGCGGCCGGTGAGGAAGATGTTGCGGCGCTCGGCGAGCACGTCAGCCACAAGCGGAGAATAGATGTCGGACTTCGCCATCGCAGCGCGGCTATCGATGTGGCGCGGGGCCGAAGGTGCGGCATTGTCTTGTGCGCCATTGTCTTGGCGGGACTGCCATGATCTGTGCTCCGGGAGGAAGGTCGTTGCGATGAGTCTAACCCCCGAACAGCTGGAACGCTATGCCCGGCACATCATGCTGCGAGAGGTGGGCGGACCGGGGCAGCAGAAGCTGCTGAAAGCGCATGTGGCCCTTGTGGGACTGGGCGCGCTGGGCGGCCCTGCGGCGCTTTATCTGGCGGCGGCGGGCGTGGGAAAACTGACCCTGATCGACGATGACACGGTGTCGCTGTCCAACCTGCAACGGCAGGTGCTGTTCCGCACCCCGGAAATTGGCGAGGCGAAGACGCAGGCCGGCGCGCGCACGCTGTCGGCGCTGAACCCCGGCGTCGACCTGGTTTTGCGCCCGGAACGGCTGACCGCGCACAACGCATCTGGACTGTTCGCGGGCGCCGGCATCGTCATCGACGGCACGGACAGTTTCGCCGCGCGCTTCGACATCAACGCCGCCTGTCACGCGCTGGGCCTGCCCATGGTGTCGGGCGCGGTCGGGCGGTGGAGCGCGCAAGTGTCGGTGTTCAAGTCCGGCCTGACCAAAGGCCGCCCCGTGCACGAACGCCTGCCCTGCTATCGCTGCCTCGTCGCCGAGGCGCCGGAGAGCGAAGAGACATGCGCCGCCGTGGGCGTGGCCGGTCCCCTCACCGGCGTCACCGGATCACGCCTCGCTCTCGAAGCCATCAAGGAAATCACCGGCGCGGGCGACAGCCTCGCCGGCCGCCTCTGGCTGTTCGACGGTCTGAGCGGCGACAGCCGCACCATCCGTCTCCCCGCCGACCCCGCCTGCGCGATATGCGGCGCCTGAACCTCTACGGCGTCACCGGCAGGTGCTTGCCGAGGAAAGTGTCAAGTTCCTTCAGGTAGATCTCCAGGGTGCCGTCGGCATAGCTGTGATCGCCTTCCTTGATCTCGACATAGCGCACATCCTTGCCAGCGCGCTTCATCGCCTTTTCCATGATCTGCGACTGCTCGACCGGCACCACGAAATCCTCCTTGCCGTGCACCAGCAGGAGCGGATCGTCGATCCGGTCGATCAGCTTGATCGGGGAGTACCTGTCCATTTCGGCCTTGTCCTTGCCCGGATCGCCAATCTGGTCGACCCAGTAGCGATAGGCGAGGCCATCGGCGCCTTCGAGATTGCGCTCCCACACCATCATCTGGTGCAGGTCGGACACGCCCGCGAAGGACACGCCGCACTGATAGCGCTCCGGGTTCAGCGTGATGCCCGCCTGCGCGGCGTAGCCGCCATAGGACGCGCCAACGATGCACGACCGCGTTGCGTCCACCAGACCCTGAGCGGCGAGATGGTCGACCCCGTCATTGATGTCGGTCTGCATGTTGCGCCCCCACTGGCGCCGGCCAGACTGCGCGAAGGCGTGACCATAGCCCGACGAGCCGCGGAAATTCGGCTGGAACACCGCATAGCCGCGCGTCGCCAGGAACTGCACCACCGGATTATATGTCGGGTAGTCGCGCGCTTCGGGACCGCCATGGATATAGGCGATCAGGGGCGGCTTCTTTCCTTCGGAGTTCGGCGGCAGGGTGAGATATCCTTGCAGCTTCACGCCATCATGCGCGGTCCACGCAACGGTCTGTGATGGCCCAAGCGGGAACCGCGCCATCAGCGGAGCAACGCGGCGCAGCGCCGTATTGGAACCCGCCTTCATGTCGTAGAGGTAGTAGGCGCCGGGATCCGCGACACCGCCGACAAACAGCAGCCACACGCTTTCATCGTCGCTGATCTGCGAGATATGCACATTGGCATGGCCGCTGAAGAAGTCCTTCAGCGCGTTATAGTGCTGCTGCAACTTGCGATCCGCGAACTTGATATCCAGCAGACTGGTCCAAACGGTCGCGCCCGTAAAAGCGCCGGTCGCCGGATCGAAGAAGGCGCCTTCCACATCGACGCCCGGATCGGTGAAAACCTCCTGCACGTAGGCTTTTTTCGACAGGTCGTAGAGATGCACGCCCATGCGGTCTGCGCCCGGCGGCATGCCCGCCACATAGTAAAGTTCGGGCGACGGGCCCGGCGACAGGGGCGAGAACCCAACCGGCTTGCCTGTCACCTGGTCACGCCGCCAACGTGTCGATTCCCGCCACCCCCGCGCATTGTCCGCCCCCTGCAGCGTCATGATACGCAGTTCGGTCTGGCGGCGGTTGGTGTCGAGACGGATAACGGGATTGCCCGCACGGTCCACCATCCAGCCCAGCGTTTCCTGTACGCCGGCGCCCACCACGGTAGACTCGCCCGTGAACACATTGACCTTGAGAAGATCAAGTTGTCCCCCGCTGCCCGTGGCGTTTCTTGACCGCGAGGTGGCGACGTTCTGGCTCTTGTGGAAGGGCATGATGACATGCTGTGCGTCGCCATGGATGCGCTGGGCGCCCAATCCGGTCATCGACACGGACACGCGGTGACTGCCCTGCCATTTGATCGCGACCGATTTTCCCAAAAGCGGGACGATGTTGGTGAAGTCGCGGTTCATCGCAAGGTATTGCGGCGCGCCCTTGAACTCGACACCGCGGAAGCCGAAATCCACTTCGATGTCGCGGGAGCCGATGCGGTAAACTACGCGGTCGTCTGTCACCCACAGGAAGTCATGGACATACGTATCCTCAAGCGGGAAGGACGTCGGCTGCCCGCCCCCTGTCAGATCTTCAATGATAAGGTGAGTCTTGTCCGCCAGACGCGCGATGGTCGCGACATAGCGGCCGCTAGGCGAGAGGTGCACGCCCTCCACTTCATGCTCGACCGTAAAGGCGGCGAGCGGCGGCGGCTTGCCGGGCTCGATCACGAAGGTTTCGACGGTGGGAACGGTTTCGCCCCGTTGCGCGTGCGCGAGGTGCGCGCCAGCGCCAACAAGCAGCGCCGCAGCGGCCACAAGCAAACCATGCCGCATGATTTATCCCCTCCCAGTACCGGCGCATGCCGAAGCGTCGCCAATAACCCGATCTGCACGCAAGACTAGACGCCGTTCGCGCACGGGCAAGCAAAAATGAGCGTGAGAAAAATTCCCCCCTGCACAGCTGCGTCAGCAGGCGGGGCTGGGCAGGCGCGCGACCCCTACAGGGGCCGGCCCCAGAAGGCGGAAAATAGCGGGAGCAGCAGTCTTACCGTTCCGGTGCGACGCAGGCGCCGCCCTCGAAATTCACCTGCTCGATCCGCTGGGAGACCGAAACCACGAAACGCGTGCGGCACTGGCTGCGGTGCGTCTGCGGCGGCTGCCACACAGGGAAGGATTCCGAGATGGTTTCGGAGCGCTGCTTGCCGTCGCGGTCGGTGAAGGTGCGGGTCACCTGGCGCGTCTCGTCGCGATAGTATCCGGCCGACTCCGATACGAACTCACGGTCGTAGCTCCATACCTCGCGGCCGTCGGACAGCGTCGCGCGGTCCTGCGGCGGGCCCCACTGGATCAGCAGGTCATCGCCGGTGCGGCCCTGCCAGCTCGACATCTGCTGGCGATAGCCTTCGGCCGTCTCGCAGGCTGCAAGCGCCAGCGCCGCAGCGCCAAAGGCAATGGCTGTAAAGGTCCGCATCATGCGAGGTCGCCTCATCGTCATGCCGCAAGCATCGCTGCGACGCCGTGAACGCAGACTGAACGAAGACCGCTGCAGGCGCCAGTCCCGCGCCACCCGGCCCGCCGTATTTGCGGCCTACAGCATCGCCGGGATAACGCGATCCGGCGGGCGGTGGCCGTCAACGAACGTCTTGATGTTGATGATGACCTTCTCGCCCATGTCGATCCGGCCTTCGAGCGTGGCCGACGACATGTGCGGCAGCACCACCACATTACGCAGCGCCTTGAGGCGCGGATTGAGGTTGGGCTCGTTCTCGAACACGT
>CAZJZQ010000188.1:0-3200 GCA_964550535.1 uncultured Rhizobium sp.
CCTGAACGTCGAATTTCGGCTGTTCAAACTCATAGGAAATGTACTCCAGCGTCGCACGCTCGGAGAAATCCTTGATCGGGAACACAGATTTGAAAACGGCTTCCAGACCGTCCGAGTCACGTTTCTCGGCCGGCGTGTGCATCTGGAGGAATTGTTCGTAGGAGGCGCGCTGAACCTCAATGAGGTTCGGCATCTGCACTGTTTCCTGGATTTCGCCGTAGGACTTCCGAATACGCTTCTTAGCCGTGAACGACAGGGCCATGTCCGCTTCAGCTCGCTTTTCCAGTGGCCCGCTCGCGGCGCCCGGAGGCGTGGACGCAATTGGGCCGTTCAGTTGACGGCGGACCCACCACCAGGCCGGCCGTTAGTTCGGTGCGCGACTACGGCGGCCTGAGTCGCCGGAGCAATCAGACCGCCGCAGTAATCTACAACATCCGTCAACCCCTCCCCTCGCGCAGGGGCGGAGCTGTTTTCGCGCGGAGGCCTACTTCAGTTCGACCTTGGCGCCGGCTTCTTCGAGTTTCTTCTTGATGGTCTCGGCTTCTTCCTTCGAGACGGCTTCTTTCACCGGCTTCGGAGCGGCTTCGACCAGGTCCTTGGCTTCTTTCAGGCCGAGGCTGGGCACAACTTCGCGCACAACCTTGATCACGTTGATTTTCTTGTCGCCGGCATCTGTCAGGACGACGGTGAATTCGGTCTGGGCTTCAGCAGCCGGAGCCGCAGCAGCAGCGCCGCCGCCACCGCCAGCCACCACGACGGGGGCCGCGGCCGACACGCCCCACTTCTCTTCGAGAAGCTTGGAGAGTTCAGCAGCTTCGAGAACGGTCAGCGCGGACAGGTCCTCGACGATCTTTTCGAGTTTCGACATTTCAGGTTTTCCTTGAGTTCGTTTGTGTGACTAGGGACTGGTTGATCGGAAGCAGGTCTCAGGCGGCGTCCTTGGTGGCGTACGCGTTGAGCACGCGAGCCAGCTGGCCGGCCGGGGCCGCCAGAACACCAGCGACCTTGGTCGCCGGGGCCTGGATGAGCCCGATGAGCTTGCCGCGGAGTTCGTCCAGCGACGGCAGCGTGGCCAGAGCCTTCACGCCGTTCTGGTCGAGAACCTCGTCGCCCATGAGCGCGCCGATGAGGACGAGCTTGTCGTTCCCCTTGGCGAACTCGGCCACGACCTTGGTCGCAGCCACAGGATCGGCGGAGTAGGCGATCGCCACGGGGCCCACGAACATGGCCCCCGCTGCCTCGCCGCCCTTGCCGTCCAGAGCGATTTTCGCAAGCCGGTTCTTGATGACCTTCAGATTTGCGCCTTGGTCTTTCAACTTGCCGCGCAGATCCGTCAGCTCCCGCACGGTCAGCCCGGAATATTGCGTGACAACGATCACGCCCGAAGACGCGAAGACGCCTTTGTAGGCCTCCAGCGCTTCGGCTTTTCCTGCCTTATCCATTGCGGTCTCCATTTCGGGGGCCGGACAATCCAGCCGCCCCAGGATGCGCACGCAGGACCGGTTTGCCGTTCGCCCCAACCTCCCGGCCCTGGCCCCGAAGGGCTGCGGCCGTTTGGGAAGGGCGCACGGTCCACCTGACCGGCATGCCCCCGTCCCAGGGCGGAAACGAACTCGGGGGCGACGCCGCCAGCATTAGCCGACAACGCACCCGTGTCCCGTCACACCCCGTCTCATGCAGGAAATTGAGGAGCAAAACCAGCTAGTTAGTCTGGCTGTACGCTCTGCTCCACCTGCAATCTCGGACGAGAAACGGGAGAGTCGCTATTAACGAATCTCCCGTCCAACGCAGGCCTATAGACCCTGCCCGCAGTTCAGGTCAAGCGCGGTATTGACTTTTTTGAAACGATCGCTCCCGCCCCGGCCCGGTCAGGCCGCTTTCAGGGGCGCCTCGGGGTAGCTCCGCACCGGGCAAATATAGCAGAATACGCCGCAACTCATAGACCGCCGTGGGGTTGGCGGCCTGTAGCGCCCCGGCGGCGGCCCGCAGGAAAGCCCTCGCGAGCGCAGGCTGCGAAACCGGAGAACCGCGAAGCACGAAAAAGGGCCGGCGGAGCAATCCGCCGGCCCTTGATCCAATCCCTTGCGGGAACCGCTTACTCGGCGGACGAAGCGCTCGACGAGTCGACGCGGACGCCGGGGCCCATGGACGACGACAGGGACACTTTCTTGACGTAGGTGCCCTTCGCGCCCGGCGGACGAGCCTTCACGAGCGCACCGACAAAGGCGCGCACGTTCTGCTCCAGGGCTTCCTGGGTGAAGCTCGCCTTGCCGACGCCGGCGTGGACGATGCCCGCCTTCTCGACACGGAACTCCACCGAGCCGCCCTTCGCATCCTTCACGGCCTGCGCGACGTTCGGCGTCACGGTGCCGACTTTCGGGTTGGGCATCATGCCTTTGGGGCCAAGCACCTTACCCAGACGGCCGACCAGACCCATCATGTCCGGCGTGGCGATGACGCGGTCGAAATCGACCTTGCCGCCGCTCACAACCTCGAACAGGTCTTCCGCGCCAACGATGTCGGCGCCGGCTGCGCGGGCTTCATCCGCTTTCTTGTCGCGGGCGAAAACCGCCACGCGGACGTCGCGGCCCGTGCCGTTCGGCAGGTTGACCACGCCACGGACCATCTGGTCGGCGTGCTTCGGGTCAACGCCCAGGTTCACGGCGATTTCGACGGTTTCATCGAACTTCGCCTTGGCGTTGTCCTTCACGATCTTCACGGCCTCGGCGACGCCATAGACCTTCTGGGTGTCGACATTGGCGCGAGCCGCCGTCGTACGTTTTCCAAGCTTTGCCATGGTGCGTTTACTCCACCACCCGCAGGCCCATTGCGCGGGCGGACCCGGCGATGGTTTTCGCGCCCTGCTCGATGTCGTTGGTGTTGAGGTCTTTCAGCTTCGCTTTGGCGATGTCGCGGCACTGGGCCATCGTCACCGAACCCGCGCTGTCACGGCCCGGCAGTTTCGAGCCGGACTGGATCTTCGCGGCCTGCTTCAGCAGGTAGGACGCCGGCGGCGTCTTGATTTCAAAGGTAAAAGACTTGTCCTGGTAGTAGGTGATCACCACCGGAAGGGGCATGCCCTTGGTTTCCTGCGCCGTACGGGCGTTGAACGCCTTGCAGAATTCCATGATGTTGATGCCGCGCTGACCAAGAGCGGGGCCGATAGGGGGAGACGGGTTTGCCGCGCCGGCGGGAACCTG
>CAZJZQ010000188.1:3210-4582 GCA_964550535.1 uncultured Rhizobium sp.
CAACAGTTTCTTCGCCATGTTTCCCTCATTTGCGAATGGGAGACGGGTGTTTCACCGTCCCCCGGCACCTCCCCGGACCATCCGGAAAGGCTGGGGCGCGTGGTCCGGCCGGCTAAAGCCCTCCACGCGAAGGGCGGCGTATGGAGGATATGGCGGGATTTGTCCAGCCGGACGGCGCGCCGCGCGGCTGCTCGCCATGAACCGCTGATCTGAGCCGCGCCCAAAGCCCCCCATCCTGCGCCGCCGCAGACGGCGTCTCGAAGGGCGGGGAACGATCTGCAACGCTCACCGCTCCGCCCCAAGCTCCGGCCCCAAACGCAAACGGCGGCGGACTTTCGCCCGCCGCCGTCAGATTTCGCAACCAAAGATGTATCTAAAGAACCTTCTCGACCTGACCGTAATCCAGGTCCACCGGCGTCGCCCGGCCGAAGATCGACACGGTCACCTTCAGGCGGCCGGTGTTCTCGTCCAGATCCTCGACCGCGCCCTCGAACGAGGCGAACGGACCATCGGTGACTTTCACCTTCTCGCCGATCTCGAACAGCATCTTCGGACGCGGACGCTCGGCCGGGTCCAGAGCCTTGCCGAGAATGCTCTTCACCTGACGCTCCGGCACCGGCAATGGCTTCTTGCCGCCCTCAGCGCCAAGGAAGCCCGTGACCTTCGGGGTGTTCTTGATGAGGTGGTAGGCCTCGTCGGTCATCACCATCTTCACAAGCACATAGCCCGGCATGTGACGGCGCTCGACGGTGCGCTTGCGGCCGCGAACGATCTCGACGACTTCCTCGGTCGGGACCTCGATTTCGACAATCAGGTCGCTCAGGCCCTGCATCTCAGCCTGTTCGCGGATGGTCGACGCCACCTTCTTCTCGAAGTTGGAGTACGCGTGGACGATGTACCACTTGGGCTCAGCCATGGACCTATTCCACTCCAGTCAGGAAGCGCACGGCGAGCGAAACCACCACGTCGGTCAGATAGAAGAAGATCGCCGCCAGCGTAACCATGATCAGGACCATGATTGTCGCCGCGACCAGTTCCTTGCGCGACGTCCAGGTGACCTTCCGGCCCTCCTGACGCACTTGCGCGAAAAAGGTGAAAGGATTGATCTTTTTCTTGGTTGGCGAGGTGCTGTCGGCCATTCGGGATCAACTCGCTGCGCGGTTTCAGGCTACTCAATTGAACGGTGAGAGCGGGTGCTTATGCCATCCCGGTCCCGCCGTCCATCGCGAAATTGCGGATTTGTTACTCCGGACCCTGCCCGTCCGGCGCCCCGCCCCGCCGGAAAAGCCCGAAGGAGCGGGGATTCCGCCAATCCGTCTCTAGAGGCTGTTAGTGACTTGGGCCATGGCTGAGACGGCTTTGTTGAGCATGA
>CAZJZQ010000189.1:0-4556 GCA_964550535.1 uncultured Rhizobium sp.
ATAATTTCTGGATGATGGGCGACACAGGCCCGTGCGGCCCGTGCTCGGAAATCTTCTTCGATCATGGCGATCATATCCCGGGCGGCCCTCCCGGCTCCCCCGATCAGGACGGCGACCGGTTCATCGAGATCTGGAACCTCGTCTTCATGCAGTACGAGCAGTTCAACGATGGCCGTCCGCGTGTGAACCTGCCCAAGCCGTCAATCGACACCGGCATGGGTCTGGAGCGCGTGTCCGCCATTCTGCAGGGCGTGCACTCGAACTATGAGATCGACCTGTTCGCGAACCTGATTGCGGCGGAGGAAGACCTCTACAACCGCAAGGCCGAAGGCGAGGAGAGCGCGTCCTTCCGCGTGATCGCGGACCACCTGCGCGCTTCGTCCTTCCTTATCGCCGATGGCGTGTCGCCCTCGAACGAGGGCCGTGGCTATGTGCTGCGCCGGATCATGCGCCGCGCCATGCGTCACGCGCATATCCTCGGCACGCGCGACGCCAACATGTACAAGCTGGTCACCGCGCTGGTGAAGGAGATGGGCGAGGCCTATCCCGAACTCGGCCGCGCGCAGCCCGCCATCGAGAGCGCGTTCAGCCAGGAAGAGACGAACTTCCAGCGCACGCTGGGCCGCGGTCTCGCACTGCTGGACGAGGCGAGCGGAAAGCTCGGCAAGGGCGGCGTGCTTGCGGGCGATGTCGCGTTCAAGCTGTACGACACCTACGGCTTCCCGCTCGATCTGACGCAGGACGTGTTGCGCGGCCAGGGCATGACGGTTGACGTCGAGAGCTTTAACGCCGCCATGGCTGAGCAGCGCGCGCGCAGCCAGGAGCATTCCAAGTTCGCGGCCGGCGAAGGCGCAGGCGAAGCGTGGTTCGCGGTTCGCGATGCCTCGGGCGCGACGAACTTCCAGGGCTACGAGCTTGAAGAAACCTCGGGCGCGCTGGTTGCGGCGCTGGTGGACGGTCTTCCGCGCGATGGCGTGCGGGCGGGCGAGAAGGCGGAGCTGGTGTTCGATCTGACGCCCTTCTACGCCGAAAGCGGCGGCCAGTCGGGCGACAGCGGCGAAGTCTTCTTCGCTGGCGGCGGGCGGTTCCGCGTGGATGATGTCCAGAAGCGTGCGGGCGACGTGTTTGCGCATGTGGGCGAAATGCTTGCGGGCGAGGCGAAGCTGGGCGCGCTGGCCGAGTTGAAGATCGATCGCGTACGCCGCGCGCGCATCCGCGCCAACCATTCGGCGACGCACCTTGTGCACGCGGCGCTGCGCAACCGTCTGGGCGCGCACGTGACGCAGAAGGGCTCGCTGGTCGAGGCGGATTATTTCCGGTTCGACTTCTCGCACACCGCCCCGCTGACCCGCGACGATATCGAGGCGGTCGAGGCGGAGGTGAACGCCGTCATCCGCCAGAACGCTCCGGCGGAAATCCGCGTGATGGCTCCCGAAGCCGCGATCAAGGCGGGGGCGATGGCTCTCTTCGGTGAGAAGTACGGCGACGAGGTTCGGGTTCTGCGTCTTGGCAATTCGGTCAGCGAAGCGAATGCGCCTTACTCCGTCGAACTTTGCGGCGGCACGCACGTTTCGCGCACCGGGGACATCGCGTTGTTCGTCATCACGTCGGAAGGCGGCGTGGCGCAGGGCGTGCGGCGGATCGAGGGGACGACGGGCGCGAGCGCGCTCGATTTCCTCAAGGCGCGCGTCAATGCGGCTCGCGAGATCGCGGACGCGTTGAAGGCGCCTGTCCTCGAAGCTCCGGCCCGGGTGGCGCAGCTTGCGGAACAGCGTCGCAAGCTGGAGCTGGAACTGGCCGACGTGCGCAAGAAGCTGGCCATGGGCGGTGGCGGCGGCGCGGCTGCGGGACCGGAAGACATCAACGGCGTGAAGTTTATCGGCAAGATCGCTGAGGGCCTTTCGCCGAAGGATCTGAAGGGGCTGGTGGACGAGGCCAAGAAGCAGCTCGGCTCGGGCGTCGCGGTGTTTGTTGCGGTGAACGAGGGCAAGGCGGCTGTCGTGGTCGGGGTGACGGACGATCTGGTGGGCAAGTATCCCGCCGGCCAACTGGTCGCGCCTGCGGTTGCGGCGGTGGGCGGCAAGGGCGGCGGCGGCCGTCCCGACATGGCCCAGGGCGGCGGACCTGACGGCGCGAAAGCCGCAGACGCGATTGCGGCGGTAAAGGCGGCGCTGGGCGGCTAATCCGGCCGTCTCCTAGAGCTGCACGCCGAAGAGGCCGAGGGCGGCGGCGGCGGCCATGGGGGTCCATTCCGCCATGCCGGCGCGCGGGAGCCGGGCGTGCAGGCCGAGCGCGGCGCGGAAGGCGGCGAGCAGCAGGCCGATCAGCGAGATTGTCAGCGCCGCATCATCCGCATCGGGCGCGCGCGCGGCGTGAGCGTAGGTGAGAGCCATGGCGGCGAGAACGAGGCTGGCCGCGTGGCGTCCGAATGCGGCGTCGACGCCCAGCAGCGGATCGGATGACCCTTTGCCCGCCGGCGGAAGCATCGGACGGGAGCGGCCCAGCATCAGGTGAAGCACCAGCCCGAAGGCCGCCACCCCGCCTGCGAAGAGCCAAGCATAGTTCACGCGCCGGCCGCCCCGAGGCCAAGCGCCGGGATCGGCCCGAAACGCTCCAGCGCCAGCAGACCGGCCGCCACCATGTTGGCGACCGCCAGCGCGAAAATGATATGCCCCAGTTTCATCCCCGGCCTTTCCGGCGCGCCCGACATTCCCGGCGCCCGGGCCAACGTGCGGCGCTTTGCGGAGGCAGGCAATCGGCGCGGGAGCGGCGTTCACAGGGTTCATGCGCCGCCCGGAAAGTTGGCCGGGCGGCGGACGCGGCGGGACACACGCCGATTTGACCCGGTCGCGCCCTCTTGTTTCCGCAATTGACAGGAGACTGGGCGGAGGCGAGCGGCGAGAGCGGCCCCAAGTCCTTGCGGAACCGGGTCTTTGGCGTCAGTCTTGCCGCAAGAAAAGCCCCTGAAAACGGGCCCGGACGCGGGAGACGCCGCCTTATGCCGCTGAATCTTTCCATCGCCGCGCGTGGTTTGCGCCACGCCGCCGCCGCCGGAGCCCTGGCCCTTCTGCCGGCGGCCGCCCTGGTCACGGCGCCCGCCGCCGCGCAGGCCCCCGACCGGCCCGGCCTGGCGGGCGAGGATTTTTCCCGTCTTTCCGCCCGGCTGATGCCCTCGGTGGTGAACATCTCCACCCGTCAGGTGGTGACGCGCAGCGGCGGCCTTCCGCAATACGGGCCCAACTCTCCGCTGAACGAGTTCAACGAGTTGTTCGGGCGCGGCCCCGGCGGGATGCAGCGGCAGTCCTCGCTGGGCTCCGGCTTCATCATCGACCAGGCCGGGCATATCGTGACGAACAACCACGTCATCGAGGGCGCCGACGAGATCGACGTGACCCTGTCGGACGGCACGACGCTGCCGGCGAAGCTGCTGGGCGTCGATGAGGACGTCGACCTTGCGCTGCTGAAGATAGACTCGAAGGCGCCGTTGACGCCGGTGCCGTGGGGCGACAGCGAGAAGGCCGAGGTGGGCCAGTGGGTCGTCGCCATCGGCAACCCGTTCGGCCTTGGCGGCACGGTGACGGCCGGCATCATCTCGGCGCGCAGCCGCGATATCGGCCAGGGCGATTTCGACGACTTCATCCAGACCGACGCGGCGATCAACCGGGGCAATTCGGGCGGTCCGCTGTTCAACCTGCGCGGCGAAGTGGTGGGCGTGAACACGGCCATCTTCTCGACCGGCGAAGGCGGCGGTTCGGTGGGCGTGGGCTTCTCGGTTCCCGCCAACCTTGCGAAGGTGATCGTGGGCCAGATCAAGCAGGACGGCGCGGTGCGCCGCGGCACGATGGGGATCATGGTGCGTTCGGTCGACCAGGGCATCGCCGAGGCGTATGGCCTGAAGCGGCCGGAAGGCGCGATCGTGACCTCGGTGACGGCGGGCGGACCGGCGGCGGCGGCCGGGCTGAAGGTCGGTGACCTGATCACCGCGTTCAACAACCAGACGGTCAAGGAAAGCCGCGACCTGTCGCGCATCATCGGCGTATCCCGCGTCGGCGCGCAGATTTCGGTGCGGTATCTGCGCGGCGGCAAGACGGCCACCACCACGGTGAAGCTGGCGCCGTCGGAAAGCGAAACGGCGGCCAAGACCGAGGAACGCAGCGCGGAGCGCGAACTGTCCAACCTGCTCGGCGTGCAGTTCAAGGTCATCGAGGACACCGACCGCCGGACGCGCCGCATTCCGGCTTCGGTGCGCGGCGTGATCGTGGAGCGGATCGACAACGGGTCTGATGCTCTGGGCAAGCTGCGCATCGGGGCCGTGGTGACGGAAGTGAACTTCCAGCCCGTGACGTCGCCCGAACAGGCGATCTCCGCCGCCGAAACCGCGGCGCGCGCCGGCAAGCCAGTGCTGCTACAGGTGTGGGGCGAGGGCGAGGTGAGCTTCGTCTCTGTGAAGACACGGTAGGCTTTCAGTCCACGCACATGCGCCCGCGATCTCTCTGGTGATGGCCAGAGAGGCGCGGGTTTTTGTTTGTGCGTGGGGGTGGAGCGGCGGTCCTGTG
>CAZJZQ010000190.1:0-4421 GCA_964550535.1 uncultured Rhizobium sp.
GGTGTTCGACGAATACGACGCCGGCCGTCCGGACGTGATGTTCGTGATCCAGCGTATTCTGGAAGCTTCGGGTCAATTGACGCTGCTCGACCAGAACCGGGTGATGAAGCCGAACCCGAATTTCCGCCTGTTCTCGACGACCAACACGGTGGGTCTTGGCGACACGACGGGGCTCTATCACGGCACGCAGCAGCTCAACCAGGGACAGCTCGACCGCTGGAGCATTGTGACGACGCTCAACTATCTGGAGCACGACGCCGAGGTGGAGATCGTGTCGGCGAAGGCGCCCACGGTGGACAAGGCGATGATCTCCAAGATGGTGCGTGTTGCGGACATGACTCGCAACGCCTTCATCGGCGGCGACATCTCGACCGTGATGAGCCCGCGGACGGTGATCACCTGGGCCGAGAACTATCTGATCTTCGGCGATATCGGCCTCGCTTTCCGCATGACGTTCGTGAACAAGTGCGACGAGCTGGAGCGTCCGGTCATCGCCGAGTTCTACCAGCGCGCTTTCGCGCAGGAACTGCCCGAAAGCGCGGCGATGGTGAAGGTGGCGTGAAGCGCGGCCGGCCCTGCCTTTCGGGCGGACTGATCGGCTCCGAAGCGCTGAAGCCACCTGTTCGCCTCCGGACGGGCGGGGGGCGCTTCAGGCCCAGGCCAGCAGCAGCGAAATGGCGCTTCGGGCCTCATTGGTGAGCGCCCCGGAGATCGTCGCCAGTCGTTCCAGCGCGCCGAGGCCGACCCACGCGCCATGCACATCGTCGTCCTGAGTCGCGTGGGAGGAGCATTCGACGATCCGGTAGCTCGTGACGCAGCGCATGAAGCGCCCGCCTTCGTCCGATTGCGCTATGGCGGCGCGGATGCGTGCATCGGGCTGCTCCAAAGCGACGGTGAGCCAGTCTGGGTGCAGAGAGAAGCTGTCGCTCTGGTACGAGGGACCGAACTGCACACGGTTGAAGAAGCCCGGTTCGGCGCTGAAGCGCAGGAAGAATTTCAATCTCCCGTCCCGCTCGGCACAGAGCAGGACGGCGGTTTCGACGCTGTCGCGGCCCATGAGAGGCTGACGCCATGACGTCACTTCGCGATCGACGGCCGAGACGGCGTAAGGTCTGACATGCAATGCCGGCGACCGGCCGGTCGTGAGAATTTCGCGCGAATCGACGCGGCAACGCGGCAATTTTTCGAGCGGCACGACGTGCGTTTCCAGCATCGTGCGCGCCCGCGCCGCCTCCAGCCCCCTCATCGCGCCGGCAGTGTCAGCGTCGGCGTAGGATGCGGCGAGTTTTTCGCGCCAGGAGTCGCCGCCGCCGGCGAAAGGTTCGCCCCAGTCGCCGATCGTCGTCCAGGGCGTGCTCACGATTACCGACCGCGCGTCCGTATTCACGGCGTAGTCGTGCAGCAACAATTCCCGAAGCATTGCGCCCGTAGCCCATTTCCATGCGCCGTCCGGCTCGACGCCGGGATCGTCCGCGCACAGCACCGCGACATTGCGGTTGTATTTGTTCAGGAACATTCCACCCTGTTCGGACTGGCGCGTGTCGGCAAGGGCGCCGGCGGCCGATCCCTCGGGAAGCATATGGTCGAGGAACCGCGTGGGCGCGCCGCCATGCCGGCGCATATAGTTGCTGTAGGTGGCCTGAACGCTGGGCGCGATCTGAACGCCCCCCACGTTTCCGGGCTCGGCCTTGGCCTGGAGCAGCCAGTCATGCCCGCTGGCGCCGGCGCGAACCATAAAGCCGAGAATCCCGATCTCGGGCTGATCGATGATCGGCAGGGAGAGCCCGTCGAGATTCGCCTCGTCCGAACGGGTTTCGACGCCAACGACGGAGAAAAAGCCGCCAGTGTCATGGCTGAGGCGTCCGTCCGCAAAGCGCCAGCCCGCGCATGTCTCCCAGTCAATATGCGTGAAGGCAAGGCCGCTGCGCCGCCTGCGCGCTTCCAGCCAGTCGAAGACGGGCGCAGTGGCGGCGACGTTCTCAGCCACGTTGCATCGCCTGCATCAGGGCGCCGATGCCTGGCCGCTCGACGTTCTCGTCGCCCGTGCGGTACTTGAGGGCGTTCTGGATCTTGGCGCCGCGAGCCGTGCCTGTATGCAGGCAGATCACGTCGTTCGCGTCCCAGCCGGTGCGGATGAACACTTCCGCCGTCGCCGGCGTGAGAAGACGATCCTCCAGCCACCGCGCGAGCGGCTCCTGATAACGGCGGTCCACGGGACGTGGTTTGATGTCCTGCGCGGCGGCGGCGTCGAAGTCGGCGCTCACAAGGGCGCGCACCTCTCCGGCCCCCGAAGACCGGATCATGTTGAGCATGAAGTTCTGGTCGTTGGCGCCCCACTCATAATGCCGCGCCCCTTTGGGGGATTGCGTATGGGTGGTGATCTTGAGTACGGAGATTCGCTCATCGAGTGCGAGTTTCGCTCCGGCGCGCGCCGCGCGCAGCAGCCAGTCCTCCAGCGGGGTGCGATAGATCGTGTGCGAGGCGCTCCAGTCGCCCACTTTCTGCGCGAGGCTTTTACGGAAGACCCAGGCGCTGGCCGGCTCGAACAGATAGAACGGCGCGCTGAACATGTTCATCAGGCTGCGGCCGGGCGGGTTGTAGTCGTGGAAGAGCGGCCGGCGGCCGCGCGGGCCGTCGTCAATTGTCCGGAAAGAGAAAGCCGCGCGGCCGGCGAATAGATCAGCGTCTTCGTTTCTGGCGAGAGCGTCCAGCGCGATCTCAAGATGATCAGGCAGCCAGATGTCGTCATGATTGAGGAAGGCCAGGAACGGCGTTTCGGCCAGCCGCATGCCCACCGAGTTTGGCCCGGACTGCTCGCCCGACCGGATGGGCAGATTGATGTAGGCGATGCGTGGGTCGCCGGCGGCGGCGACTGTCGCTCCAGTGCGGTCGTCGCAACAGTCTCCGATCACCAGGGCGCGCCAGTCCTTCACCGTCTGAAGCCGCAGCGCGGCGATCGCGGCCGCCAGCGTGTCGGGACGATTGTGTGTCGCGATGATAACGGTGACGGACATTCGACTGGCTCGCTGGTTGCTGGCGTGCGCCCGCGCCCGGAATTGCCCGAAGTCAGGGGGCGGCGCAATGGCGGCGTGGGCGGATTCGCCGTGGAGGCGGCGCACAGCGCCCTGAGTGCGCCCTTCCCATGGCCGGAGCGCCGCTCTAAACCACATGCATGAGCAAGCCGCAGGAACGCTCCGAAGTATTCAAGTCCGCCCTGGCCGCCGCGACGCGCGCGCTGGCCGAGCAGGATGATCTCGCCGTGGAGTTTTCGGTCGATGGCGGCCGGATTCAGGACGGGCAGATCATGCTGTCCTCGCCGCCGCGCGACCTGACGCCGGTGACCGCCGCGCGGGCGCGGGGGCAGGCGGATGCGCTGGCGCTGCGCCTCGCTCACCACGACGCGAAGAAGCACCTCTCCAACCAGCCGCGCAATGAAGAGGCGCGGCGCCTGTTCGAGGCGGCGGAGCGGGCGCGGGTGGAGTCGATCGGCGCCGTGGCGATGGATGGTGTTGCAGAGAATCTCGACGCGGCGCTGGCGCAACGCTGTGAGCGGGCGGGATACCGGCGGCTGATGGAGAATGCGAAGGCGCCGCTGGACGATGCGCTGGAATTTCTGCTGCGCGAACATCTGACGGGCAGGCCCCTGCCGGAGGCTGCGCAGGGTGTCGCTGATGTATGGCGGGCGACGGTGCTGAACAAGGCCGCGGCGTCGCTGGCGCAGGCGCATATCGCGATGCACGATCAGGCCGCTTTCGCCAGGGCGGTCCATGCGCTGCTGCGCGATCTCGACATGGGCGACGAGGCGTCCGGCGAGCAGGAGCCTTCGGACGAGGAAGGCGAGAGCCAGGAGGAGAGCGAAGCCAAATCGGACGGCTCCGACGAGGGCGACGGCGACGCCGAGAACCAGGGCGAGCAGGACGACCAGCAGGCCGGGGAGCCGGGCGAAGGCGAGCCGGGCGAGCAGACCGAGGTTTCCGCGTCGCCCGACAGCGACATGGACATGGAGGTGTCGGAGGACGAGGCGGACGAAGACGCCACGCCGATGCGGCCGAACTTCCGGTCCGGCGACGACATGAAGTCGGACTATCGTATCTACACGATGCGGCACGATGAAGTCGCGCACGCCGACGCCTTGTGCGACCCCGAGGAGTTGACGCGGCTGCGCGCCTATCTCGATGCGCAGTTGCAGGGATTGCAGGGGGCGGTGTCGCGCCTCGCCAACCGGCTTCAGCGGCGCTTGATGGCGCAGCAGAACCGCAGCTGGATGTTCGATCTGGAAGAGGGCGTGCTGGACACGGCGCGGCTGACGCGGGTGATCGTTGATCCAACAGCGCCGCTGTCGTTCAAGCAGGAAGATGATTCCAGATTCCGCGACACGGTGGTGACGCTGCTGCTCGACAATTCCGGCTCGATGCGCGGGC
>CAZJZQ010000191.1:0-4399 GCA_964550535.1 uncultured Rhizobium sp.
ATGACGTCGGCGAAGCCCGGATAATTTTCGACATCGGTGGTGATGGTGAGCTGGCCGCCCGGCTGGATGCCCGCGATCAGCATCGGCTTGCGCAGCGCGCGCGCGGCGTAGATCGCGGCGGTGTAACCGGCCGGGCCGGAACCGAGGATGATGATCTGGGAGTGGCGTGGGGCGGTCATGGGCGTGTGTCTCTGCGTCTCGGCGGGCGGTCTCGCGGGCCCGCCTACCTGTTCATCCGGCTTTCCGGAGCGTGGTCAAGGGGCGCGGGTCCGGACTGTCAGATGGGGGTGCAATGGGCTGTGTGAAAGCCTGTTTGGCCGGTTTCAAGAGGGTCTTGAGCGGGACTGATTCGCGCTGGGCTTTTCGGCGGCCACGCGAGCGAACAGATCCAGAAGGGGCCTGTTCACGTAATAGTTGTTCCTGCCGATCGAATGTTTTTCCACGAATCCCGCGCTGGCGAGTTCGTCAAGATAACGGGACGTGGTTTGCCGCGTCTTGCCGATGTCGGTCTGTAGAAACTCGATCCGCGTATAGGGATGCCGGAACAGGTTGTTCAACAGATCCTGCGAGTAGAGGCGAGGGTGGTTCGCCCTTATCCGGTGCTTGTAGTCCGCCATCAGAACGCGCACGCCCTCTATGAGTTCGAGAGTCTGGCGGGAGGTCTCCGTCACCGCGCGAAGCATGTAGAGAATCCATTCCTCCCATTCGCCGGTTTCACGAACCGATTGCAGCAACCGGTAGTAGCCGGATTTGTGCGTGGTGATGTAGCGGCTGAGATACAGGATCGGGACGTTGAGCAGCCCGGCCCTCGCGAGGAAGAGGACGTTCACGATACGCCCTATGCGGCCATTCCCGTCCGAGAAGGGATGGATGCTCTCGAATTGGTGGTGAATGATCGCCATGCGCACCAGCGGATCGATCGCTGAGTCTGCATCGTCATTCATGAAGCGCTCCAGCGCCGTCATGTGTTTTTCGATTTCAGCGCGCTTCTGTGGCGGCACATATACAATGTCGCCAGTCACATCGTTCTTCAGCGCTGTGCCCGGCGTTTCGCGGAAGCTGGCGGTTGTGCGCTTCAGCACGCGATACATCTCGATGATGATGGCGTTGGTCAGAAGCCATTGAGACTTGCCCATCATCGTCCAGCCGCATTTGAGCGCGTCGCGGTAGAGCGCGACTTCCTTGGCCGGACCTTGCGTTGTCTCGTTCGGGAATATCGACGCCTCGAACATTTCGTCCTGCGTCGTGATGATGTTCTCGATTTCCGAACTTGCCCGCGCCTCCTGAAGCGACAGGGTGTCGATCAGGATGCCCTGGTTTGGTATGGCGTCGGCGCGGCCTTTTACTTCGGCGAGCGCGCGATGCGCCCGGGCGGCTTCCCGCAATACAGCTTCGGTTTCGAGTTTTCCCGGTGGGGGCAGGCGCGGAATGGCGTAGGCCGATTTTAACATATCGGGCAGCTCGTGTTAAAAACATCGCGTTTTTTTAACACGGCGTGCCCGATATGTCATCCTGTTCGCCGAAAGCGAACATGGGGCGTCACCCCGCCTTATGCCGTTCCAGCAATAGCCGCATGATTTCGTCGGCGGCGCGTTCGACTTCGCGGATGGGGGCGTAGGTCCAGGGTTCGATCTTTCCCTCGAACCAGCGGGCGGCGCCGCGGCGGATGAAGCCTTCGTGGAGGCGGTCGAAGCGGGGCGAGCGGCCTTCAAGGCGCATGATGTAGGCCGGCTTTCCGAACCAGGCGGGATCGGCCAGCATGTTGGCGCTGTCCTCGGTCACCAGCGCGGCGTCGCACAGGGAGAGGAAGGCGAGATAGGGGTTGGGGCCGTCGACGGCGGGGCTTTCCCAGAAGCGGGCGCCGACAGTTTCGGCGAGCCTGCGGAAGCGGCGGCGGGCGTCTTCGGGCGTGCGGCGCGAGACGGTGATCCAGAGGCGGACGCCCGAGGCGGCGAGGCGTTGCAGCGTCTGCTCGATCTCGGCCACTTTCCCGGACGTCATGCGGTGGGTCTTTGAATCGCCGCCGATGGAGACGAGCAGCTTCAGCCCCGTCTGCGTGGCGAGGTCGCCGAAGTTCAGGAGAGCGTCCTCGACTTCGTCATTCGGGAAATAGGTGGGCGGGCCGAGGATGGGGAAGACGTTGGGGCCCTCCACCTGGTCATGCTCGGGCGGGACGACGAGATCGAAATGGGAGAGCGGGACTTTCGGGTTCTGCGTCTGCACGACCAGCGTGCGGCCGCCGGAGCGTTTGCGCACTTGGATTGAATAGGGGATGGAGCGGCGGCCGGAGGCGATCCACACGTCGGGCAGCGGGCCTTCGAGCAGGGCGCGTTGATCTTTTGGCAGCGCGCTGAGCGGGGCGGGCCATTTGTCGGGCGGCAGCATCAGTTGCAGGCCGGACGGGTTGAGGCGCACCAGATCGTTGCGGTGCGCGTCCGAGCGGATGTGCAGGAGCTGGCTCCAGCGCGAGGTGGCGCCGAGCGCGCGGGCGAGCGAGAGCGACTGGCGCTCGATGCCCGTGCGGCCGTCGGACACGACCCAGACGGACGGTCCTGCGATGCCTGTTGTGTTCATGCCTTCGTGCTGGTTTGCGGCGTGATCGCCGGAGGGGCGATCAACTGTCCGCTTACACCCACTTGATCGAAACGATCTCGAACGTCTTGGCGCCGCCGGGGGCCGCGACTTCGGCGCTGTCGCCCTCTTCCTTGCCGATCATCGCGCGGGCGATGGGGGAGGAGATGGAGATCTTGCCGCGTGCGACATCGGCCTCGTCTTCGCCCACGATCTTGTAAACGAAGGTTTCGTCCGTATCCTCGTCCGTCATGGTGACGGTGGCGCCGAATTTCACGGTGTCGCCCTTCAGGCGGGAGGTGTCGATCACCTCGGCCCGCGCGATCTTGTCCTCAAGCTCCAGGATGCGGCCCTCGATCAGGGACTGGCGTTCCTTGGCGGCATGATACTCGGCGTTCTCGGACAGGTCGCCATGGCTGCGCGCTTCCGAGATCGCCGCGATGATGGACGGGCGTTCCTCGGATTTCAGGGTTTTCAACTCGGCTTCGAGAGCTTGAAAGCCGTCCGCGGTCATCGGTATGCGCTGCATGAAGGGCCTGACTTTGTCCGAAAAAACAAAGGAATCACCCGCCCGGCATGCCGCCGGACGGGTCCTGGATTTTCAAGAGTAGGTCTGAAGCGCCCCGGCTTCAAGCGGCCGGTTCTTCAGTGCGCGGATCGCCTGTGTAGCGGCGCGGGCGCCGGCGATGGTGGTATAGTAAGGGATGCCCATCGCGAGCGCGGAATGGCGGATCGAGGCCGAATCCAGCAGCGATTGGGCGCCTTCCGTGGTGTTGAAGATGAGCTGGACGCCGCCATTGGTCAGTTCGTCCACGACATGCGGGCGGCCTTCGAGAACCTTGTTCACGATGCCGACCGGAATGCCGCGCGAGGTCAGCCATTCAGCGGTGCCGCGGGTGGCGATGATGCGGAAGCCCATGGCCACCAGATCACGAGCCGCAACCTCGATGCCGGGTTTGTCGCCGTTGCGGACGGAGACGAACACGACGCCTTCGCGCGGCAGCGTCATGCCGGCGGCGATCTGGCTTTTCAGGAAGGCGGCGTCGAAGCTGGTGTCGATGCCCATGACTTCGCCGGTGGAGCGCATTTCCGGGCCGAGCACCGGATCGACGCCCGGGAAGCGCGAGAACGGGAAGACGGCTTCTTTGACCGCGAAGCGCGGGCCGCGGATCGGACCTGCGCCGAGCTTGAAGCTGTCGAGCGGGGCGCCGGCCATCACCTTGGCGGCGATGCGCGCGAACGGATGGCCCACCGCCTTTGCCACGAAGGGCACGGTGCGGGAGGCGCGCGGGTTGGCTTCGAGGACGTAGATGTCGTCGTCTTTCACCGCGAACTGCACGTTCATCAGGCCGCGCACGTTGAGCGCCAGCGCCAGCTTGTGGGCCTGTTCGCACAGGCGCGCGACGATGGCGTCCGGCAGGGTGTAGGGCGGGATCGAGCAGGCGCTGTCGCCCGAATGGACGCCCGCCTCCTCGATATGCTCCATCACGCCGGCGATGTGCGTGGTCTTGCCGTCGGCCAGCGCGTCGACGTCCACCTCGATGGCGTTGGCGAGATAGCGGTCGACCAGCAGGGGGCTGTCGCCCGACACCTGCACGGCCTCGCGCACATAGCGGCGCAGGTCGGCTTCGTCGTGGACGATCTCCATGGCGCGGCCGCCGAGCACGAAGCTGGGACGGAGCATCACGGGATAACCGATGCGGCTGGCGGCGGCGACGGCCTCCTCGTCGGTGCGGGCGATGGCGGCCGGCGCCTGTTTGAGGCCGATCCTGTCGAGCAGGTTGGAGAAATGCTCGCGGTCTTCGGCAAGGTCGATCGAGTCGGGCGA
>CAZJZQ010000192.1:0-4378 GCA_964550535.1 uncultured Rhizobium sp.
CCGAAGGAGCCGCTCTTGGGCGGTGGGACCGAGCGTGACCGCCAGGCGCTCTACGCCCCCCAATTTGGGCTGGCAGACCGAACCTACCGTACGAAGCCGCGGACCTGGAACCGGAATTTGGGAGATTGCACCGATGTTTCCCCGTGTTGCCGATAAGCGGGCGGCGCGTCATGCCACCAAGCTGGGCTACAATTAGCTCGTGCAGCCCTCCTTCCTGCCCGACATGAGACGGGAAGATATGGGAGGCTCACCTAGGACGCTCTGACGGCGTGATTGTGGTCATCGCCGCGACCGTTCGCTCCTAGCAAATCTTAAACCAGAGATTCAAAATGCAAGGATCAATGCCGGGGCCTCTGACTGCGACCGTCCCCGATGTTGAACGCGCAGCAGCACCATAAACAGGCTCCATGCGGCCCGCGCGCTGGTAGGCGAAATCTCTGAGCGCCACCTCGTCAAGAGAGCCTAGCGGCGCCCCTTGGTTCGCGAACCAGGCCCCGGCTCAAGCAGGTCTACATGTGTGACACCCAGGGCCTGCGCGAGTTCATATAATGTCACAATGGTCGGATTGCGTTTTCCTTGCTCCAGTCCGCTGATGTATTGCTGGCTGAAACCTGACCGAGCCTCCACCTCCTCTTGAGTGAGGCCCTTCTCCCGCCGAAGGCGGGCGAAGTTCTGACCAACCAGCCGTCGCATATCCATGCCGGGATGGTTGCCTGTTTACATACTATAATGTTACGTACTATAGTATGTATTCGTCCTGGTTGGGTGGTCGACGAAGAGGATGCGCAAACACGATGATTCCTCGCAACCGCAGCAGAGCCATGAGCCCTTCCCGGCGCCAACTCGTGGTTGGCTCTGCGGCTACGGCCATGATGCCCCTTACCCAAGCAGGATCCGATCCAGCCATTGGGGTCTGTCGCGCTTGGCAGGCAAATCAGGCGGAATACGAGAACCTAACCAAACGCTGGCAGGCGCTCGAAACCTATCTTTTTCACAACCACAACTGGCCCAAGCTCTCCAGACGCCAGCGCGCGGCTATCCCAGAAGCCGCCGAACTGGATGCGATAGACGATCGTCGTGACGAACTTTCTGACCATGAACAGCAGCTATTGATGGCCGTACTCCAGACCAGCGCGACCACACCCCGCGGCCTCGCGGCCAAGCTGACCGTGGCTGCTTCTATCGTTCGTCCCTACGAGAACGCAGAGGGGCATGACCTAATCAAAAGCGTGCTGCGCGATTACCGGTGCATGACCGAAGGCATCGTCGAATGACCTGCCGACCCGAAATTGGATCACGGGGCCATGCAAGCCGACTCCCAACCGGCCTTGTCCGCGAGGCGCTCAGCGAATCTGGAGCACTCGCTTGAGCAAAATCCCGGCCAAGTCTGATTTCAGTTATGGCGCTTTGCGAGCGCCATCGTGCAAACGATCTCCGACAGCTCGAAATTCACAGACTGCTAGGCGACTTGGAAGTGATGCTCTCAGAGCACCATCGCTGGTTCGACCTGACGCGAGTGCAACGGCGCGAGCTTCCAGCCGCCCAGCCTTTCTATGCCTTGGAAGACGAGTTGGAGCAGCTCGGTCATGAAGGCGCGCAATTGGTCATCGACCTGCGATACCGCCCCGCTTCCACCTTGATCGAAGCAATTGCGAAACTGGAGGTCGTCGCGCGCGTGATAGAACCGGACGACTATCCCGATGCTCACGCACTTCTCAGACAAGCCATCGAAGAACTGACGGCCGCGCAGCACTGAAGTGTCCTGCTCCTCAGCACAATAGCGTAAGCGTCCGGTGGTCACGCTTTGGGTGATGTTTTCTTCTTGGCCGGAGGCTTGCGGTTCCAGCGTTTGGCGAGTGCGACAAGCGCGGCGTTGATGCGGGCGGTGTGTGGATCGTCGGGGTCGAAGTCGGGGCCGCGCCACTGGACGAGTTCGTCGTGGCGCTCGTGGTCGGGATCGGCCATCGCTTCAAGGTATTCGGCATACCCAGGTGGACCGCCGACATCTTCTGGCGGGCAGGCGCCCTTGGCCTCGATCAGCACCGGGGAGGCGGCGCCGGCCGCGGCCTCGAAAATGCGCTCAACCTTGATGGTGTGTTCCCAGCCGTCGCCGAAGTCGTAGAGGTATTTCAGCGTCTTGGCGCCGGCAGCCTCGATGACGGCCTGTAGCGTCGCCTTCTCGGCGCTGGCCGGCCCGTCGCCGAACCCGAAGTCCTGGCCGGGCGGACCGAACCGCAGGGTGCGCACGTGGAACTCCCAGAGGTGATAGGTCTCCCAGCCCATGGCGGCCTGAAGTGCAAGGTGAAGGCGATCGAGCCGGATGTCTGCGGGCACTTCGATGCGACGCATCACGAGCGGCTCGACATAGTCGAGTGTGATCTTGAGGCGGGCGACGGCTGACGTGCTCATGTCGTCAGATTAGCGGCCCCTGCGGACGGCGCCCAGCACCAGGGCAGAAGATCACAGACCTTGCTGGCGGGATGATCGGCGATGCGGCTGAGGACGTCGGCGAGCCAGGCCTGTGGGTCGACGGCGTTGAGCTTGGCGGTCTCGATCAGGGTGTAGGCGATGGCTGCGGTCTGTCCCCCGCCCTCGGAGCCGGCGAACAGCCAGTTCTTGCGTCCGATGGCGAGCCCGCGGATGGACCGTTCAGCAGCGTTGTTGTCGATCTCCAGGCGGCCGTCGGAGAGGTAGACCTCAAGCTTCGGGAGCCGCGTCAGGGCGTAGCGGATCGCCTTGGCGAGGTCCGACTTGGCGGAGATCTTCTGCAGCTGGACGCGCAGCCATGCGCCAAGATCATCGAACACAGGCCGCGCTTTGGCCTGCCGGATGGCAGCTCGCCTGTCGGGCGGCTGACCGCGCGCTTCGTCTTCGATGGTGTAGAGCTGGGCGATGCGTGCGACAGCCTCGGCGGCTGTGGCGGAGCGACCGTCCCTGGCGAGATCGAAGAACTTGCGGCGGACGTGCGCGAGGCAAGCGACCTCATGGATGCCGTCGGCCTGGAACAGCTCCCCAAACCCGGCATAGCCGTCGGCGTGCACACACCCGCGATAGCCGGTGAGATGCCCGGCAGGCCGGATACCCTTGCGGTCCATCGAGAACCTGTAGAACGCGGCAGGAGGCGCTGCTCCGCCCCATGGCCGCTCGTCGCGCACATAGGTCCAGAGCCGGCCGGTCACGGTCCTGCCGCGGCCAGGGCTCAGCACATCGACCGGCGTATCATCGGCATGGATCGCATCGCCCGCGCGGATATGGGTGGCGATGGCTTCGGCCAGCGGGGTGAGCAGCGCGGAGGTCTTGCCCACCCAGTCGGCCAGGGTCGAGCGCTCAAGGTCGATCCCTTCGCGGGCGTAGATCTGGCTCTGGCGATAGAGGGGAAGATGGTCGGCATACTTGGAGACCAGCACATGCGCGAGGAGGCCGGGTCCTGGCCGGCCGCGCTCGATCGGCCGGGAGGGGAGCGATGCCTGCTGGAAAGCCTCGCAACAGGCGCAGGCCATGCGTGGCCGGATGATGCGGTTCACGACGAACCTGCCGGGCACATACTCCAGCTCTTCGGTGATATCCTCGCCCACGTGCTTGAGCCTGCCGCCGCAGGCGTTGCAGGCCTCGCCGGGATCGAGGGTCTGGTCCCGGCGCGGCAGGTGATCAGGCAGCGGCTTGCGGTGAGGCCTGTCGCTCGGCTCCGGCGACGCTGCAACGGGTGGCGCCTCGGCGCTGCGTGTGATCTCAAGGTCTTCCAGCATGAGCTGGAGCTGCTCGATACCCTCGGCGGAGGAACCGAACCGGTCGCGCAGCTGCTTGTCGAGCCTCGCCTGCAGCTTCTCGATCATCAGGTCGCGATGCGCCAGCTCCTGATCCTTGCGGGATATCTCCTCGCGCGCGGACAGCAGCATCGCCTTCAGCGCTTCGACATCATCCGGCAGGTCAGATGCGGCCAGGGACATGAGCCGGACTCTGCCATGCGTCGTCCAGCTTGTGAATCCGAGAACGTCGGGCAGATCATCCCGCCATAAGCGGGCGCCAGGTGCGTTGTGGCATACGCCAGTCGATCCCTTCCAGCAGCATGGCGAGTTGCGCCTGGGTGATGACGATCCGGCCGTCTGCCGGCGAGGGCCAGACGAAGCGTCCCTTCTCCAGCCGCTTGGCGAACAGACAGGCTCCCTGACCATCCCACCAGATGACCTTGATCAGATCGCCGCGCCGGCCGCGGAAGACAAACAGATGACCGCTGAACGGGTCCTGCTCCAGCACGGTCTCGGCCAGCGCACTCAGGCCATCGAACCCCTTGCGCATGTCGGTGACGCTGGTCTGAGCCCCGCGTGGTCCCTCGTTTGAATGGAGAGTCCGTCACCTGGAGACGGACATGCGGAAGAGC
>CAZJZQ010000193.1:0-4336 GCA_964550535.1 uncultured Rhizobium sp.
CTGGACCGCGCGCAGAAGGATGGCGCCATCGACCTCGCCGTCCACTCGCTGAAGGACATCACGGTGCGCCTGCCGCGTCACCTCTACCTGGCCGCTTTCCTCCCGCGCGAAGACCCCCGCGACTGCCTTATCGGTCCATGGGCCACATTAGCGGAAATACCGCAGGGCGCGGTGCTTGGCACGTCCAGCCTGCGTCGCAAGGCGCAAGTGCTGGCCGCGCGGCCCGACCTCAAGGTCGTGATGTTCCGGGGCAACGTGCAGACGCGCCTGCGCAAACTCGCCGACCGCGAAGCCGACGCTACGCTGCTGGCGGCGGCGGGTCTGCGCCGTCTCGACATGATCGAAAAAGCCGCCGGCGTCCTGCCGGTTGAAGAAATGCTTCCCGCCGCCGGTCAGGGCATTATCGGCGCGACGCTGAACGCCGATGCGCCTGAATGGCTGGCCGCCGCCTGCGCCGCCGCCGATGATCGCGACGCACGCCTCGCCGCCGCGGCCGAACGCGCCTTCCTGCGCCGCCTCGATGGTTCATGCCGCACGCCGTTCGCGGCGCACTTCCGTCTCACGGCCGATGGAGCCGAAATGGCCGGAGAAGTCCTTTCCGAGGACGGAACACAGCGCTGGCGGGCCGAAGGCGCGCTCGGCCGCATGCCGTCCGAACGCGACGCCAACGATCTGGGCCTCTTTCTCGCCGAGGATGTCGCTTCGCACCGCACCGCCGATCTGGGTCACGGAGACTTCGACCCATGAGCGGCCTGCGGCCGCGCGTGCTCGTCACCCGCGCCGAACCCGGAGCGAGCGAGACGGCCGCGCGTCTGCTGGCCCGCAACTATGATCCGGTGGTCGAACCGGCTTTCACCCTTCGCCATCTGCATCCGCGCTTGCCGTCCTTCGACGCGCTGGCCTTCACCAGCGCCAACGGCGCACATGCCTTCGCCCGGCTTTCCCCGCGCCGCGACGCGCCCGTCTTTTGCGTCGGCCGCCGCACACAGGAAGCCGCCCAGGCGGCCGGTTTCACCGATACGCAGACGGCCAATGGCGACGTGGCGGCGCTGGGCGAGTTGATCCGCGAGAAACTGGCGCCCGGTATGCGCCTGCTTCACTCCGGCAATGACAATGCGCGCGGCGACCTTGCCGGATATCTGCGCCGCGCAGGGTTCGACGCCAGCTTCGTCGCCACCTATCGCGCCGAACCTGCTGAAATCCCCGGCCCCGCGTTGGCGGCGCACCTGGCGAAACGCGAACGTCTGGATGCGGTGCTGGTGCATTCCCCGGCGGGCGGCGCCATCCTCGCGGGCTTCATGAAAAAAGCGACAGGCGCGCCGCCCCTGCCCATCGCCGCGATGTCCCAGGCCGCTCTCGCCGCCGCGCATCACGCGCGTTCGGAAACAGCAGCGGCGCCAGACGAAAACGCGCTGCTTGACGCGCTGGACCGCCTGCTCGGGCGCGCCTGACTGCGACGCTGCGCCTGTGCATCAGACAGGCGCACGGCCACGCATCGGGGTTGAGGCGGAACCCCGCTCAGGTCTATCCTCCTTGCGGGACTGGGCGGATCAAAAAGGGAAGCCGGACGATGACGAGCGATACGTCGTCCCGCATCGATCCCGAACCGATCGAAGCGGAGTTCGAGCCGGCCTCCGGGCGGCACGAAGCCAGTCAGACCGTCCACACGCGCCCGCCGCCGCGTCTGCGCAGCCATGCCGTCACCCTGCCCGAACTCGCCATCGGTTGCGCCGTGGCCGCGCTGCTTGGCGCCGTGATCGCCATCGCCTTCACCGGAGCCAATTCCGGTTCGGCCACTGGAACGCTGGCGCGGGAGATTGATGCGCTCACCAGGGGTCAGGCCGAACTCGCCGCCCGCGCCGGCCAATCCGGCGGCGATCTCGTCGCCATCCGCTCCCGCCTCGACAGCCAGAGCGGACGCCTCGCCCAGCGCGAAGCGGGCGAAGTCTCCCTGCGCGCCGAACTCTCGACCCTCGCGGGCCAGATGTCCGCCCTTGCCGGCGCCGGTTCGCCCGCCCCCGCCCATGGCGGCGCCGCCAGCACCGCGCTCGGCGTCCTGCTGGCCCGCATCGACCGTCTCGAACAGGCGCTGGCCGAAGACGCCGCCGCCCCGCGCCCCAGCCGCCAGATGCAGCGCTCCATCGCCGACCTCGGCGAAAAAATCACCCAGCTTGAGCGCGCCGACGCCGAACTCGCGGCCTCGCTCGACAAGCGCGAGGCCGCGGTCGACGCGCTCGAAGCGGAACTCGCCCGCGCCGTCGCCAGCCTCGATCTCGCCCGCAGCCGCAATACCAACGACACAGCGCCCAAGCCGTCCGGACCCGGCATGCGGATGACCTCCGTGACCGCCTCGCCGCAACGCCCGTCGCAACGCGCGCCCGCTTTCTCGTCGCGTCCTGAACCGCGCGCCGCCAGCGCCTTCGAAGCGCTCGCCACAGCCGCCGCCAACGGCCTGCCCTTCGTCAGCCAGCACCAGGTCCTCTCCGCGCTGATGCCCGCCGATCTCGACGTCGCCGCCCTGCGCGACATCGCCCGCAGCGGCGCACCCACGCTGGGGCAACTCAGGGGCGATCTCTCCGGCGCCGCCAAAGCGCTGGCGATCATGGCGGCGCCCGATTCCGCCGATGGCTGGAACTGGCTGCGCCACGCCGCGCCACAAGAAGCGCTACAGCCCGGACGTGACGGCCGCCCCGGCCCCGTCGCGTTGGTGATGCAGGCCCGGCAAGCCGCCGAACTCGATGACGCACGCGGCGCCGCCGGCGCGCTCGACGGCATGGACGGCGCGTGGGCGGACGCCTTCCGCCCGATGCGTGACGGCGCCATGCGCCGTGCTGACCTCGACGCCCGCCTCAAGGCGCTGGAAGGCCGCATCCGCTCCGGCGGCGCCGGCTGAAGCCGCACGCTCGGCGAACCATCGCTCGCTGGGCCATACCGGCGGAATCGCGGTTACACACAACGCGTCCACTTTGCTGGCGATGTTGTGTCCGTATCAGCGCTTGCCGCCCGCCGAGCGCCGCCTATGGTGCGCGCCAATTGCAAAGCGTGGTGGAGGCCCCCCGATGACCCGCACAACGACCCGTCTGCTGATAACGGCGCTTCTTGCTGGCGTCGCGCTCGCCGCCTGCTCGACCAACAGCGAAACCGACATCGCCGCTCCGCCCGCCGAACTGCGCTCCGGCGCCGTTCCGGCCGCGCAGACCGCATCGGTCGAACAGACGCTGGAAACGATCGTCGCCAACCCCGCCCGCAGCGAAGCCAACAAGGTGCGCGACATCCACCGTCACCCGGTCGAAACGCTGGCCTTCTTCGGCCTCAAACCGGGCATGACCGTGATCGAAGTCCAGCCCGGCTCCTATTACGCTGAAATCCTCGCGCCCTACGCCAAGGCCTCGGGCGGCAAATATATCGGCACGGGCAATCCGATCGCCGCCGTCGCCGACATGACGGCGTGGGGCGAGCAGACCTATGTGCCGATCAGCCGCGAATCCGGGCCGCTCGCGCCCGCCGGTTCGGTCGACATGATCGTCACCTTCCGCAACTTCCATAACTGGTACTGGCAGCCGGGGACGACCGACAAATACTTCGCCGACTTCGCGGCCGCTCTGAAACCCGGCGGCGTGCTCGGCGTTGTCGATCACCGCGCCGATCCGCGCCCTGAAACCGAAGCGAACGGCCGCAAGGGCAGCGATGGCTACGTCTCGAAAGCCAGCATCGTCGCCGCCGCCCAGAAGGCCGGCCTGGTGCTTGAAGCCGAAAGCGAAGTGAACGCCAACGCCAAGGACACCAAGGACCACCCGTTCGGCGTGTGGACCCTGCCGCCGAACTCGTGGACCGCCCCGCGCGGCGGCGGCGCGGCCCCCGCCGATTTCGACGCCGCCAAGTACAAGGCGATCGGCGAAAGCGACCGCATGACGCTCCGTTTCCGCAAGCCGGCCTGATCTTTCAGGGATCAGGCGGGGACGGCCATCCGTCCCCATGCTTCGCGAAGGGCCGCCGGGACGCCGGCGGCCCTTTTTCGTTTCCCTCACCCGGAAAGTCCGGGGCCAGCCGCTCCTGAAACCTGAAAATCCGCCGCAACCCTGCACAGCCTGGAAACTTGCAACCCGCCACCACATCGGGTTATAGCCTGCGCCGCACGGAAACGCGCACAAGCCGCCTTAGCTCAGCTGGTAGAGCACCGCATTCGTAATGCGGGGGTCAGGTGTTCAAGTCACCTAGGCAGCACCATCTTTTCAAGCACTTAGCTCGATCGACTGGCGCCTCGAAGTGCTCGGAGTAGCACCGGAGTAGCACCGACGTCCGAAACGCTCCACAGCTTCTTCCTCCCGTAGCAGCC
>CAZJZQ010000194.1:0-2701 GCA_964550535.1 uncultured Rhizobium sp.
CAGCGCGCCGGGCAGCAGGCCCAGCTCGGTCGCCACCTGGAAACCGTTGCAGATCGCCAGAACATACCCGCCCCGCGCCGCATGGGCCCGGATACTGTCGCCAATCGGGCTGGCCGCGGCCATGGCGCCGGACCGCAGATAGTCGCCATAGGAGAACCCGCCCGGCAGGACGATCAGGTCCAGCCCCTTCGGCAGCTCGCCATCCTTGTGCCAGACCATGGCGGGCTCTTCGCCCGAAACCTGGCGAAGCGCCGTCTGCGCGTCGCGGTCGCAGTTGGAGCCGGGGAAGACGATGACAGCGGATTTCATGAGAGCCTCTTGGCCGGGCGCTTACCAGAAATTCTCCCGAGTCGCGAGGGGAGATGACGCTGACTGACATTTCCGGTCAAAATCTTGCCGTGGGTGGCGCGCGCGCGCAGTCTGGGGCTGAAAATTTGGGGGCGAGAATGCGTATCAGAAAGCGGCGGATCGCATTGGGGGCGCTGCTCGTGGCGGCAACGTTTTCCACGCCCCAAACCCAAGCCCAAGCCCCCGGATATGAGGCGCGAGAGCGCCGGGCAATCAAGACGACCGATCACTGTGGTCCAGCCTACATCCAGAAGAAGGTGCCGGGCGCCATTAGCGGCCCCTTGAACTGGCTTGTTGACGGGCCGTTCAAAGCGTCGTGTGAGCGCCACGACGCCTGCTACCGCTTAAAGGAACAGAACCAGTCATGGTGCGACGACAGGTTCAGGAACGAAATGTACAACACCTGCGACGCCAACCCCTTGGTTCGGAGCGGCGTCGACAGATACTTTCTGTGCCGCGCGACCGCGACCGCGTACTACAGCGCCGTATCGGGCACCTTAGGCTCGGTGTCTTACGCAGAGAATGAAGATGGCGGCGCCATTGAGGACGGCGACGGCGCCGGAGAACTCCTCAATCTGAAGCGGCGGCGCATTCGGGACATTTTCTCAGACGACGAATTCGAGGTTTGCGGCGAAATCTATAACCCTTCGCGCATCGTACAGGAGTATGAGGTGCGGATGGTTTCCGGCGGCCAACTGGTTGATAGGGAGCCCGACACCCACGAGTTGAACGTCAGACCCGGCGGAACCGCTCATTTCTGCCTAACCACGAATTGGTCACCGGCCTGGAGCATCAGTGATCTCGCGCTCTACGTCGAAATCCAGCTTTGGGCAGATCGTCCATCTACTTATCAGATCAGTGGCGATATGGTTCTTGTGGCTGTGGAAGAAGTTTCCAAAGACGTATTTTGACCTCTCTACCCCGCCTTGTAGAAAATCACCCCCGCCCCCAGCGCAATCAGCGCGAACCCGATCCCGTGCTTCAGGGTGAACGCCTCCTTCAGGACGACGACCGAGAAAATGGCGAACACAGCCAGCGTGATCACCTCCTGCATCGTTTTCAGCTCCGCTGCCGAATAAACCTGATGCCCGATCCGGTTGGCCGGCACGGCGAGACAATATTCCACGAAGGCGATGCCCCAGCTGGCGAGGATCACGATCAGCAGGGGCGTGGTCTTGAATTTGAGGTGGCCGTACCAGGCCAGCGTCATGAACACGTTGGACGAGATCAGGAGGACGATGGGCCCCCAATAGGCGAATGGCATGACGGCTATCCCCGCGGGGGGCCGGGAACATCCTCCGGGCCCCATTCCTGACAGAATTCGCCTGCACGCAGGATTCCGGCAATATGGGGGTCTGGATGAACGCCAGCCGGATGAACGCCAGCCAGATGAACGCCAGAATGCCCCGGAGAACACCCATGCGCCTTGCATTACTGACCCTGTCCGCCATGGCCCTGCTCGGGGCCTGCAATACCGTGGAAGGTTTTGGGCGCGATCTCGGCGCGCTGGGGGACGCCCTGACGGGAGCCTCGCAGGACGCGCGCAGCGGACACAGCAGCACCGAAGAACTCGAAGGCGGCCCCGGCTCGCGCCGGAACTAGGCCCCCCGGCATGCACGGCGCAGGCGGGCGATGGCGCTTGCTTGTGGCCGGAAGTCACGTCACTTTTCCAGGCATTCAACCTGCCAGGGGAGACCTTACATGCGCAAACTTCTCATCGCCGTGATGATCGCGGCCCCGCTGCTGGTTTCGGCCTGCAACACTGTCGCCGGCTTCGGCAAGGACGTCAGCAAGGCTGGCGGCGCGCTGGAAGAAGCCGCCGAAGACGCGAAATAGACCGCTGCGGGGCGGCCCCGGCCGCCCCGTGCATCCTCAGGCCTGCCTGCCCTGAATGCTCTAGACGATCTCGATCGCGTAGCGTTCGACAACCGTGTTCGCGAGCAGCGTCTCGCACATCTGCTTCACGCGCGCTTCCGCATCGGCTTTCGACAGGCCATCGGCCAGCTCAAGCTCGATGGTCTTGCCAACGCGCACGTCCCCAACCTCGTCAAAACCAAGACGGCCCAGCGCGTCGCCGACCGCTTTGCCCTGCGGGTCCAGAACGCCGGACTTCAGGCTCACATGAACTTTCGCGCGCATCGCTACTTTCCGTTACCCGCCCGCCAAGCGGGCTATTTTCCGTTGCCCGCCCTCGGCGCAGGCTACTTGCCGCTGAAAGACAGGATTTCCGCTCCGGTCTTCTCTTCCTTGATGATTCCCAGCCGGCGCGCCACCTCTGCATAGGCTTCGGTCACGCCGCCCATGTCACGGCGGAAGCGGTCCTTGTCCAGCTTGTCGCCGGTCGCGAGATCCC
>CAZJZQ010000194.1:2711-4264 GCA_964550535.1 uncultured Rhizobium sp.
GGCAGGTGTCCGGGCTGATCTCGTCGGCCAGCACGGTACGCACCATGTCGCCCTCGAACAGGCGGCCATACTCGACCTTGAAGTCGACCAGCTTGATGCCGACAGCGGCGAACAGGCCGGTCAGGAAATCATTGACGCGCAACGTCATCGTGATGATGTCGTCGATCTCCTGGTTGGTCGCCCAATTGAACGCGGTGATGTGCTCCTCGCTGACCAGCGGGTCGCCCAGCTCGTCCTTCTTGTAGCAGACCTCGATGATCGAACGCGGCAGCTGCGTGCCTTCCTCGATACCGAGACGCTTGGAGATCGAACCAGCCGCAATATTCCGGCAGATCACTTCCAGCGGGATGATCTCCACCTGGCGGATCAACTGCTCGCGCATGTTGATGCGCTTCAGGAAGTGGGTCGGCAAACCGATGGAATTCAGCTGAGTCATCACGAACTCGCTGATCCGGTTGTTCAACACGCCCTTGCCGTCCAGCACGGCCCGCTTCTCGTTGTTGAAGGCGGTGGCGTCGTCCTTGAAATACTGGATCAGGGTGCCCGGCTCGGGGCCCTCGTACAGGATTTTCGCCTTGCCTTCGTAGATCTTGCGGCGCTTGACCATGTCGTCGTCTCCCTGCCCCGGCTTCGGAAAAGCCGGGCGCCGCACCAGGGGGGCGCCCCCGGCCGGCCCATCCGATCGGACTTCCTACAGCATCGCGCCCGGGGCGTCGCCCCGCAGTTGGCCGCAGGGCTGTATTTGCCCGGAACCGGCGCTATATCGACACCTGTAACGCCAAGCGCAAGCGGCCCCGTAAAACGGCGGCCGGAAGGAGCAAGCAGTGAGCGGTTTTGACGAGCGTAAGTCGGTTGAGGAAAACAAGTACGCCCTCGATCAGGAATTGCGGTTCAAGGCGAACGCCCGCCGCAACAAGCTGCTCGGCCTGTGGGCCGCGGAACTGCTCGGAAAATCCGGCGATGACGCCAACGCCTATGCCGTGGAAGTTGTGAAATCCGACTTCGAGGCCCCCGGCGATGATGACGTCTTCCAGAAAGTGAAAGGCGATCTGTCCAAGGCCGGCGTCCCGGTGACCGACCACCAGATCCAGCGCCAGATGGAAGAACTGATGGCCACCGCCATCGATCAGGTGAAATCCGAAAAGAAATAGCGGGTTGGCTCAACCGAGCCGTGGGCGGCGTTTACCAGCGCCGCCTGCAAACCGGGCGGTCTCTCCAGCGGCGGCGCGGGCAAGCTCCCGCGACGGGCGAAATCTTGCGTGCGGGATGGTAAATGACGATCCGGAAAGGTCGTTTATTTTATCCCCGCTTTTCTTAACATTTTCGCGCCAAGGTCATTCCCGAAGGCCGCTTATCTCTCCGGCCTGGCTTCGCCGAAACCTGCCTTTGCCAGCCTGTGTCCCCTCGCTGGCGCGTCCCCCTTGTCCCCGGGACGCCGCAGGTTCCGGCCGAGCGCCGCCGCCGGTAGCGCTCCATCATCTGAACTGGGCCGGATCCCCCCAGGGTCCGGCCCTTTCTTTCAGACCCGCGTTTTTAGGCCCCCGTTTTCAGGC
>CAZJZQ010000195.1:0-3952 GCA_964550535.1 uncultured Rhizobium sp.
ACACCGGCACGATCTCGGCGCCGAGCAGGCGCATGCGGAACACGTTCGGCTTCTGCCGCTCCACATCCGTCTCGCCCATGAACACGACGCATGGCAAACCGAAGCGCGCGCAGATCGTGGCCGTCGCCACGCCATGCTGCCCCGCGCCTGTCTCCGCGATGATGCGCGTCTTGCCCATGCGCCGCGCCAGCAGAACCTGCCCGATACAGTTGTTGATCTTGTGCGCACCGGTGTGGTTCAGTTCATCACGCTTGAAATAAATTTTCGCGCCGCCGTAATAATCGGTCAGCCGCTCAGCGAAATACAACGGGCTCGGACGACCGACATAGTGTTCCAGCAGCCAGTCGAACTCGGCCTGAAACGCCGGATCAGCCTTCGCCTTGATGTATTCCTGCTCCAGATCGAGCACGAGCGGCATCAGCGTCTCGGCCACGAACCGCCCGCCGAACTCGCCGAAACGACCATTCGCGTCAGGCCATTGGGACCAGGTGTTCTTCAGCGTCATCTCACGTCCAATCCGGGACCGCCGGACGCCCGCCCGGCCAATCAGTCAGCATTCACCGGAGCGGACTTTCGCCCGCCGCCGTCGCCGCGTCCTTTACGCCGGACAGGTCTGCAAGGCCAGCCCGCAACACCGCTCCCGCCACGCCGCCTGACGCGCTAGGCTGGCCCGGTCCCGAGGGAGTGTTCGCATGCGTTTCATCGATTTCAGCTCTTGGCAGGGCATCTTGCTGTCGATCCTCGCCCTGGCCCTGTTCGCCCTCATCGGCGTCGGCATCCGCGTGTTGATGATGTTGACGATCCAACAAAGACAACAGCGAATGAATCGCCAGATCAACGAGCGCCTCCGCGCGCTCATATCAGCCTACAAGACGCTCGGAGGCTCCTTCACGGGCGAACTCACGGTCGATCCCACCCATCTGCGCGAACTGGCCCGCCGCGCGCGGGAGGAGGGCTTTGAGACACCCGACGCCTCCGGTTCGGATCGCGTGCGCCGCATCCGTGATGCGGTGGAAGCCGCCCTCTCCGATATCATTCTTCTCGGCACCGACGAGCATGTGCGTCTCGCCAGCCAGGCGGCTGCGGACATGGTCGCCGGCCGCCCCATCCACACCGCCGAACTCGTGGTTTCGCTGCGCAACTTCATCCGCAAAGCGCTGGACCTCACGCCGGTCCCCGACGAAGTGCAGATCCCGCGACAGGGCCCCACGCGCCCGCAGGCCGGCGGCGGGCGCGGCCGGGGCGAAGCGGACAAGGGCGCCCGTGGCGGGAGATCAAGCGGCGGGGGAAGCGGTGGCGGTGGCGGTGGCGGTGGCGGTGGCGGCGCTGGAACCGGAATGGGCATGGGGCTCGGCGTTGGCGCAAGCCGTGCTGCGGACGACGCCTGATCCTGGATCGCCGCCCCCGGATCGCCAGGCGCCCGCCTACCCCGCCGCCTTCGCCGCGGTGATGAACGCCGCGACCTTGGCCGCATCCTTCACGCCGGGGCTCGACTCCACGCCCGAAGACACATCCACCGCGCCCGCGCCCGAAAGGCGGATGGCTTGTGCGACGTTGGCCGCCGTCAGGCCGCCGGACAGTGTCCAGTCTTCGTGACCCTGAACGCGGAAGCCCTTCAGGATCGACCAGTCGAACGACCGCCCGTGCCCGCCTTCACGGTCGGCGCCTTTGGGCGGCTTGGCGTCGAACAGAAAGGCGTCCGCCGCCGCATAAGCCTCGGCGTCTTCCAGATCGCGCGGACTGGCGACGCCCAGCGCCTTTACGACAGGGGTCAACCGGTGGCGGCTCGCGAAGCCCGCAACATCCCGGGGCGTTTCCTTGCCGTGCAGCTGCACAGCGCCAATCTCCGGCGTATCGCCGACCAGCCGGTCCAGATTGTCGATCAGGCTCCGCTCGACCCCGGCGCCGATGGTCGCCACGACCCAAGGCTCCGCCCCTTCCGCGTCGGCAAACCGGATCAGCTCCTGAGCCTCGGAGTTATCCACAAATCGGGGACTTCTGGGGACAACCACGAAGCCTACCCGGTCCGCACCGGCGCGAATCGCCTCAGCCACGGCTGATTCGGTGGTGAGGCCGCAAATCTTTACGAGGACCATGGAAAGGACCGGCGGGCCTTGAACGCGGAAAACATTGGAAGTTTTCGCTGTCCCGGAAAATAGAAAGGGCGGCGCTCAGGCCGCCCCTTCCACACGCTACTGAACTCTACTTAGGTCACCCAGATACCTCAGGCTTTCCTGGCGAGCAAGTCCCGGATTTCGGTGAGAAGTTTCTCCTGCGCGGTCGGTTCCGGCGGCGACGGCGCCTCAGCCTTCTTCCGCAGCAGCTGGTTCATGGCCTTCACAACCATGAACATGGCGAACGCCACGATCAGGAAGGTGATGATGAAGTTGATGAACGCGCCATAGCGGATCGCCACTTCGGGGATTTCTTCGCCGCCCGCCGTCGTGGCGGCTTCCTGCAGCACGTATTTCAGGTCCGAAAAGTCGACTTTCACCAGCACGCCGATGATCGGCATCAGCACGTCATCGACCAGCGACTTCACGATGGCCCCGAACGCCGTACCGATGATGATACCGACCGCGAGGTCGACAACATTCCCGCGCATCGCAAAATCGCGAAATTCCTTGAGCATGGCCTACCCCTGAGATGGCTCCGCCCCAGCGTGCGGAGGATTACAATCTCGCCACGCGGGACTGATGGCGTCAACACGTTCCGGGTTAACGGCCAGACCACATGGCGAAGGACGAAAATCTAGCCCTGACGCTCTTCCGGGTCGTGCCCGTTGTTGAGGCGGGAGCGCAACTCCTTGCCGGCCTTGAAGAAAGGCACGTGTTTCGGCTCGACCGAGACGGGCTCGCCGGTGCGGGGATTGCGGCCCGTGCGGGCGTCGCGTTTGCGCACGGAAAACGCGCCGAAACCGCGCAATTCCACGCGGTCTCCACGCTCCAGCGCGGCGGAAATCTCGTCGAAGATCACGTCAACAATCTTCTCGATCTCCCGAACCTTGAAGTTCGGGTTCTCTTCGGCGAGGCGGGCGATCAGTTCTGACCTGAGCATGCGCCCAAACTCACGCTAGACCGTCCAAAAGACAAGAGTTTTTCTTTGGCTTCGAGCAAGCGGCCAGAACCGGCCCGTATCATTCCGGGACACCCCCGATAAGCGCGGGGAACCCGGCCTTTCCAGCAGGCCCGCCAGAACGCAAAACGCCCCTCCTTGCGGGAGGGGCGTTGCGATCCAGAACTGGAAACCCGGCCCAAACCGGAAATCCGGGAAAGATCAGTCCTTTTTGCCCTGAGCCAGGGCCGCGCCGAGGATGTCGCCCAGCGAGGCGCCCGAGTCGGTTGAGCCGTACTGTTCCACGGCCTGTTTCTCGTCGCGCACTTCCAGAGCTTTCACCGACAGCGACGCCTTGCGGGACGCCTTGTCCCAGGCGGTCACCAGGGCGTCGATCTTGTCGCCCACGGCGAAGCGCTCGGGGCGCTGTTCGCTACGGTCGCGCGACAGATCGGCCTTGCGGATGAACGCTTTCAGCGCACCATCGGCGAACGCCACCTCGACACCGCCCGACGTCACTTCGACGACAGTCGTGGTCACAACGGCGTTCTTGCGCAGGTCGATGCTCTCGGTCGGATCCTGGCTAAGCTGCTTGATGCCGAGCGAGATGCGCTCCTTGTCGATATCGACGTCAAGAACGCGCGCGCGCAGCGTGTCGCCCTTGTTGTAGCGCTTCACGGCTTCTTCGCCCGGCTCATTCCAGTCGATGTCGTTGATGTGGACCATGCCGTCGAGATCCGGGCCCAGACCCACGAAGAGGCCGAACTCGGTGATGCCGCGCACTTCGCCCTCAATGTCCGTGCCGATCGGATGCTCGGCCATGAACTGTTCCCAGGGGTTGCTCAGCGCCTGTTTCAGGCCGAGCGAGATGCGGCGCTTCTCGGCGTCCACGTCCAGA
>CAZJZQ010000195.1:3962-4257 GCA_964550535.1 uncultured Rhizobium sp.
GTTTTTCTTGGTCCACGACATTTCGGAGACGTGGATCAGGCCTTCAACGCCGTCTTCCAGTTCAACGAACGCACCGTAGTCGGTGATGTTGGTGACGCGGCCCGACAGCTTCGCGCCGATCGGGTATTTGGCCATCACGCCATCCCACGGATCGGTCATCAGCTGCTTCATGCCCAGCGAGATGCGCTGGGTTTCCGGGTTGATCTTGATGATCTGGACGTCGACTTCGTCGCCGACGGTCACGACCTGGCTGGGGTGCGACACGCGCTTCCAGCTCATGTCGGTGACGTGCAGC
>CAZJZQ010000196.1:0-4225 GCA_964550535.1 uncultured Rhizobium sp.
CTGGCGGAATTCCGGCGAGGGGTTGGTGACGCGGCTCTTGATCGTCGCCCACACATTGCGGTCGTGATAGAGGCGCGAGCACTGCTCGACCACCGTGTCGAAATCCGGCTGGTCTGCGAGCTTGCTTTTCACGTCCCACAATTCTGCGAAGGCGTCGTTGTAAAGGCGCAGGCGCCCGTCCTGGCCGAACACGGAGACAGCTTCGCGCAGGTTGTCCAGCGTCGCCTTCTGCACGTTGATCAGCGCGTTGTACTCGGTCCGCAGCGCCAGTTCGTCGGTCATATCCTTGAACAGCAGCAGCAACCCGCCGAGAGGATGGCGCTGGCGGGTCACTTTCACGACGCGGCCGTCGGGCAGGTTCCACAGGTCTTCGAGAATGTCGTTCTTCTCGCCCTGATAGTAGGCCAACTCGCCCGCGCGCCACCGGGCATAGTCGGGTCGGGAGGGCAGCTTGCGGCGTTCACGAAGGCGGTCGAGCAGCGAACCATGGTCGGGCTTGTCCAGAAGATAGGCCGGATCAAGATCCCACATGGTGAGGAAGGCGCTGTTCTTGAAGATCAGGCGGCGGTCGGGTCCGAAGATCGCGACGCCGTCGGCCACATGGTTCAGCGTGTCATCATGCGCCTTCACGTGCTTTTCGAGGTTCTCGCGCGCGGTTTCGAACTCGGTGATGTCGAAGGCCATGCCGCCGATGCCGCCCGACAGCGGGAACATCTTCACGCGCATGGCGCGACGTTCGCCGCCGATCACGATGTGACGGACTTCGTCGGTGTCGTTGTTGGCCTGGACGGTCTTCTGCGCCTGCGTGGTGACGTGCTGGTCGAGCAGGATCTGACGGTCGAGCACCTGGTCCATGTTCGCCGCGCCGACCGATTTCAGATAAGCCTTGTTGGCCCATTGCAGCTTGCCCGCACCGGACATGCGCCAGGCGGGGAAGGGCGCTTTGCCCAGCATTTCGAGGAAAGCCATCGGGTCGCGAGCGACGGCGGCGCGCGCTTCCTCGAAGCGGGCGCGGGCGCCGGATTCCTCAAGGCCCTTGATGGTGGTGTCGGTGATCCACAGCACGGCGCGCGCGCCGGCGGTGCGGCCATCGGCTTCAAGGAAGCGGCCGGACGGTCCAATGATGGTGAGCGAGAAGGGGGCGCCTTCCTCGCGAAGCTGTTTCAGGCGCTCGCGCAGGGTGGTGTCCTGGCCCGCGCCATCGCGCGCTTCGAGATCGGCAAGGCCTTCGAGAATCCGCACGGCGGGGTTTTCGGACGCGCCATCGTCGGCAAACCGCAGCAGGCCCATGAGCGCCACCGGCGAGCCATAGAGGTTGGGCGCGCCCCATCCCATGCCTGCCCGTTCGCTGGCGATGTCAGGTGTCGCGTCTTCCCAGACCATGATGACGCCGGGGTGTGCGCCGAAAACGCTTTCCGCGCGGGCCAGCATTTCACGCAGCCGCTGGGCTTCCTCGCGGAATTTTCGGGAAGCGCCCCGGGCTCCGTCAGAAATGCGCAGCGCCCACAACAGGGCTGCGATCCCGAAGGCGGCGGCGCCCGCAACCAAGAGTACGAGCGGCTGGGTCATGTTCGCGTCCATTACGTGCGCCTCGCGGACGAATCGCAACGCCCCTGGGTCCCCCCTTGTAGGGGAGGCAGCCAGTTAACCAAATGATACCCGGAGAGTTAACGAGCGGTTAAACCGCTGCAAGAAGCGGCAAAATTTGCCGGGTTGGCCCGTTTGCTGCGGAAAGTGGCTGTACGTTTACGGGAACGCAGGTTGCATAGGGTAGATGCAGATTTCGGACACGAGGCCGTTTCCGGGTTGGGGAAACGCCAGTCTGCACTGGAATACGTCATGCCGGGCCAACCGGACCGCAAATTGAACATTCTGACGGTACAGGACCGGTATCCGGCCTTGTTCAACACGCCGCGCGCGTCGCGCCACACGATCGAGCGCCGCCGCTTCGTTCCGTTCAACAAGCTGTTCCGCCCGATGGAGGCGGCGACCTTCATCAACCCGTTCCCGCTGAAGCGGTTTGATCTGGTGCACGCCCTCAACCGTGTCCCGCTGGGGCCGACGCCCTACATCATCGGCTTCGAATCGCATTTGCCGCGCGCCTTTGCGCCGGGCGACGCGCCGGTTGTGGAGCGGCTGACCCGCCATCTGGCTGGACGGAAATGCGTCCGTATCCTGCCGATGTCTGAATTCGCCCGCCGCACCTTCCTGAAACAGCACGCCAAAAGCCCGGTGCTGGCCGAACTGGAAGCCAAGCTTCAGGTCCGCCAGCCAAACATTGAAATTCCCGATGTGACCGAATGGTTCGATCCGTCGGCGCCGCTGGACGAACTGCGTCTCGTCTTCGTGGGCGGTCATTTCGCGCGCAAGGGCGGTCTGGCGGTTCTCAAACTGGCGGAGAAGGCCCGCGAGAAGGGCGTGCCGCTGCACGCTACCATCGTCTCCTCGCTGGAGTATGGCGACGGCATCTGGACTGATCCGGCCAATCCGGCGTTCTACGAGCCTTATCTCAAACTGCTTGACCTGCCCAACGTCACGCTGATCCACGGCGCGCCCAATTCCGAAGTGCAGAAGCTGATGCACCGGTCGCACGTGTCGCTGCTGCCGACCTTCGCGGACACCTATGGCTACAGCGCCGTGGAGGGCATGGCGAACTTCACGCCGGTGTTGGGCACGACGCAGGGCGCTCTGCCGGAGTTCGTCGACGCCTCCAACGGCGTGCTGCTGAACATCGAAACCAATGATGTCGGCGAATGGCTGCATGTCGCCCGCAACGACCAGGGAACGGCGGCGTTCGAGAAGATTTTCGCGGATGAAACCAGCCGTCTCGCGGAAACGATGCTTGCGGCGTGCGAGGATCTGCTCAACGACCGCGCGCGGCTCGCCCGGATGCGGCTTGCTGCGCGGGCGACCGTTGAAGCGCGTTTCGGCGCTGGCGACGCCAACCGGTTCTGGGACGATCTCTACGAAGAACTGTTGTCCGGCCGCGCGGCTTCCGGCGCGCCGCTGCGCCACACGCCCCAGCCTTCCGGCGGCGCGATCGCTGAACGCGCGGGCGCAAAGACCAGCTCGCAACTGCGCGGCGCCTGATTTCGGGTTTCCTGATCTGAAGGATTGCGGCGGCGCGGCAGCGCCGCGCTTCAACCATCAGCGTAAAGGCGCCGGCCTGTCACGCTGGCGGGCATGACAGGCCGGAAAGCCTCTAATTTCAGACTTCCTGGTTGTAGCTGCCGACTTCGGCGAAGGCGGCGAGACGCGGTTTCACTTCCTTGCGGAAGAGGTCGCGCATATCGTCTTCATTGGCCATGCTCTCGACCACAACCACCAGCTCGGGCTTGTTGGACGAGGCGCGCACCAGCACCCACGAGCCGTCTTCCAGCGTGACGCGCGCGCCGTTCACGGTGTTCACGTCGATGATCTTGCGGCCCAGGATCGAGCTGCCATCCTTCGCCAGCTTCTGGTAGTCGGCGACGACCTGGTCGACGATCCCGTACTTGGTCTCGTCGTCGCAGTGCGGGCTCATGGTCAGCGACGTCCACGCCTCGCCCAGTTCGGACTTGAGGTCCGACAGCGAACGGCCGGGATTGCGGTCCAGCATCTGTAGCACGGCGGCGGCGGCGACGATGCCGTCGTCATATCCATAGCCATAAGGCTTGCGGAAGAAGAAGTGGCCGGACTTCTCGAAGCCGGCGAGGGCGTCGAGGTCGGTCGTGCGGCGCTTGATGTAGGAATGGCCCGTCTTGAAGTAGTCGACCGTCGCGCCGTTTGCCTTCAGGACCGGATCGGTCTTGTAGAGACCGGTGGATTTCACATCGACCACGAAAGTGGCGTTGGGGTGCAGTTTCGACAGATCGCGGGCCAGCATCAGGCCGATCTTGTCGGCGAAAATTTCCTCGCCTTTGTCGTCAACCACGCCGCAACGGTCGCCATCGCCGTCGAAGCCGACGCAGAGGTCCGCACCATGCTCGCGCACGGCGGCGGACATGGAGTGCAGCATCTCGATGTCTTCGGGGTTCGGGTTGTATTTGGGGAAGGTGTAATCGAGGTTGGTGTCCATCTCGATCACTTCCGCGCCCATTGCGCGCAGGGCTTCCGGGGCGAAGGCGCCGGCCGCGCCGTTGCCGCAGGCGCAGATGACTTTCAGCTTGCGGGTCAGCTTGGTGCTTTTGATGACGTCCGCGATGTAGCGCTCGCGCATGCCGTCGACATGGATCAGCCGGCCGCC
>CAZJZQ010000197.1:0-3290 GCA_964550535.1 uncultured Rhizobium sp.
GGATGCTGTCGTTCGTGGCCCATTATGGAGGGCCGGGGACGCGGGATGACCGCGCCTGTTGGTAGAGTGGGTAGTGGATGCACGATGCATCCCGCGTCCCCGTGATCGTTCTATGGCCAGCCTCGAACAGGAGATTTTTCACCTCCCTGACGTTGTAGCGCCGGCGGCGTGCAGGCCGGAGGTGTCCGCCTCTGGTCCCGTGCTCCAGCGTTTCGTTAGGACGCTGGAGCCTCACGCTCGATCACATCACCTCCGCGGCCGTTGGACATCGCGACTGCCCTCCATGCGGAGGTGATGTGCGCAATATAGGCGGGGTGCGGAGGGGTAGGAGAAATGAGGGTCTATCCTGCGTTTTTTCTTCTGCGTTTCGGGCGAACGAGTTGAATTTGTTCGGGAAGAATTTTCGGGGTGTGCGGACTTATCCTTCGGATTGCTCACCGCTGTTGGTGTGATCCGCGATGCCCACGCCACGCATCCCCGGCGCAGGCCGGGGATGCGGGTGGAGAGAGGTGTGGGAGTCGCTGGCGGGCGGAGGCGCTACTCGGCGGCGTCCACGAAGGTGTTCTGTTCGGGGTCGAAGAAGTTTTCGGCGATGCGTCCGGCGATACGCTGGGCCACGGCTTCCTTGGCCATTTGCGGCCAGCGTTCGACGCCGCCGCGTGTGACCAGCATGACTTCGTTGTCGGCGCCGCCCATCACGTCGCCTGACACATCGTTGGCGATGATCCAGTCGCACCCCTTGCGGGCCAGCTTGGCGCGGGCGTTGGCTTCGACGTCGTTTGTCTCCGCGGCGAAGCCGACGACGAGGCGCGGACGGTCTTTCTTCTTGGCCGAGATACGTTTCAGGATGTCGGGGTTCTCGACCAGTTGCAGCGCTACGGCGGCTTTGGGGCCGCCCTTCAGTTTCAGCTTTTGTCCAGCACGCGTCGCGGGGCGCCAGTCGGCGACGGCGGCGACGGAAATGAAAATGTCGGCAGGAAGCTGCGCGGTCACGGCGTTGTGCATCTCGACCGCGGTTTCGACTTTCACGGTGGTCACGCCTTCGGGCGGCGCGATGGAGACGGGGCCGGTGATGAGACGCACATCGGCGCCCAGCTTCGCCAGCGCATCGGCGATGGCGTAGCCCTGACGGCCTGAGGAATGGTTCGAGAGGAAGCGCACGGGATCGAGCGGCTCCCGCGTCGGCCCCGCCGTAACGACAGCGCGGAAGCCGGCGAGGGGGCCGGGGCCTGCAAACTGCGCGAACAGCAGGCGGCGGATTTCGGCGGCGATCTGCACGGGCTCGGGCAGGCGGCCGGGGCCGAACTCGCCGCAGGCCATCGGGCCCACGTCCGGCTGCATCACATGCACGCCATCGGCGACGAGTTGTTCGACATTGCGCTGCACGGCGGCATGTTGCCACATCCGCACGTTCATCGCGGGGACCATCAGCACCGGCTTGTCGGTGGCGAGGAGGGCGGTGGAGGCGAGATCGTTGGCGTGGCCGTTGGCGGCCTTGGCGATCAGACCGGCGGTCGCGGGGCAGACGACGACGAGATCGGCGGAGCGGGACAGTTCGATATGCCCCATCTCGGCTTCGTCGGTGAGATCGAAAAGTTCGCTGAAGACTTTCTGGCCGGTCAGGGCGCCGGCTGACAGCGGGGTCACGAACTCGGCGCCGGCTTTGGTCAGGATGACGCGCGCGCCGATCCCGTCCTTTGCGAGAAGGCGGATCAGCTCCAGAGATTTATAGGCGGCGATGCCGCCGCCGATGATCAGAAGGATGCTCTTGGACTGCACGCGTGCGCTCCGGGGCCCGATGAGCGGGTCCGACCCCGGAAGATATACGAAATCATCGTCAGTATTGCACGAAGGCGGCGCCTCGGATTCGTAGCGATCCGGGTAATAATCCGGCAAGATTCAGGTGCGGCGGGCGAAGAATCGGCGCGGGTTTTTCGCCCGGGCGGCATCACCCCGGTTTGCTGGCTGGTCATGGCGAAAAGGGCTGGCTCGCCCTTTGTCCATTCCAGCCTGTCCTTCGGGCAACCGGCGAGGGCGGCGAACAGTCCGCCTGTCGCACGCTGGCACATACGGCAATGACAGACATGGAGTTTTTCGAGCCGGCCCACGCGCGGGGCGTGCCGGACCGCGCCGCACGGGCAGCCTCCGGCGATGGGCGAACCGTTGGACATGGCGGCTTTTTCCTGCTGCGGGGTCCAGATTGCCATCCCCGGCCGGTTGCGTGTAGGTCCAATCCGCCTGGGGACGGTCTGGCTTTTTTCTTGCCCCATGGCAGCTTTGGGGATGAGGGGCGAGATGTGTCAGGGGGCGGATTGCCCGCTGACGCCCGGAGCGATTGTGGGATGTTCGGAAAACAGAAAAAACCCGATACATTCAGTGGACGCCTGATTGGCGAGTGGCGGGCCGAAACGGTCAGCGGCGACGTTCATGGGGCGATCACGGCCATTTTCCGTGAGGACGGCACCTTCCTGACCCGCAACCAGCTGGACGTGCGGGGCAAGGCCGCCGCGCCGATCAGCCAGGCCGGGCGTTATCGCGTGGAGCCCGTGGACCGGACGCGCTTCAAACTGTTCATGATCGACGAGAACGGAGCGCCGCTGGCGACCTCGCTGCGCACCTTTGTCGATGAGCAGACCATGCTGACCGAGATCGGCCGGATTTCCTTCCGCCGGGCGGCCAATGACGACGTGGCCGGCGCGGTCAACTAGGCGCCCGGCGGCGGGGCCCGGACCAAGAACCAACGCTGGCGGTCTTCTCCATCCGTGACTATGTAAGACCGCTGAAGGTCAGCAGCAGACCACACGATCGGTTCAGTCCCGGGAGGCGTTCGCTCATGCGCGATTACCTGAAATTCTACATCAATGGCGAATGGGTCGATCCCGTGACCCCGCGTGCGCTGGAGGTCATCAACCCCGCCACCGAGGAAGCCTATGCCCGCATCTCGCTGGGCGCGAAGGCGGACGTGGACAAGGCTGTCGCCGCAGCGAAGGCCGCGTTTCCGGCCTTCGCCGCGACCACCAAGGAATACCGCGCCGACCTGCTGATGAAGATCGTCGAGGTTTACAAGAAGCGTCTTGGCGATGTCGCCGCCGCCGTCTCCGAGGAGATGGGCGCGCCGATGTGGCTGGCGCAGGCCGCGCAGGCGCCCTCGGGCCTCGGCCACATCATGCAGGCCGCCAACTATCTCCGCACGTTCGAGTTTGAAGAACGCCGCGGCAAACATCTGGTCCGCAAGGAGCCGATCGGCGTCTGCGGCCTCATCACGCCGTGGAACTGGCCGCAGAACCAGA
>CAZJZQ010000197.1:3300-4210 GCA_964550535.1 uncultured Rhizobium sp.
GTCGCGCCCGCCATCGCCGCTGGCTGCACCATGGTGCTGAAGCCGTCCGAGATCGCGCCGGTGGACGCGATCATCTTCGCCGAGATCCTGCACGAAGCGGGCGTGCCGAAGGGCGTGTTCAACCTCGTCAACGGCGACGGTCCCGGCGTGGGCGCTGTCCTGTCGGCGCACCCTGACGTGGACATGATGAGCTTTACGGGCTCGACGCGCGCGGGCGTGCTGGTCGCGCAGGCGGCGGCGCCGACGGTGAAACGCGTGGCGCAGGAGCTGGGCGGCAAATCGGCCAACATCGTGCTGGACGACGCCGATCTGCAAAAAGCCGTGAAGTCGGGCGTCATGCAGATGATGACCAACACCGGCCAGAGCTGCAACGCGCCCTCGCGCATGTTCGTGCCGCGCGCCAAGAACGAGGAAGCCAAGGCCATCGCCAAGGCGGCCGTTGAAACCGTGAAGGTGCAGGACCCGGCCACGGCCGAGAAGGGCGCCATCGGCCCGGTTGTCTCCGAAGCGCAGTTCAACAAGATCCAGGGCCTCATCAAGGCTGGAATCGACGAAGGCGCGACGCTGGTCGCTGGCGGCCTTGGCCGTCCTGATGGCCTGAACCGCGGTTATTTCGTGAAGCCGACCGTGTTTGCGGACGTGCGCAACGACATGACGATCGCGGTCGAGGAAATCTTCGGACCGGTGCTGTGCATCCTGCCGTACGACACGGAAGAGCAGGCCATCGCGATGGCCAACGACACGGTCTATGGCCTGTCGGGCTATGTGCAGGGCGAGCCGGAGCACGCGCAGAATGTCGCGAAGCAGCTGCGCACCGGGATGGTGCACATCAATGGCGCGGGCTCTGACCAGACGATGCCGTTCGGCGGCTTCAAACAGTCGGGCAATGGCCGCGAGTGGGGCGTGGAAG
>CAZJZQ010000198.1:0-4181 GCA_964550535.1 uncultured Rhizobium sp.
GCATGTCACCCATCTATCCGGGCGCTTCCGTTACCTATCTATCCGGGCTGGACAATCCGGCCTCTCCCCTCTCCAGGTATGGCGGGAGGCCCCCCGCAATAGAGACGCTCCATCGTGCGCAGTGACGAATTTTGCGATGAAGCGGAAAGAAGATCATTTACAAAAAATGGCAGCCATAGCCGCCCGGCGGGCCAAAGCCGAAGAAACTGAGAACGACGCCTACGCCATTGCCCTCTAGATTGAGGCGATGCGGTTGCCGTTTAGGTCCCCGTTCCAGATCAACGCTTTCGCAGAGTCACATCCATAAGCGGCGACCATTTCCCTTCCACGTTCTGTTCCCACCGCCCGGATAGAATATCGCCATCTTCGGAAAACTGGCCGGTGAAGCGTTGAACCTCACCAATGATGCGCCACGACCTGCCTTCAAGCTCGGACGTGAAATCGCTGAATGTCCCATCGGGATCGTAGCTGCGTGACACGTAACCATCTCCCCGTGGATCAAGCGCGATAATCTCCAGAGATCGGAAGCGGACGCCGTCCATCTCGGCGTCCACATCATGTTGAAGGAATCTACCGTTTGCCGACCAGGAATATATGTCTCTTGCGTGAGACACGGCGCCATCACCACCGTCCGGGCCGAGCATGGTGATGGTCGTTTCCCATTCTCCGGCCAGCGCGTTGAGGTGGTTCAATCGGTCATCAGCGGGCATTATTCTCTCCTTGGCGAGGATGCGAAGGTAGGGGGCCGCCCATCAGGGGAAACTCGACTCGATGCCCGTCTGGTTGAACAGGGAATTTGACCAGAGGATGCAGGTATCGCGAGTGGCGCGGCGATGCCTACGCTGTCTGTCGGGCATCGGTGGCAAGATAGCCAGCCAGGCCGTCCAGCAATGCGCTCCATCCGTGCTCGCGGCCTTCAACGCCGTCGCTGGGTGGAATTACACACATCTGTTCAGTGTATTTCAGTCGCGTCCCACCTTTTTCATCCTCAAAAGTGATCGTTGCCAGCGAAACCGTATGGACGCGCCCGTTCACCGCCATCGAATAGGCCAGCACAATGCGTTCACCCTCCTTGATCTCAAAATAGCGGCCCTCGCTGGTGTGCTCGCCCATGGAATTGCGAAATCCGCTCCGCTCGATGCCACCGGGAGCGAAATTCATCTCCAGCCCCTCGCCGCCTAGCCAGGCTGCTTTCTTCTCCGGGATGCTCCAGGCAGCCCAGACGTGCTCCTTGCAGTTCGGGTAGAGGCGTTCGAGCGTGAACTGGCGATGGTGTTGAGATTGTCCGTCCATCAATTGTCTCCCTGCGATAGAAACGTTGCCAGATTGTCGAGGCGATGTCCCCATTGCCCGCGATGCTGGCCGACCCATTCGTCCACCCATTGCAGCGCATCGGGCGTCAGCGTGACCAACCGCACGCGGCCCCGTTTTTCTGACCGCACCAACCCGGCGGCCTCCAAAACCTTCACATGCTTGAGAAAAGACGGGCCTGCCATTTTGAACGGCCCGGAAAGTTCCGAGATGGACGCCGGCCCCATCGTCAAACGCTCGATGACCTTGAGCCGGGTCGTGTCCGACAGCGCAGCGAAAATCGTGGGTAGTTGAGGATGAAAGGTAGCCATAAGGCTATCTAATATGAATGCATCCGGCCGTCAAGAAAGATAGCCTTCTGGCTACCCATTATGGAGCCGCAAAATTCCAAAACATGCGACAGATTTAGCCGTCTCGCGTCCGCTTTCCGGAACATCATTCGTAACGATAAATGATCGAGATGAGGCCGGAAGCTGTAGTTGCGGCCTCAAGGCATATCGGGTTGTAGCGTAGAAACGACGGCTTGCTATCTCACCGGACGAAATGCGGCGGTCGGCGGCAATATCGCACCAGGAAGGGCAATCGGCGGGTATGGCGGAGAGGGTGGGATTCGAACCCACGGTACGCTTGCACGCACAACGGTTTTCGAGACCGCCCCGATCGACCACTCTGGCACCTCTCCGCGGGGAGCGCGGGTATAACACCAAGCATCCCAAGCGCAAGCCGCGGTTTCGCTTCGCCCGGCCGCGACAGCGAACGGGCGTGATGACGCTCAATTCCGAAGCCCGGCCGGGTCGCCCGCCCTGCGGCCTCCGGCGCGCCGCAGCCTATGACGCGACAAAACCGGCGCCCCATCGCGGCTTCCACGCGGCGGGGGGACGTGGCGACAATCCGGACATGCCGTTGCAGATTCCCGCCAAATCAGCTCTTCCGAGGTTTGACAGCGCGCCTTCACCACGTCTATATGCCCCCTCCCCGCCCGCAGGCTCCTGCGGGCGCATGCTATTTCGGGCCTTCGGCCCCTGAAAACACAAGAGAATTCCGATGTTCGCGGTCATCAAGACAGGCGGTAAGCAGTACCGGGTTGCGCAGGACGACCTGATCGTGATCGAGAAGCTCACGGGCGACGCGGGCGACCAGCTCATCTTCGGCGACGTGCTGATGATCGGCGACGGCGACAAGTTCGAGATGGGCGCCCCCCTGATCGGCGGCGCGCAGGTTGTCGGCGAAGTCGTCGAACAGCGCCGCGGCGCGAAGATCATCATCTTCAAGAAAAAGCAGCGGAACACCTACCGCCGCAAGAAAGGCCACCGCCAGCACGAAACGGTGGTGAAAATCACGGAAATCCTCGCCAAGGGCGGCAAGGCCGCCCCGGCGCAGAAAGAAAAAGCCGCTCCGAAAGCTGAAGCCGCCGCCGGCAAGGGCGACGATCTCACCAAGCTGACCGGCGTGGGCAAGGTCGCCGCCGGCAAGCTGAACGACGCCGGCTACACCACCTTCGCCCAGATCGCGGCGCTCACCGATGCGCAGTTCGCGGAACTGGACGAGGCGGTGTTCAAAGGCCGCGCGCCGAAGGACCAGCTGGCCGCCGAGGCGAAGGAACTGGCCAAGGGCTGATCCGCCAGGATCGCTCACAGGCTGAACGGACAAGGTTTGAACAGGGCGGCGGTCCCCGGATCTCCAGCCCCAGACGAAGGAGGCCACGATGGCCCACAAAAAGGCAGGCGGCTCGACGCGCAACGGTCGTGACTCGCACTCGAAACGCCTCGGCGTGAAGCGCTTCGGCGGCGAAAACGTCCTCGCTGGCAACATCATCGTCCGTCAGCGCGGCACGAAATTCCACCCGGGCCGCAATGTCGGCATCGGCCGCGATCACACGCTGTTCGCGCTCGAAACCGGCAAGGTCGCGTTCCGCGAAGCCGCTCGCGGCCGCACCTTCGTAGAAATTATCCCGGCCGATCTGCCGGTAGCGGCTGAATAGGCGGCTGGATGCTCATCCGGACCGCCTTCCCGATGGAAGCGGTCCGAAGCTGACGACAGAGTCAGGGGAGGCGGTCCGCCTCCCCTTTTTCTTTGCCCTCCCCTGACCCAGCGCGCCCGCAGGGCCAAGCGGAACGGGGAACGTCATGATGACGATCGAAACGGAAAGACTGACGCTCCGGGCTTTTACGCCGGCCGACGCGCGCCGCGTGGCCTATCTCGCAGGCGATTACAGTGTCGCGAAGATGTGCGGGCGTGTGCCGCATCCCTACCCCGTGCTGATCGCCGAAGGCTGGATCGACATCCAGTCCGCATCGCGCGCGCGGGAGGAGGAATTCCCCTTCGCCGTCACTCTGCCGCGCGATGGCGTCATCGGTTCATGCGGCGTGACGCGCGTGAAAGACGCCGACGCCACCTGGGATCTCGGTTACTGGTTCGGCCGCCCTTATTGGGGCATGGGCTACGCGTCCGAAGCCGCCCGCGCCGTAATGGGCTGGGCCCGCGACCAGCTTGGCGCCCGCGTGTTCACGGCTGGGCACTTCACCGACAACCCCGCCTCCGGCGCCGTCCTGCGCAAGCTGGGTTTCACCCATACCGGCTCGACCGGCCTGTTCGGCCTCGCCCGCGGTGGTGTGTCGCCCGCCGAGCGCTATGTCTGGCCGGATGGCGCGCAAGCCTGTATGGCTGCGGACAATCCGCACTGAGACCCCTGCGATGAAGTTCCTCGACCAATGTAAGGTGTTTGTGCGCTCCGGCGCGGGGGGTGACGGTTGCGTCTCCTTCCGGCGGGAGAAGTTCATTCCCTTTGGCGGACCGGACGGCGGCGACGGCGGCGACGGCGGCGACGTCTATGTCGAGGCGGTCGACGGCCTCAACACCCTGATCGACTA
>CAZJZQ010000199.1:0-4174 GCA_964550535.1 uncultured Rhizobium sp.
ATGGCGATCGACGCCGACCTCTCGTCCGGCCTCATCACCGAAGACGAAGCGCGCACCCGCCGCCGCGAACTGGAAGGCGAAAGCAACTTCTTCGGCGCGATGGACGGCGCCAGCAAGTTCGTGCGCGGCGACGCCATGGCCGGCATCATGATCACGATCATCAACATCGTGGGCGGCATCATCATCGGCGTAGCGCAGGAAGGCATATCGTTCCAGGAAGCCGCCAACTCCTACACCTTGCTGACTGTGGGCGACGGTCTGGTGTCGCAGATCCCCGCGCTGATCGTCTCGGTGGCCGCCGGTATGCTGGTGTCGAAGGCCGGCGTCGAAGGCGCCGCCGACAAGGCTATCGGCCTGCAACTGTTTTCCAACCCGCAAGGTCTCGCCATGGCGGCCGGCGCGGCGCTGTTCACCGGCCTGCTGCCCGGCATGCCGAAACTGCCCTTCGCCCTGCTCGCGCTCGCCGCCGGTTATGGCGCATGGCGCGCGTTCAAAGGCCGTAAGGCGCGCGAAGCCGCCGCCGAACAGGCCGTCGCCGAGAAAACGCAACAGACGAAAGTGGCTGAAGCGCCAATCTCCGACACGCTGGCCGTGGACGAACTCAAGATCGAACTGGGCTTCGGCCTTCTCGGCTTCATCAATGAAACATCCGGCCGCCGCCTGACCGACCAGGTGAAAGCGGTGCGCCGCCAGCTCGCCTCGGAATTCGGCTTCGTCGTTCCGCAGGTCCGCATCGTCGACAATCTGGAACTGGCGTCGGAAGAGTACCGCATCCTCGTGAAAGAAGTCGTCGCCGGTCGCGGCGTGCTGCGTCCGCAGATGCTGCTGGCGATGGATTCCAGCGGCGCCGGCCCCGCTCTCCCCGGAGAGCGCGTGCAGGAGCCGGTGTTCGGCCTGCCCGCCACATGGGTTGACGAAACGATGCGCGAACACGCCGCGGTTCAGGGCTTCACCATCGTCGACGCCGCCACCGTTCTCACCACCCACTTCACCGAATTGGTGAAGGAGAACATGGCCGAGATGCTCACCTTCGGCGCCGTGAAACAGCTGATCGAAGATCTGCCGAAACCGCAGAAGGCCCTGGTGGACGACATCACTCCCGGCCAGATCACCGTCTCCGGCATCCAGCGCGTGCTCCAGAACCTTCTGCGCGAACGTGTCTCGATCCGCGACTTCTCGACCATCCTCGAAGCGATTTCGGAAGCGACGTCCGCCGCCACCGACCTGCTGGCCGTCACCGAGCATGTCCGCGCCCGTCTCGCCCGCCAGCTCTGCAACTCGCACCTGGATGGCTCCGGCGCGCTGCCTGTGCTGGCCCTCTCGCCCAACTGGGAGCAAGCCTTCGCGCAGTCCCTCGTCGGCTCCGGGGCGGAGCGGCAGTTCGCGCTCGAACCCTCGCGCCTGCACGCTTTCGTCGCCGATCTGCGCAACGCCTTTGAACGTGCGGGACAGCTTGGCGACAACCCGGTCCTGCTCACCTCCGGTCCGGTGCGCCCCTATGTTCGCTCGCTGGTCGAACGTTTCCGTCCGCAAACCACGGTCATGTCGCAGAACGAAATTCACCCCAAGGCCCGGCTTCGTTCCGCCGGCGCCGTGTAGCCAGATTTCAGAGTTGAAGGAGGCCGCCCGATGAAAATGAAGATGTTCGTAGGGTCCACCGAAGAAGAGGCGATGGCGCTGTTGCGCGCCGAGATGGGCCCCGACGCCGTCGTGCTCTCCGTCCGCGACGAAGGCGATGGCCGTGTCGAGGTGCGCGGCGCCGTGGAGCGCACGTTCAACGTCCGCGCGACGCCGAAATTCGCCGAGCCCCGTCCCAGGTTCGAAACCGCGCGCGAGGATCTTTCCTCCACGCTCGGCCGCCAGGGCGCGCCCGAAGGTTTCGCCGACATCGTCTCCCAGACCGGCGGCCGTCTTGGCGCGGGGCTGGAGCAGCTCGGCTCCATGTCGGCGGGGCTCGAAGGCGTCCTCACCTTCAACCCCATCCATCCGCGTCCTGAAAAATCTCTCTTTCTGGTCGGCCCGCACGGCTCCGGAAAGACGACGGCGGCCGCGAAACTCTCCCGCCAGATGTCGGGCAGCGAATCACTTCTGGAGGCCGTCTCCGCCGATTTCGACGCCTCCGGCCAATCCGCCCGCCTCGCCGCCATTAGTCTTAAGGTCTCGGTAACCACCGCGCTCAGCCCCGACGCGCTGGTCCGTCTGGTGGCCGCCGCCGACGATGAAGCACGCCGCCTGGTGATCGACGGACCTCCCTTCAACCCCATAGATCCAGACGACATGAGACGGCTTAGAGAATTGATTTCAAAAATGAATATTGAACCCATCCTGGTCATGTCCGCCGAGGGGCACCCCCTCGATCTGGAAGACACCGCCCGCGCCTACGCCCAGGCCGGATGCCGCCGTGTGATCCTCACCCGGCTGGATGCGGTCAGACGTCGCGGGGGAGCAATCGCTGCAATTTCTTCGTCGCGGTTAAGCATCGCTCAACTAGGAATGACGCCTAATATACGTGGCGGGCTGTATCCCGCTTCGGCGGAGCGTGTCGCCCGGCTGCTGTCAGCCGGGCCTACCGAGGCGGAACAGCTCAAAGGAGCCGCGTGATGAACTTCGCGTTGCGAAAACCTGAAGGCAAGACGCCCCGTTCGCGGGTGACGCCTGCCTCAGTCATTGCTGTCGCCTCCGGTAAGGGCGGCGTAGGCAAGACGTGGCTGTCCTGCACCCTCGCCGCCAGCTTCGCCAAGATGGGCCGCCGCACGCTGCTGGTCGATGGAGACCTTGGCCTCGCCAACGTCGACGTCCAACTCGGCATCGCCCCTGAAACAGATCTCGCCGCCGTCATCGCGGGCTGGGTCGAACTCGAAGACGCCGTCACCAAGGTGAATGGCGGCGCGGGTTCCGACATCGGCTTCGACGTGCTGCCCGGCCGCTCCGGTTCCGGGGCTCTCGCGGGCTTGCCGGCGGAAGAAGCCTCGCGCCTCGCTGCTTCGCTCACCGCTCTGGCGCTGCAATACGACATTGTGCTGGTCGATCTCGGCGCGGGCATCGAAGACAATGTGATGCGTCTTGCGCGTGCATGCGATCGCTGCCTCATCGTCGCCAATGACGAGCCGACCTCGATGACCGACGCCTATGCGTTCATCAAGGTGCTGCGCGGCTATGCCCCCTCGGTCCAGCCCTGGATCGCGGTGAACATGTCGGACACGCGCGTCGCCGGCCGTCGCACCTATGAGGCGCTGGCCCGTGCATCGCAGACCTTCCTCGGCTTCCGTCCGCCGCTGGCCGGCATCATCCTGCGCGACCTCAAGGTCCGCGAGGCGATCCGCCAGCAGAAGACGATCGTGAGCGTCGACCCGCAGGCGCAAGCCGCGCTCGACGCCCACCAGATCGCCGAAGCCCTGCTCCGCGGCGGATCCGAAAGCGTGGCGCAGAGCGCCTGATTTGGGCGCCTGATCTGACCTCACTGCGAGAGGATGCGAGAGAGTTCCAGGGAACTCTCTCCATGTCGCCCTGCGTTGTCCCGGAGTTACTTCGGCGCACGCCGCAGCCCGATCAGCGTGCGCGCACACCCGCTCCACAGCGCAACGCCTTCATCGAAAAGGTCGTCCACGCCTACAACCGGACACGACTCCGATGCCTCAACTACAAAGCGCCCCTCGAAACCCTCAACAATCTGACGGAATACAACACCTGCGCCGGGGATGCGTGGCGTGGGCATCGCGGATCACACCAACAGCGGTGAGCAATCCGAAGGATAAGTCCGCACACCCCGAAAATTCTTCCCGAACAAATTCAACTCGTTCGCCCGAAACGCAGAAGAAAAAACGCAGGATAGACCCTCATTTCTCCTACCCCTCCGCACCCCGCCTATATTGCGCACATCACCTCCGCATGGAGGGCAGTCGCGATGTCCAACGGCCGCGGAGGTGATGTGATCGAGCGTGAGGCTCCAGCGTCCTAACGAAACGCTGGAGCACGGGACCAGAGGCGGACACCTCCGGCCTGCACGCCGCCGGCGCTACAACGTCAGGGAGGTGAAAAATCTCCTGTTCGAGGCTGGCCATTGAACGATCACGGGGACGCGGGATGCATCGTGCATCCAACTACCCACTCTACCACTTCGCGCGGTCATCCCGCGTCCCCGGCCCTCCATAATGGGCCACGAACGACAGCATCC
>CAZJZQ010000200.1:0-4163 GCA_964550535.1 uncultured Rhizobium sp.
CTCATGAATCACATCAGGCCAACGATTTGAATCCTGAATGTCGATTGGACCTAGGCTCCGGTATCAACCGAATTTGGAATACCGCGATCCCGGCGAAAGCCGGGATTTACGTATCCGCGATCCGGCATTGATTACCGTGACGCGTAATCCAGTCCGATATCGAGGTTCGGGGCGGAGTGGGTGAGGGCGCCGGACGAGATGAAGTCCACGCCCGTTTGCGCAATCGCCCGCACGGTCTTCAGCGTCACGCCGCCGGATGCTTCCGTCTTGAAAGCTCCGCTCACCAGCTTCACCGCTTCGCTGAGCGTCGCGAGATCCATGTTGTCGAGCAGCACCGCGTCCGGGCGGTAGGGCAGCACTTCGCGCAGTTGGGCCAGGCTATCCACCTCGATCTCGATGGCCCGCAGATGTCCGACGGCCGTCTGCGCGCGCTTCAACGCCGCGCCGGCGCCGCCAGCGGCCGCGATGTGGTTGTCCTTGATGAGGATCGCATCGTCGAGGCCGAAGCGGTGATTCACGCCGCCGCCCAGACGCACGGCGCGTTTCTCCAGCGCCCGCTGGCCCGGCGTTGTCTTGCGCGTGCAGGTAATGCGCGCTTTCGCGTCCCCGATCTCGTCCACGAAACGGCGGGTGAGAGAGGCGACGCCCGAGAGCGGGCCCATGAAGTTCAGCATCACACGCTCTGCGGTGAGGATGGATCGCGCAGGGCCTGTAACGCGGGCGAGTTCGGCGCCGGCGGAGAAAAGCTGGCCCTCGGCCACGCCCTCGATGAACTTTGCGTTCGGATCGACAAGGCGGAGGGCGAGGCGCGCGGCGTCATAGCCAGCGGCCACGCCCGATTCGCGCGCCACGAAACGCGCGGTCATCATTGCGTCCGCCGCGATGACTGCATCTGTCGTGATATCGCCCGCGCGCCCGAGATCTTCGGTGAGGGCGAGGCGCACGATGGGTTCGATCACCAGATCGGGCAACGGCGGAACGGGAAGGGCGTCGGCTGTCATGGCGTCGTATCCGGTGAATCGAGTGCGGCGTGGCTTATCAGCGGCGCACCGTTGTTTCCAAGGCGAATGAAGGTCCGCGCAGGCGCGGCGGCATGGCGGAAGTCCGCGCGATAATGGCCGCCCCGGCTTTCGGTGCGGGACAGCGCGGCGGCGGCGATCAGGCCGGCGGCGTCGAGCGCCAGGGCTGGTCCGGTGCGGCGGCGCGCGTCTGCGATCCATTCCAGCGTGTCGCCCAATCCGCGGGATTCGCGTACCACGCCGGCATCCGCATGCATGCGGCGGCGCAATTCAGCGAGATCGATTGGCGCAAGGTGCGGCGGCGTTTCGGCGTGTGCTTGTCCGCGTGCGCCAACCTCATTGTCGCGCAGGCGCCGCGCCGCACGCTCGGCGAACACTACCGCCTCAAGCAGTGAGTTGGAGGCGAGACGATTGGCGCCATGCGCGCCGGTGGACGCGCTCTCGCCACATGCGGACAGGCCTTCAAGGCTGGTGCGGCCCCACAGGTCCGTCGCGACGCCGCCCATGTGGTAGTGCATCGCAGGCGCCACCGGGATGGGGGCGATGCGCGGATCGACATTGGCCGACTGACAGGCGCTGAAAACGGTCGGGAAGTGATCGGGGAAATGCTCGCCTACCGCCTCGCGGCAATCGAGATAGGCGCCGCGTCCGGCCGCGCGCTCCGCATGGATGGCGCGGGCGACTTCATCGCGTGGTGCGAGTTCGCCGTCGGGATGGTAGGCGTGCATGAATGCGCGGCCGTCGCGGTTGACCAGCTTTGCGCCTTCGCCGCGCAACGCTTCGGTGGCGAGCGGCGCGGGGTCGCGGCCGATGTCGATCGCCGTTGGATGGAATTGCACGAACTCCGGATCAGCGATCAGAGCGCCTGCGCGATAGGCCATGGCGAAGCCGTCGCCCTGCGCGCTCACCGGATTGGTGGTGATCGCGTAGAGGCCGCCCGAACCGCCTGCGCAGAGGATGGTTTCGCTGGCGGAAAGTTTCACCTCGCCGCGCGGTCCGTGAGCCAGCACGCCAGCGACGCGGCCATTGGCGTCCTGCAAAAGGGCCACGGCGCGCAGACCGTCGATCACCTCGATATGCGCGGAGCTTGCAACGGCGTAGCTGAGCGCGTTCATGATCGCCTTGCCCGCCATGTCGCCGGACACACGCGCCACGCGGGCGCGCGAGTGAGCGGCTTCGAGCGAGAGGGCGAGGGCGCCGCTGGCCGTGCGGTCGAACGGCACGCCCATCTCCAGAAGGTCGCGCACGCGGGCGGGGCCGTCTTCGGCGATCAGCCGGGCGACGACGGGATCGACGATCCCTGCGCCCGCCGCAACCGTGTCGGTTGCGTGCAGGGACGGCTCATCCTCCTGCGACAGCGCGGCGGCGAGGCCGCCTTGCGCCCACGCAGACGCCGCAGCTTCGCCAAGAGGGGCGAGCGCGATGACGGTGCAGCGGCGCGGCGCAAGCTTCAGCGCCAGGAAAAGCCCCGCAAGGCCGCCGCCTACGATGAGGATGTCGCGGCTCCCGCCCGGCATTGTCACCCGACGAGGTCCTCAAGACGCCAGAAGCGGACGCGCGCTTCGCTGAGCGAATGAAACATCCCCGTCATCTCACTGGCGGTCCGGTTCAGGGTGAGTTCGAAATTGTCCGGCGCGTAGCCTTCCTTCACCGCGTCCAGAAGCCCGGTGGGCGAGGCGGAGACAACGCGGTCAATCTTGCTGGTGATCTTGAGGCCCGCGCCCTTGCGCGTGGCGATGCAGCTTTGCGCCACCTCGAAACGAAGCGGTGGATCGCCCGCGCACGATTGCACCGCCACGAAGCGGCAGCCGAAACTGTTCTTCTGCGGCGTGGACCAGACGGTCATCTCGCCATTCAGCTTGCAGTCCAAGTTCACCACGCCGGTTTCGAACGCCCAGCGCCCCGTGGGAGACGGCGCAGACGATTCAGCGAGCGCGGGCATGGCGAGCAGCGCGACGGCGAGAGCCGCGAGGGCGGAACGATGAAAATGTCCCATGCCGCCCCTCCCGTGGCGCAGGTTAGGAAACCAGATCGACGTCGCGCCAGAAGCGGGCTTTGAGTTCGCGCGCCTCGTCATAGTGGTCGCCCACCATTTCCAGCATGCTCTTGCTCAGCGACACGACGAAGTTGTCGGCGAGGTAGAGCGACTCGAAGGGTTGACCATAGATGGTCGCCTTTTCGATTTTCGTCACTTTGCTGGTGATGGCGACCTGCTTGCCGACCTTTTGCGCGACGCACGACTGCTGCACCTTGATATACATGTCCTGGTTGTCCTTGCCGCAGATCTGCTCGGACTCGAAGGTGCAGGTGTAGGTGTTGGGCGCAGCCGCCTTGCGGAAGTTGATCTTGCCCGTGATCTTGCAGTCGTTGCTGAACTCCGACGTGTCGAACAGCCAGTTCCCTACGATGGAGTCGCCGGATGACTGCGCGAAGGCGGGTGCGCCAACAGCGAGCGAGGCAAGGCAGCCGAAGGCGGCAGCGGCGCGCCGGAGATAGCGGGTCATGCTGGTCAGATCACTTCCAGCGGCACGGCGTAGGCGCCGACCTTGAAGGCCGGCGGGTTGGCCATTTTCGGCAGGGCCAGCATCGCGTCGATCGCCGCCTTGGCGCGCAGGCGCACGTCCTCTGGCACTGTCACCTCGTGCTTCATGTCGCGCAGGCAGTCGTACACCGCTTCCAGCGTGATCCGTTTCATATGCGGGCACAGGTTGCATGGTTTCACGAACTCCACGCCGGGGTTTTCTGCGGCGACATTGTCGCTCATCGAGCACTCGGTGAGCAGCACCACCTTTTTCGGTGAAGACTGTTTCACATAGTGCGCGAGCGCTGAAGTGGAGCCCGCAAAGTCGGCTTCTTCAAGGACATCTGGTGGACATTCCGGGTGCGCCAGCACAATCACGCCCGGGTGGGCGTCACGAATCTGCCGCACATCCTCGCCCGTGAACTGCTCGTGAACCTCGCAGCGGCCATGCCAGGCGATGATCTTGATGTGGGTGTTCGCGGCCACGTTGCGGGCCAGGAACTCGTCCGGGATCAGGATGACGGTATCGACGCCCCAATCCTTCGCCACGGCTTCGACCACCTGGACCGCGTTGGACGAGGTGCAGGTGATGTCGCATTCGGCCTTCACGTCGGCCGTCGTGT
>CAZJZQ010000201.1:0-4152 GCA_964550535.1 uncultured Rhizobium sp.
CATCGGCGTGCCCGAGCCGCTGTCGATCTATGCGAACTGCGATGGCACCGAGACGTGCGATATCGCGAAGCTGGAAAAGCGTCTGGGCGAGGTGATGGACCTGCGCCCGCGCGGCATCCGTCAGCATCTCGACCTCAATAAGCCGATCTATGCGCGCACCGCCGCTTACGGCCATTTCGGCCGCGAGCCGGACAAGGACGGCGGCTTCTCGTGGGAGAAGACGGATCTGGTGAACGCGCTGAAGGATCTCGGCTGAGATCTGACGCTGGCTTTTTCTGGAATGCTGAAACGCCCGGGTGCTCCCCGGGCGTTTCGTGTTTTCGGGCGTAGGGGGCGGGTGGAGAGGCGTCCGTCTCCGCTGCGCTCCAGCAGCCTCGGAACGCCTATGGCCGGGTCTGGCCTGTGCCGCGCACCACGTATTTGAAGGTGGTAAGCTGTTCGGCGCCGACCGGGCCGCGGGCATGGAGGCGGCCGGTGGCGATGCCGATTTCGGCGCCCATGCCGAACTCGCCGCCGTCAGCAAATTGCGTGGAGGCGTTCCGCATGACGATGGCGCTGTCGACCTCCGCGAGGAAGCGTTCAGCGGCGGCGTCATCCTCGGTGATGATCGCCTCGGTGTGTTGCGAGCCGTATTTCGCGATGTGCGCCATCGCGCCGTCGATATTGTTGACCACGGCCACCGAGAGGATCGGGGCGAGGTATTCGGTGGTCCAGTCTTCTTCGTTTGCGGCTTTCATCGGCTGGATGTCGCGGGCGCGTTCGTCGCCGCGCAATTCGCAGCCAGCTTTTTCCAGCGCGCGCGCGAGGCGGGGCAGGAGTCTGGACGCGACGCAGGCGTCGATCAGCATCGTCTCCGTCGAGCCGCAGACGCCGGTGCGGCGCAGCTTGGCGTTGAGGATGATCGCCTCGGCTTTCTCCGGGTCCGCCGCCGCGTGGATGTAGGTGTGGCAGAGACCTTCGAGGTGGCTGAGCACCGGCACGCGCGCCTCTTCCTGCACGCGGGCGACGAGGCTCTTGCCGCCACGAGGCACGAGGACGTCGAGCTTGCCGCCAAGACCGGCCATCATATGACCGACGGCTGCGCGGTCCGCGACGGGAACAAGCTGGATCGCGTCTTCCGGCAGTCCGGCTTCGGCGAGCCCCTTGCGCAGCGCTTCGGCGATGGCGCGGGAGGAGTGCAGGCTTTCCGATCCGCCGCGCAGCACGGCGGCGTTGGCGGCGCGTACGCACAGCGCGCCGGCGTCGGCCGTCACGTTGGGGCGGCTTTCGTAGATGATGCCGATGACGCCGATGGGGCCGCGCACGCGGCTGATGTTCAGACCGTTGGGACGCGTCCAGTTGGCGAGCACGTCGCCGACGGGATCGGGCAGGGCGGCGACGTCTTCAACGCTTTTCGCTATCGCCTCGATGCGGGCGGGGTTGAGTTCGAGACGGTCAAGCAGCGCGGGCGTGAGGTCCTTGTCGCGGCCGGCGGCCATGTCCTTCGCGTTGGCGTCGAGGATCTGCGGCGCGGCTTCGCGGATATGTTTGGCCATGGCGCGCAGGGCGTTGGTGCGCTTGTCCGGGCCGGCCTTGGCGATGAGGGCCGAGGCCTCGCGGCCGCGCGCGCCCATGGCGAGCATCTGGGCGGCGAGGGCCGCATCGTGCGAAGAAAGGGGGGTATGAATTGTCATGGCTTGGGTTTTACCAGCGTGCGCCCCACATAGGAAGTACGTTGGGAGTGTAGCGGGAACTGCGGCCGGGCGCGGGAGTTGGAAGTTCGCGGCCTTATGGCGATCAGGAAAAAGCGGATGAGCGAACTGCGCGACAATGCAAGCGAACACCGGTTCGAGATGGATGAGCAGGGTCTGACATCGTGGGCGGAGTACCGCCGCAGCGACGGCCTGCTGACGATCACCTATGTCTATGCGCCGCCGGAGCTGCGCGGGTCGGGCGCCGCCGGACGGCTGATGACGGCGGTGGCGGAGGCCGCGAAAGCCGACGGCGTTAAGATCGTTCCCGTGTGCGGTTACGCCGCCGGTTGGCTGCGCGCCAGCAAGACGTATCGCGGGCTGGTCGCCTAGCTGCGCGCCGAGACGATCATATCATCGACATGGACAATGGCCGGGCGGCCGCGGAAGCCGAGGATGGCTTCGATGTCGGCCGTGTTGCGGCCGATGAGCTTGGCCGCGTCTTCCGATGAATAGGCCGAGACGCCGCGCGCGATGGCGCGCCCATCGGAATCTATCACCTCCACGGCGTCGCCGCGCTCAAAGCGGCCTGACACGGCGGTGACGCCTGCCGGCAGGAGGCTCTTGCCGGACAGCAGCGCGCGAACGGCGCCAGCATCGACGTGCAGCGAGCCGGAGGGTTTGAGCGCGCCCGCCAGCCATTGCTTGCGCGCCGTTTCGGGGCTGACGTCCGGGATGAACCAGGTGGCGCGGGCGCCAGCGATCAGCGCGGCGAGCGGGCCGCCTTCGCCATCGGGGCCCGGCTGGTCGCCGAGCGTGATGGCGGTGGAGCAGCCAGCCGTCATCGCGATGCGCGCGGCTTCCAGCTTGGTCGCCATGCCGCCCGAGCCAACACCGGCGGCGAGGTTCACGCCGCCCGCCATCGCCATGATGTCCGGCGTGAGGCGGCGGACTTCGGCGATGTGCTTTGCGTTGGGATTGGAGCGCGGATCGGAATCGTAAAGGCCGTCGATGTCGGAGAGCAGGACAAGGGCGTCCGCGCCGAGCATCTGGGCGACGCGCGCGGCGAGGCGGTCATTGTCGCCATAGCGGATCTCTTCGGTGGCGACGGTGTCGTTCTCGTTCACCACCGGAATGGCCCCGCGCTCCAGCAGCGTTTCCAGCGTAGCGCGGGCGTTGAGCCAGCGGCGGCGGCGCTCTGTGTCCTCGAAGGTGAGCAGGGCCTGCGCGACGGGCAGGTCATAGGGGGACAGGGCATCCTCCCATGCGCGCATCAGGCGCGGCTGGCCCGCGGCGGCGGCGGCCTGTTTTTCTTCAAGGCGGAGCTTGCCGGGTTTCAGATCAAGCGCGCGGCGGCCCAGCGCCACGGCGCCTGACGAGACGATTGCGACGGATTTGCCGGAGGCGCGCAGTTTCGCAATGCCGGCCGCGATGGCCGCGAAGCGCGCGGCGTGCGGCCGGCCGGTCGACTGGTCGATCAGCAGCGCGGAGCCGAGCTTGATGACGACGCGGCGGGCGGAGGAGAGGGGAGAGGCGAGCGCCTGATGCGCGGGGCCGCCCGCGCTCACGGCGTCCATCCTTCGGATCTTTCTTCCGGGGTCTTTTCGGCTTCGATTTGCGCGGCGCGGCGTTCGGCGCGGTCTTCGGAGATGACGGTGTAGAGCTGCTGGATCGCCTGAGGAACACCCTTCTGCGAGGCGCCGGAGATGCGCAGCGGCGTCGACTTGCACACCTTCTTCAGGGCTGCGGACTTTTCCTTGATCTCGTCATCGGTGAGCGCGTCGATCTTGTTGAGGGCGACGATCTCCGGCTTGTCGATCAGGCCGCCGCCATAGGCGGCGAGTTCGGCGCGCACGACGCGGTAAGCTTCGGCGACATCTTCCTGCGTGCCGTCGATCAGGTGCAGCAGCACGGCGCAGCGTTCGATGTGGCCGAGGAAGCGGACGCCCACGCCGGCGCCATCCGCCGCGCCTTCGATCAGGCCGGGAATGTCTGCGAGCACGAAGCTGGCGCCGGGGCCGAGCGTGACGACGCCAAGGCCGGGGTGGAGCGTGGTGAAGGGATAGTCCGCGATCTTCGGCTTGGCCGCGCTGACAGCCGCGAGAAAGGTGGACTTGCCCGCATTGGGCAGGCCGAGCAGGCCGGCGTCGGCGATCAGCTTGAGCCGGAACCACATCCAGCGTTCTTCACCGTCGGCGCCCGGATTGAAGCGGCGCGGCGCCTGGTTCACCGAAGACTTGAACCGGGTATTGCCCCAGCCGCCATTGCCGCCCTTCGCGACCAGCACGCGGGCGCCGATATGGTCGAGGTCGGCGATCAGGGTTTCCTGGTCGTCCTCGAACACCTGGGTGCCGACGGGGACTTTGAGCACCAGATCCGGCGCGCGCTGGCCCGTGCGGTTCTTGCCCATGCCGTGGACGCCGCGCTCGGCCTTGAAGTGCTGCTGGTAGCGGAAGTCGATCAGCGTGTTCAGCCCGTTGAC
>CAZJZQ010000202.1:0-3631 GCA_964550535.1 uncultured Rhizobium sp.
CCGCTCGAACTCCTTGTTCTCGCCGACATAGGACGAGATCATCTTCTTCACCTGCCGGGAGTTGAGCAGCACGCCGAGCCCGAACCCGTCCACCCCGGCATTGTTCGAGATGACCGACAGTCCTTTCACGCCAGAGCGCTGCACCTCCGCGATCAGGTTTTCGGGAATGCCGCACAGGCCAAAGCCCCCGGCCATGATCGTCATGCCGTCGAACAGCACGCCGTCCAGCGCCGCCTTCGCATCGGGATAGATCTTGTTCGCCATGCCGGGCTCCTCGTCCTGGAATGAACCATTATACGCGGGCGCGGCCGCCACACGTATAATACGCTTCAGGACCGGATAGGCCCTGTTCGGGAGCAATGTCTATCGCCGGGCGGAAACGTGCGCTCCAAAATCGTTATACCGGCGTAGAGACCGGCACGGCGCGGCCCTCAGTTAACGGCGATTGCGCAGTCCTGGAACGCCATACGGCCGCGTGCGAAGCGGATTTCGGCGGGCGTATCCTGCCCGCCGGACTTCGCGAAGGTCAGCATGCCGTTGGTGAAGGTTGTCACGCCGGGCTCCGAATCGGGCGAGGGCGTCAGCGCCGCAAGCTCGGTGTTGGAGCCGTCCTCGTTCACGATCACCGCCCGCGCATCCTCGAACGCCACGCGGAAACTTTCCCCGCCACAGCTCAGCTGCATCGGCGCGACACGCATACCCGGCAGAACCTCGGGCGCAACAATGCTGGGCGGCGCCGGGGCGGGGGTTTCGGTTGAGGCTTCCGGCGTAACCGGCGCGGCGGGCGTCTCGCCCTCCTGACATGCGGCTGTCAGAACGATCAGTGCAGTCATGGCAAACCCGGCGCGAAGCATCGTGTTCTCCCTTTCGCTGATGGCAGGTCTCATATCCCAATTACGGAGTGAACGCACCAGCGGGCAAAAGGAACCGCTACCCACGCTCCTGCGCGCGGCGCCGGCGCAGGGAGCGCCAGCCGTCGGACACCAGATGCCAGCCGGCATACAGCAGCAGGCCCGCCGAGCCCGCGAACAATAGCTGCATTGCGCCATGCGCCGCCGTGCCCACGGCATGCGCCAGCATCCAGCCCACCGGGGTCGTCAGCGTTGATGCCGCAATGGCCAGCAGCGCGGCGTTACGCGGCCTGAGGCCTGTCTGGAGCGCCAGCATCATCGCCACGATGCCTTCCGGCGCCTCGTGCAGCACCAGCCCCACCGAAGCCGCCAACCCTGTCCCGTGGTCATGCCAGAACGCCGCCGTATAGACCGCGCCATCCAGCATCGAGTGGACCGCCAGAACGACCAGCGCCAGCCGCGCGGCCGCATGCACCGCGCCGGGCTTCGCGGCGCCCGGCTGGGTCCGCACCAGAATCTCCAGCGCAACGCCAATGCCCGCGCCGCCCAGCAGGAAGAAGATCGTGGCGCCGTCAGACCGCAACGCTTCGGGTGCAAAGTGCAGCGCGGCCACCAGCAACAGCGCCACGCCTGCAATCAGGCTGACCACGTCCGCCGCGCGCCGCGCCAGCGCCGACGCCATCATCGCGAACACCACGCCGCCGAGTGAAAGCCCGACAGCCGCAGCGATGATGGAAGCCTCCTCGCCGGACATGATCGCTCCAGTCACCACGCGGCTCAGTCCGGGGATGAGTGATCGTTATAGTGTAACAGCGGCCGGGGCAATGGATGATTTGTGCTTATCCGTACCCCGATGATCCAGCCATGGTTCCGGTTCGGCGCGGTTGCGCCTTCTGGCCGGGATGGTCAGCGCAAACCAGCCTAAATCGAGAAATCCAGCGCGTCGTTGGCGGCGGCGACGATACCGGATTTGCGCAGGTGTTCGATCACCAACTCGGCCAGCGCCTCCGCGTTGTGCGCGGAGGTGTCCAGCCGCAGCTCCGGCGTCGCCGGTTTCTCATACGGGCTGTCGATGCCCGTGAAGTTCCGGATCTCGCCCGCGCGCGCCTTCTTGTAGAGCCCTTTCGGATCGCGGCTCTCGGCCACTTCCAGCGGAGCGTCCACGAACACCTCGATGAACTCGCCTTTCTCCATCAGGCCGCGCACCATCTCGCGCTCGGCGCGGAAGGGGGAGATGAAGGAGCAGGTGACGATCAGGCCCGCATCCACGAACAGTTTCGCCACTTCGCCAATGCGGCGGATGTTCTCCACCCGGTCAGCGTCGGTGAAGCCGAGATCGCGGTTCAGCCCCTGACGGATATTGTCGCCGTCCAGCGCATAGGTGTGCGCGCCCATCGAGGACAGCTTGCGCTCGACCAGATTGGCGATGGTCGACTTGCCTGCGCCCGACAGGCCCGTGAACCACAGCACGGCAGGTTTGTGGCCCTTCAGCACCGAACGGTCGCGCTTGGTCACGTCCATCGCGTGGCGGTGAACGTTGGTCGCGCGCATCAGCGAGAAGTCGATCATGCCCGCAGCAACCGTCTGGTTGCTCAACCGGTCGATCAGGATGAAGGCGCCCGCCTCGCGGATCGCGTGATAACCGTCGAACGCAATCGGTTGCGATGTCGAAAGATTGCAAAAGCCGATCTCGTTAAGTCCCAGCGTCGAGCCGGGCCCCGTCTCCATCGTGTTCACATCAACCTTGTGCCGGATGCCGGTCACCAGCGCCTGCACGGTCTGCGAGCCGATCTTGAGCAGATAAGGCTGCCCGGTGCGCAGTTCTTCCTCGTGCATCCACAAAAGGTTTGCGGTGAACTGGTTGGACACTTCCGGCCGGTTGTCCGCTGCTGCGAACACGTCGCCGCGTGAAGCGTCGATCTCGTCTTCAAGGACCAGCGTAATCGCGTCGCCCGCATTCGCCTCGTCCAGGTCGCCATCGGCGGTGGACAGCGCTTTTACGCGGGATGATTTGCCCGACTTGGCCACCACCACCTGATCGCCCGGCCTGATCACGCCCGACGTCACCGTGCCCGAGAAGCCGCGGAAATCCAGGTTGGGCCGGTTCACCCACTGCACCGGCATACGGAACGGCTTGCCCGCGCGTTCATCCGCGACCTCAACAGCCTCCAGATGCTCCAGCAGCGTCGGCCCGGCATGCCAGGGCATATGCTCCGACTTGCGCGTGATGTTGTCGCCGTTCAGTGCCGACATCGGAATCGGCGTGATGCTTTCGAAACCAAGATGCTCAGCCATGGACAGATAGGACGCGACGATCTCGTGGAAGCGGGCGCGGCTGTATTCCACCAGGTCCATCTTGTTCACGGCCAGCACGATGTGCCGCACGCCAAGCAGATGGTTGATATAGGTGTGCCGCCGCGTCTGGGTCAGCACGCCCCGGCGCGCATCGATCAGGATCACCGCCACGTCGGCGGTCGATGCGCCGGTCGCCATGTTGCGGGTGTACTGCTCGTGCCCGGGCGTATCCGCCACGATGAACTTGCGCTTGTCGGTCGAGAAGAAGCGATACGCGACATCGATGGTGATGCCTTGTTCGCGCTCCGCCTCCAACCCGTCGAGCAGCAGCGCGAAGTCCATGTTCTCGCCTTGCGTGCCGTGCTTCACGCTGTCTTTCTTCAGCGACGACAGCTGGTCCTCGAACAGCATCTTTGAATCGTACAGCAGCCGCCCGATCAGCGTCGACTTGCCGTCATCCACCGACCCGCAGGTGATGAAGCGCA
>CAZJZQ010000202.1:3641-4090 GCA_964550535.1 uncultured Rhizobium sp.
ATCGACCCGCTTTCGTCATGGTCGATCAGGCGGCCCGACCGTTCGGACGTGCGCGCCGTCAGCATCTCGCCGACAATCTCGTCCAGCGTCACCGCATCGCTCTCAATGGCGGCGGTGAGGGGATAGCAGCCCAGCGTGCGGAAGCGGATCAGGCGGTCAACGGCTGTCTCGCCCGGCTCCATCGGCGTCCGCCCATCGTCCACCATGAAGATCTGACCGTTGCGCACCACGCTCGGGCGCAGCTTGGCGAAGTAGAGGGGGACGATCGGAATCTCCTCCTCCGCGATGTAGGTCCAGATATCCAGCTCGGTCCAGTTGGACAGCGGGAAGACGCGGATGCTTTCGCCCGGCGCCTTGCGGGTGTTGTAGAGGCTCCACAATTCCGGCCGCTGGTTCTTGGGGTCCCAGCCATGATCGGCGTTGCGGAACGAGAAGATGCGCTCCTTGGC
>CAZJZQ010000203.1:0-4058 GCA_964550535.1 uncultured Rhizobium sp.
GAACTTGCCGATGCGGCGCGCCACGGCGCCGGTGAAGGCGCCCTTCTCGTGGCCGAACAGTTCGGACTCGAGCAGGTTCTCGGGAATGGCGGCGCAGTTGACGGAGATGAACGGTTTGTCGGCGCGGCGTGAACGCTTGTGAATGTAGTGCGCCATAACTTCCTTGCCGACGCCGCTCTCGCCCGTGATGAGCACGGAGGCGTCGGACGGGGCGATCTGGTCGGTGAGGCGGCGCAGGTCGATCATCGCGGGATCGAGCGCGATCATCGGGCGGTCGTCGTCGGCGACGGCGGACAGCACGGCGGCGATCAGTTCCGGATCGGGCGGCAGCGGGATGAACTCTCGTGCGCCGGCGCGAATGGCGGAGGCCGCGATCTCGGGCGAGGTTTGCACGCCGCAGGCGACAACCGGAGCGACGATGCGCTCACGGCTCATCGAGTGGACCATGCCGGCGATGTCTTCGTTGACATCGATCATCAGCAGATCCGCGCCCTTGCCGGTGCGCAGCAGCTCCATCGCGGAGTCGCAGTTCGGCGCGTGCAGCACTTTCGCGCCGCGATCGAACGCGATCTTTGTGGCGGCCGACAACTGGCCCTGGAGGTTGCCGACGATCAGAACGCGCATTGGGCGGCTCCGTTGGAATTGGTGTCTGTGGTGTTGAGCGCGGCCATGGATCAGCCGTCCGCGTTCTTGATGATTTCGGTCATGGTCACGCCGAGGCGGTCATCGACCACAACGACCTCGCCGCGGGCGACGAGGCGGGAGTTTACATAGATGTCGATGGCCTCGCCGACGCGGCGGTCGAGTTCGAGCACCGAGCCCGGCCCGAGCTTCAGCAGGTCGGAGACGCCAATCGTCGTGCGGCCGATCACGGCCTGCACGGAGACGGGAACGTCGAACACGGGTTTCAGATCGGCCGCGACCTTGTCGCGCGAGCTTTCCTGCGGAGCGCTGCTGGCGACCGCCGCGCCGCCGCCGCCGTGGGAGAGTTCGGGAAGGGTGAGTTCGTTCGAGCTCATGGATCAGGCTCCCTTGCCGGCGGCGAACATGTCGAGTTGCGGTTCGACGGGATCTTCGAGGCGGCGGTCGAGAATGGAGGCGATGGCGGCTTCGGCGTCATCGCGGCTGAAGGACGACACTCCCTCGGACCATTGCACGCGCCAGTCGCCGGGCTTGGCGGCGGCGTCGGCGGCGAAGATGACGCCCGCAGCCTGGCCCTGGCGGCGCAGTTGCTCCATGCGGCGCTCGATGACGGGCAGCGCTTCGGCAGAGGCGTTGATGGTGATGACGGGGGTTGATTTCAGAACGCCGACAGCGCGCGAGACGGCATCGGCCGCGGCGGCGGCGCCGTTGGCGTCGAGCGCATCTCCGGCAATGCGGCGCGCGGAAGCGAGAGCGAGTTCGGCCGCTTCGCGGCGCAGCTCGGCTGCGAGATGCGCCAGCGTCTGCTGAACCGGAGCGATGTGCTGGACCATGCGGTCGATGGCGGCGAAAGCGCGCGCTTCGCCCGTTTGCAGCGCGGCTGTTTCGCCCGCGTTGCGCGCAGTCGCGGCGAGCTTCTCGGCTTCCACGCGCGGCACGAATTTGCTTTGCGGCGCGCCGACGACGCCGCCGTCGGGCGTGAATTCAGTCTGGAAGAAGAAGGATACGGGTGCGGTTTCCATCAGTAGATCAACTCATCCTGGCTCGAATCCGCGAGCATGATTTCGCCGCGGTCGGCGAGCGCCTTGGCGACGGTGACCATTTCCTGCTGGGCGGCCTCGACGTCTTTCAGCTTCACCGGACCCATCGACTGCATGTCTTCGCGCATCAGCTTGGCGGCGCGTTCGGACATGTTGGACATGAAGAGGTTGCGCAGCTCGTCGTTTGCGCCTTTCAGGGCGAGGGCGAGCTTGTCCTTGTCGACATTGCGCAGGAGCGTCTGGATCCCGCCGGGATCGAGCTTGGAGAGATCCTCGAACACGAACATCAGCGAGCGGATGCGGTCGGCGGATTCCTTGTTGCGCTCTTCGAGCATCGCGATGAAGCGGCCCTCGGTCTGGCGGTCGAAGGCGTTGAAGATCGAGGCCATCTGCTCGTGGCTGTCGCGCTTCGATGTGCGGGCGAGGTTGGTCATGAACTCGACGCGCAGAGTGGATTCGATCTTGTCGAGAATGTCGCGTTGCACCGGCTCCATGCGCAGCATGCGCTGGATGACTTCGAGCGCGAAATCGTTCGGCAGGGCAGAAAGCACGCGCGCGGAATGGTCGGTGCGGATTTTCGAGAGGATGACGGCGACAGTCTGCGGATATTCGTTCTTCAGATAGTTCGCGAGCACCTGCTCGTTCACATTCCCGAGCTTGTCCCACATGGTGCGGCCCGCAGGGCCGCGCAGTTCTTCCATCAGCGCATCGACCTTTTCCTTGGGCAGGAAGGTCATCAGCAGCTTGTGCGTCTGTTCGTAGGAGCCCGTGACGGCGCCGGCGCCGGCCATGCGGTTCACGAAGTCCTTGATAAGAAACTCGACCGTCTCGGCCTTTACGGGGCCCAGCGCCGACATCGCGGCGGAGATTTCGCGCAACTCGTCGTCGTCGAGGCGGTCCCACACCGCTTTCGCATCTTCGCCGAGCGCCAGCAGCAACACGGCGGATTTCTCCGAGCCGTGCATCTTGCGGATGGTGGTGATGGTGTCGGCGATGCGGCGCGCGGTTTCCGCGCTGTTATCGACAGGCGCGTTCGCGGCCGCTACGGCGGCGGCTGGAGCGTCGGTGTCGATCTGTGCGAGGGCGGAGGTGACGCTCATGCTGCGCGATCCGAGCCTTCTTCGGCCAGCCAGCTACGGATGATGGCCAGCGACTCGTCGGGGTGCGACTGAACCACTTCCGAAATCTTCTTGATGGACGAGGCTTTCACCTGACCGGAGATGCGCGCCACATCGATGCCCGCGTCGAGACGGTCTTGCTGCGGCATGTCGATGGTGACGGTGCGGCCGCCGCCCATGGCCATTTGGCCATCGGCGTCGAGCGCGCGCTGGCCGGAAGCGTCGAGAACCGCCGCCGGGTCGTCTTCCTGGCGGCTCATCAGCCCGCGCACCAGCGGCCGCAGCACGAAGAACACCAGCGTCAGCGCGGTCACCAATAGAGCGGCGATTTCGGCGGCGCGCACGGCGTCGAACTTGTCGAAGTCGAACGGGCCCGGCGCAACCGCATCGTCCATCGCAATTTCAGGGCGGCTGAAAGGGATGTTCTCGACGGTCACTTCGTCGCCGCGCTGGGCGTTGTAGCCGACGGCGGAGCGGACGAGGGCGAGGATGCGGTCGAGTTCCTGCTGAGGCAGCGGTTCGTAGGTGGGGGCGGCGCCATCGACGCCGGGGATACGCTTGTGGTCCACCGCGACGGCGACGGACAGGCGCTGCACGCGCGGCCCTTCGACCACTTCGGTACGGACGCTCTTGGATATCTCGTAGTTGACCGTCTCCGATATCGCGCTGCTTTCCGACTGGCTGGTGGGCTGCGCGGGAGCGGGAGCGGCGGCGCCAGTGGGAACATTGTTCGCGACGGTGGTTTCATCGCTGGGCGACATGTCGGCATTGCGCGTCGTGTTTTCCGTCGTCGAGGACGAGCGCAGCACGCGGCTGTCGGGATCGTAGGTTTCCGCGCTGCTGGTGACGCGGTTGAAGTCGGCTTCCAGCGAAACCTGGACGAGCGCCGCGCCGGGACCGGCCACGCTTTCCACGATCTGCATGATCTTCATGCGGTAGGAGTTTTCGAGCGCCAGCTTGCGCTCGTCCACTGAAGCGCCGCCCGCGCCGATGCCCGTCGAATCCGATTCACCGCCGGCGGCGAGCAGGCGGCCCTTGTCGTCGATGATGGTGATCTGTTCGAGGGCGAGGCCCGGAACACTGGTCGCCACGAGGTTGCGGATGGCGCGAACCTTCTCCGGCGTCATCGAATTTCCGGTGAGGCCCAGCACGATCGAGGCTTTTGGCGCCTGTGCGTCGCGCTGGAACAGCGGGCGTTCGGGCAGGGACAGGTGGACGCGCGCTTCGCGCACCATGTCCAGCGAAGCGATGGTGCGGG
>CAZJZQ010000204.1:0-3807 GCA_964550535.1 uncultured Rhizobium sp.
CCGGTCTGGATCGTCATGTGGAGCGAGCCGGTGATGCGCGCGCCTTTCAGCGGCTTCCTGTCGCCGTATTCCGCGCGGGTCGCCATCAGGCCCGGCATTTCGGTTTCGGCGATGATCAGCTCCTTGCGGCCCCAGTCGGCCAGCGACAGATCAGCAATCTTGTAATCGTCGAACGCCATGCCTGAACTCCTTTGGGTATTTTCGGGCCGCCCGGGCCGGGCGATTGGGGCGCCGGGGCGGCGCGTCATGGGGCGTATAGCAAGCCCCGTCCGCGCGCGCAAATCGCATAAAGGTTTCTTTATATGGTTCTTGCGCCGGCCGCTTGGGCGGGGTGCCCGGTCGAGAACTGCCGGATTCAGTTGCGTACCCTGTGGCGGCCGTACAACACTACGGTTCCCGCGCCCGGAATGGGCGATCTGCACAGAGGCGTCGACATGTACAAGCGGACCGGACAACGCCTCGGCGCAGCCCTCGGCCTGATGATGCTGGCCGCCGCGCCGGCCGCCGCGCAGGTCATTGAGACGGGTCAGGTCGATCGTCTGCCGGGCCCGGGCGGCGTGACCGTTGGCGCCGCCAACGCTGACGGGATGCGGATCATGCGCCCGGGCGCGCTGATGTTCGCCAGTTTCGACCGGAATTTCGACGGCAAGATCACGCTGGAAGAGATCGACGTCGGCACGGCCGGCGCGTTCGCGGCGGCGGACAAGAATTCCGATGGCGTGATTTCCGGTTTCGAGCAGAGCGACTGGGCGAGTGCGGTGGGATCGTCCAGCGACGTTCTCGCCAACCCCATGACGTTCGACACGGATCTCGACCGTTCGATCACGCCGGCGGAGTTTGCGGCGGGCCTGCGGCGTCTGGCGGAGCCGCTGATGAACAGCTCGGGCCATATCGCTTTTGCTGATCTGGTGCAGCCGCTGCGCGCGCCGCGTCAGGAGCAGGTGGGCCGCGAAGGCGGCGCCCGCGTCTCCCCGGGCGGCTGAGGCCGCCTATTCCTTTTCGTCGAACTTGCGCGCGATCAGATCGCACAGTCCTTCCAGCGCTTGTTGCGCTTCAGGGCCTTCGGCGTCGATCTCGATCGTCTGGCCGACATGGGCGCGCAGCATCAGCAGGTCCATGATCGATGCGGCGCTGGCGGAGAGGCCGTCATAGCGCACCGTGACGCGGGCATTGTACTTCGCCGCCTCCCGCGCAAATGCGGCGGAGGCCCGCGCGTGAAGGCCGCGCTGGTTCACGATGCCGGCTGTCCTTGTCCTGCGATCCGCCATCATGCCCGCTGAAGCAAGGCCGAAGCGACGGAGATGTATTTGCGGCCGGCTTCGGCCGCAGCCAGCGCCGCTTCAGCCAGAGGCAGCTTGCCGCGAACTTCGGCCAGCTTGATGAGCATGGGCAGGTTGGCGCCCGCGATTACCTCGATCTTGCCGCCGCCCATCACCGAGATGGCGAGGTTGGAGGGCGTGCCCCCGAACATGTCGGTGAGGATCACTACGCCCGCCCCCTGGTCGCAATCCTTGGCGGCGGCGATGATTTCCTTGCGGCGCATATCCATGTCGTCTTCGGGGCCGATGCAGACGGCCCGGACCGCGTCGAGGCAGCCTACGACATGTTCGGCGGCGGCGATGAACTCTTCAGCCAGCCGGCCGTGCGACACCACGACCAAACCGATCATTCGACTAACTCCCGCATTTGCCCGCCATCCCCACAATAGGGGGCCACAATGGTGGCAATGACACTTGCCCGGTCAAGAGCGCTCAACCGCACACCTGCAATTACGCCTCTGATGTCACCGCGGGAAGCTCCACCACGAACCGGGCGCCGCTGATGGCTCCGTCCGTGGTTTTGTTTTCCGCCCAAACCCGGCCGCGGTGCGTCTCGACGATCTGCCGCACGATGGAAAGGCCCAAACCTGAATTATTTCCGAACTTCGCGCCCTGGGGCCGGTCGGAATAGAAACGCTCGAAGATTTTCTCCAGCTTGTCGGGCGGAACGCCGGGGCCCTGATCTTCAACTGTAATGCGGATTGCGGGTTCGAGCCGGTCGTGGGTCCGGGTCAGCTCGACCCGAACTTCTCCGTGAGGAGGAGAGAATGACCGTGCGTTCTCCACCAGGTTGCGGATCACCTGGCCCAGCGGCCCGTCGCGGCCCTTCACCCACGCGCGGCCGCCCATTCCCGGCATGGAGAGCGTGACGCGCGCCTCGTTCTCGCGCGATGTGTCCTCGTAGATCGAAACGATATCCTCCAGCAGCCGCGCAATATCCACCCGCACCAGTTTCTCGCGCACAATCTCGCCTTCGAGGCGGGAGAGGTTGGAAATGTCCGAGATCAGGCGGTCGAGGCGAATGACGTCGCGTGCGATCACGTCGCGCATGCGGTCGCGCACGGCGGGGTCCTGAACGGCTTGCGAGGTCTCGACGGCGGAACGGATGGAGGTGAGGGGGTTCTTGAGTTCGTGCGCCACGTCGGCGGCGAAGCGTTCGTTGGCCTGGATGCGATCGTAGAGCGCGGCGGTCATCGCTTCCATGGCGCGGGCGAGGTCGCCGATCTCGTCCTTGCGGTTGTGCAGCGCGCCGAGGTCGAGCTTTTCCGTCGCGCCGGTCCGCACGCGGTCGGAGGCGATCGAGAGACGGCGCAGCGGCCGGGCGATCACGGCGGTGAGCAGGGTCGAGGTCAGCACGGCGACCATGACGGCCACCAGGATGAGCGGCAGCAGCGTGGCGCGTTCGGCCGCGATGATCTCGGCCACGTCGCTGGTCTCGATGGTCAGCGCGCCCACGACGGCGCCGACGGGGCGGATCGGCACGGTGACGGAGATGACGCGGTCGGCGTTCTCGTTGAAGCGTTCGGAGGCGAGCGAGTCGCCGCGCAGGGCGCCCGCGACTTCTTCCTCAAGCGTGCGCGCTTCCTCGATGGAGGCGCCGCCGCGCAGGTTGATGCGCTCAATGGCCTGGTTGGTGTTCCGGACGAAATCCAGCCATGTCTTCTGGATCGCATTGGGGCGGCGGATCGGCGGCAGGGGCTGGCCCGCGACTTCATCTCTCAGGAGATACGTGTCGGCGACCGTTGCGCCTTCGCGGTTGAAAATGCGCATGCGCGTGTCGCCGCTTAGCGACAGACGTTTCAGTTGGTAGCGGGCCTCGCTCTCGTCCAGCGACGGCGTCGTGTCCATGGCGCGGTCGGTGATGACCGATTCGGTGATGACCGATGCAATGATGTCAGCCTGCTCGTTCAGGCTGGCCTTGCGCGCCTGCACGAGATTGGAGCGCATCTCGTTGAGGATCAGCGCGCCGGTGATGAGGATGATGAGGCCGGCGAGGTTCGAGGCAAGGATAAGCCGGGCAATAGGCGACAGGAGCAGCGACCGCGAAGGCCGCTGCGAGGCCCGCCCCCGAACGGGTTTCTCAGGCTTCCTTATAGCGGTACCCCACGCCGTACAGCGTCTCGATCGAATCGAAGTTGTCGTCGAGGTCGCGGAATTTCTTGCGCAGCCGCTTGATGTGGCTGTCGATGGTGCGGTCGTCGACATAGACCTGATCGTCGTAGGCGGCGTCCATCAGCTGGTCGCGGCTTTTCACATAGCCAGGCCGCATCGCCAGAGCCTGGAGGATGAGGAACTCCGTAACTGTCAGACGCACGACCTGCCCATCCCAGGTGCAGGCGTGCCGGTTCGGGTCGAGCGTCAGGCGGCCGCGCACGAGCGGTTTCTTGTCGCCTTCCTCCGGCGTCAGCGACGCGCCGCGCGACCGGCGCAGGATCGCCTTCACGCGTTCGGCCAGCAGGCGGGTGGAGCAGGGTTTGCGGATGAAATC
>CAZJZQ010000205.1:0-3493 GCA_964550535.1 uncultured Rhizobium sp.
ACGTCCACATGTCCATCTGGAACGGCGGCAAGCCGGTGTTCGCCGGCGACAAGTACGCCGACCTCAGCCAGGAATGCCTGTGGTATATCGGCGGCGTGATCAAACACGCGAAGGCGATCAACGCCTTCTCGAACTCGACCACCAACTCCTACAAGCGTCTGGTGCCGGGCTATGAAGCTCCCGTGATGCTCGCCTACTCGGCGCGCAACCGCTCAGCTTCGGTCCGTATTCCGTGGACGCCCTCGCCGAAAGGCAAGCGCATCGAGGTTCGCTTCCCGGATCCGGCCGGCAACCCCTACCTCACCTATCTGGCGCTGTTCATGGCCGGCCTCGACGGCATCGTGAACAAGATCGATCCGGGCCCGTCGATGGACAAGGATCTCTATTCGCTGCCGCCGGAAGAGCTGAAAAACATCCCGACTGTCTGCGGCTCGCTCCGCGAAGCGCTGAACAGCCTCAACGCCGACCGCGACTTCCTGAAAGCCGGCGGCGTGATGGACGACGACTTCATCGACTCCTACATCGACCTGAAGATGGAAGAAGTCATGCGCTTTGAAACCCACCCCCACCCGGTGGAATTCGACATGTACTACAAGGCCTAACGGCTTTTACAGGATCGGGGCGACTGCTATTGCGGCCCCGGCTCGAGCGCGGCCCCGGAGGAAACTCCGGGGCCGTTTCGTTTGGGGCGGCGCGCCCCAACTGCCATTGGCTAAAGCGCGATTAACTATGATCGGCTATAGCGTCCGCTGGAATGCTACGGACCCTCGCCGCCCTTATTTTTTGCGCGCTGCTGGCCAGCTGCGCCACGTCTGTCCGCCTGTCGGACGCGCAGGTCGCTGACGCCTGCAAGATGCTGAAGGACAACAAGTCCTGGCATAAATCCCTGCGCCAATCCGCGAAAGACTGGGGCGCACCGATGGGATTCCAGCTCGCGGTCATCAATCAGGAAAGCAGTTTCGACGCGAAGGCCAAGCCGCCCCGCGCCGCTGGCTTCCTGTTCCTGCCGGGCAAACGGCCGTCCACCGCCTATGGCTACGCTCAGGCGCTCGACACGACCTGGGAGGAATACCAGTCCAAGACCGGAAACCGCGGCGCGAACCGCCACAGCTTCCACGACTCGGTGGACTTTATCGGCTGGTACTTCTCGCAGACCGGCAAAGTCACGAGCCTCGGCCAGTACGACTACAAGGCCCACTACCTCGCCTACCATGAAGGCGCCGGCGGTTACATGCGCGGCACATGGCGCGACAAGGCCTGGCTGATCCAGCGCGCCGACAGGGTCGCCGCAACCGCCGCCCGCTATGAGAGCCAGATCAGCAGCTGCAAAGGCCTCAAGCGCGACAAGTTCCTCGGGATATTCTAGCGCAGCTAGCCGGGCCGCCTTCCAGCAACCCGGCTATCGCGAAACATCACCCGCAACCGCCATCAAGACCGAACGCGTCCTGAGCGGGCGGCGTCATTCGCACCTCTTCCATCTCCCCCGTGCTGACGCCCTTGCCGTCCTTCACATAGTGCTGGAAGCGCAAAGCGTCGTAGGCGATCTCTACCGTCTCCACCGCGGCCTCGCCCGGTGTGGCGCCCGGGAACACGAAGAAGCTGTTGATCCGCGCGCCTTCCAGTATCCAGCGCGAGTCGACCACGTGTCCCGTCCGCGCCGGCGTCGTGAACGCCACCTCGATCGTCCCGAGCGAGCGGCCGTCGATCGCCGCCTGCAACAGTTTAGGGGACGCCCTGTCCGGCGCCTTGGTGAAACTGATCGCGCTCATATGCGGCACACGCTCGCTCGTCTCGAAGCCCTCATCCGTGTAGGCCGGCATGTTCATCACGCTCAGGCTCGCGCCGCTCAGCACGATCTGCGTCTCGAACCCCTTCGCGGTGGCGCCGCCCGGCGCGCCCGTAACCTTCATGAAGGTGTCGGCGTGCGCCGCACCGGCCACAGCCAAAGCCGCGCCCGCCAGCATGGCGGCGCGAAAGACGGAACTCCGTTTCATGTGTCCCTCCATGCCCGGTCCGGCGCGGCTTTCGGCTGTCCGGCGGGCGTCGCCGGTGGATAATTCCGCCGGCGAACTCATATCTTTCAATGCGTCGCGGCCCCATCAGGACCGAGGTGTTGCGGCATTGTGGCGAAGGTGGCTGGACGAAGGCTGTGAGCAGTTCCAGAACGGGCGGCGGCCCACAACAGGTTGTTAACCCGGGCACGTTGTCCCTGAGGGGGCGTTCGGGCTAGTTGCCCGTTCGGTCCCGAATTGCTGATTCGAGTACGGAATTTCCATGTCCAAAGGCAACCAGGCGAAGCTGTTCGACAGCGGCAAGGATTCCGGTGGTTACTCCGCCAAGGACATCGAGGTCCTGGAGGGGCTGGAGCCCGTCCGGAAACGCCCTGGCATGTATATCGGCGACACTGGCGACAAGGGCTTCCACCACCTCTTCGCCGAAGTTCTCGACAACTGCGTCGACGAGGCCGTGGCGGGACATGCGAGCCGAATCGACGTGACGCTGACGGCGGACGGCTTCCTGACCGTGGGCGACAATGGCCGCGGCATCCCGATCGACAAGCACCCCAAATATCCGGGCAAGTCGGCGCTGGAAGTTATCCTCACCATGCTGCACTCGGGCGGCAAGTTTTCAAACAAAGCCTACCAGACGGCCGGCGGTCTGCACGGCGTCGGCATCTCGGTCGTGAACGCCCTGTCCGAACTCGTCGAGGTCGAGATCGCGCGCGACCGCAAACTCTACCGCCAGACCTATTCGCGCGGAAAACCCAAGACCAAGCTGGAGGCGGTCGGCGCCGCTCCCAACCGTCGCGGCACGCAAATCCGCTTCAAACCCGACCCTCAAATCTTCGGCGAAAAGACCCATTGGAAGCCCGCACGCCTTTACGCCATGGCGCGCTCCAAGGCGTATCTCTCGCGCGCGGCGGAAATCCGCTGGAGCTGCGATCCCAAGGTCCTGAAGGATGACGACAAGACACCGGCCGACGCCGTGCTGTCCTATCCCAACGGCCTCGCTGACATGCTGATCGAGATGTCCGCCGGCGCCAATCTTGTCCTGCCCGCTCCGTTCACCGGCCGCGTGGAGGCGGAAGGCAGCGCGGTCGAATGGGCCATCGTCTGGAGCGCCAACGGCTTTGGCTCGGACGCTGACGGCTTCAGCCGCAGCTATTGCAACACCATCCCCACGCCCGAAGGCGGGACGCACGAGGCGGGCATGCGCTCGGCCCTCACCAAGGCCCTGCGCGCCTATGGCGAGATGACCAACAACCGCAAGGCCGGCGTCATCACAGCCGACGACATGCTTGGCACCGCCGGCTCCCTTCTCTCCGTCTTCATCCGCAATCCGGAATTCGTGGGCCAGACGAAGGAAAAGCTCTCAACCGCTGACGCCTTCCGCATCACCGAGAACGCAATGCGCGACCGTTTCGATCACTGGCTCACCGCCAGTCCGAAGGACGCCAACCGCCTGCTCGAATGGGCCATCGGCCAGGCCGAAG
>CAZJZQ010000206.1:0-3428 GCA_964550535.1 uncultured Rhizobium sp.
GGCCGCACGATGTATGTCGTGCGGCCCTTCATGCAGCCGTCGAAAAGGCCGTTGAGCTTCGCACGCATTTCAGCGGGCTCAGCCCAGTTGTTCGTCGGACCAGCGTCGGACTCTTTTTCCGAGCAGATGAAGGTGCGGCTCTCAACGCGCGCGACGTCGCGCGGATCGGACACGGCATAGAACGAGTTGGGGCGTTTCGCGGGGTTGAGGCGTTTCAGCGTGCCCAGGGCGATGAGTTCAGCCGTCAGCTTCTCGAATTCCGCTTCCGAGCCGTCGCACCAATAGACGCGGTCCGGCTTGGTCAGGGCGGCGATATCGCGCACCCAGTTGATCAGCCCCTGGTGCTGGGTCGGGGCTGCATCGAGGCCCGGAATCGAAGCGCTCTTGCCGCCAGCGTCCCTCTTGGTCGCCAGAAGGGCTTCACCCGTCGTTTTCATGGAAAGTATTCCCACTGCTGCCCTGTTACTCCGGACATGAAAGGCGAAGTCAGCCGCCAGTCAAATCCTTAACAGGTCCGGGCGCCTAAACGCCTCGCTCCCAAAACACCGATAATCCCGGGCTCAGAGCAGGTCTTGTGCCATCTTTGCACCCCAGCCCGGGCGCCGTCTGGACCATGATTCGGTCCTTGGGCGAAAAACGAAAGCTGCGTCCAGCCTCCCTGGAGGAGACGTCCTGGCCGCCGCCGCAGAATTTACTCCACGACCGAAGAAAAGGTCAGCCTTGCACATGGCAGGGCTGCGTCTCCTAAACCAGTCGCAGCGCCGGTCGTCGAGTGAAAAATCCGCCGCAACTGCAAAGGCCGCCGTTCACATCACGGCGCCTCCTTGTCGGATTTCGTGAACCGGCCCAGGCCGGGTCGATCAGGGACATTCAGCCCGCGGAAATGGTGCGGCGCACAATCCGCTCCCTTTAAAGCCCGCAGGCCGCCCCGGCCGCCTGCTCGGCGGACATTTGACGGGAAACCATGTCGGAACGGGCGGTGACCACGAACGCCAGCCCATCCTCGGCCAAGGCGTTATATTCCGAGCCATCCCGGTCCGCCCAATAGGCGGCGTCCAGCGTCTCGGGCCCGGCTGTTGTCCCGAAAGCGGCCTCGATCCCCCGGTCCCGCAGCGCCTGCCACAGGTTCGGATTGGGCGCATCTGTCCCGGTCCAGGCGACGAGGCGCCCCGGATTGACGCCCCGCGAGATCAGCCGGTCGAGATGGGCCTCGTCCCGGATCGTCGCGGTAATCACAAGGTCCGGAGCGGCGGCGTGAACCTCGGCCGCCTGAGCATCGGTGTAGGTGATGACCATGACGTTGTTCTCGGCCCCGGCGATCCGGATGGCGTCGAGGACGGGCGGGTATTCCACGGTCCGTTTCTTGTCGAGTTCCAGCACCGCTCCGCTTTTCACCGCCCACGACAGCGCATCGGCGAGAGCCGGCGGGCTGAAATCGGTCTCGCGGGAGTAGGTTTTCAGGCGAAGGGTGCGGATATCCGCCCAGTCCGCATCGGCGGCAGCGCCGCTTCCTGTGGATGTGCGGTCCAGCGTGTCGTCGTGCATCAGGAACAGCACGCCGTCGCGCGACTGCATGATATCGACCTCCAGAATGCGTGCCCCCGCCCGCAGCGTGCGTTCGAAGGTCTCGATAGCGTTTTCCGGAAAGTCTCGCGTCGGCCCGCCGCGATGCGCGATCACCATCGCGCCGCCCGCCTCGCGGAGGCAGTCCAGACGGCCGCCCAACTCCGCCGGCGCGTTGGATGAGGGCGTTGCAGGAGCCGGGGAGGCGGGCCCGCTGGCGGGGCCGCCCGTCATTTCGGTTCCCGCAGTCGCTGTAGGATCAGCCGCCGGTCCGCATGAAACGGCCGCCGCGCAGAGAGACAACGCAAACGCCGTTACGTAAGCCCGATACTGCAAGGAGATTCCCCTGAAAGAATTGCCGCCAACGGCGCCCGCGACTAAAGTAACGAAAAATAGCGCACGTGCGGCGCGCCTGGGAGGCTTCAAGGATGGTTTTCGGATTTGGAAAGGGCAAGGCGCCCGTAAAGACGCCCCCGGCTGTGAAAGCAGCAGCTCCCGGTGTTGCGTCGGCGATGCCTCAGGCCGGCGCCCCCATGATGGGCCTGATGCAGGACTGGCAACTCACCGTCGACAAGGTTCTGGAGCACGCCCGGGTCAACCATGGCTGGCGGGAAGTGGTGACCCGCTCGGTCGAAGGGCCGATCGTCCGTCAGACCTACGCCGAAATCTACGACCGCGCCAAACAGTGCTCTACGGCGCTGCTTGAGGATGGCGTGCGTCCGGGCGACCGCATCGCCACGCTGGCCTGGAACACCGGCCGCCATATGGAAACCTGGTATGGCGCCATGGGTATTGCCGCTGTGCTCCACACGGTGAACCCGCGTCTGTTCCCCGAGCAGATCGCGTGGATCGTGAACCACGCCGAAGACACGCACCTCTTCTTCGATCTCACCTTCCTGCCCATCGTGAAGGCGATCCATGCGAAGTGCCCCACGGTGCGCCGCTACGTGCTCTACACCGATGACGGCCACGTGCCTGCCGACCACGGCATACCGAACCTCGTTTCCTACGAGAGCTATATCAGCGGCAAATCGCAGGACGTGACCTGGGGCGGCTTTGACGAGCGCACGGCCGCCGGCCTTTGCTACACCTCAGGCACGACGGGCGACCCGAAAGGCGTGCTGTACTCGCACCGTTCCAACATCCTCCACACCCTGTTCGGCTTGCAGCAGGACTGCCTTGGCACGTCGGTCAACGACGTGGTGCTGCCGATCGTGCCGATGTTCCACGCCAACGCCTGGGGCATCACCTTCTCGGCACCGGCCGTCGGTTCCAAGCTTGTGATGCCGGGCGCGAAGATGGACGGCGCGTCCGTCTATGAACTGCTCGACAGCGAGAAGGTGACGTTCTCCGCCGCCGTGCCCACGGTGTGGCTGATGCTGAAGCAGTACCTTGAGGAGACGGGCAAGGAACTGCCCTATCTGAAACGCGTGGTGATCGGCGGCTCGGCTGTGCCCGAAGCCATCCTGCGCACCTTCGAGGACAAGTACGACGTTCAGGTTTATCACGCTTGGGGCATGACCGAGATGTCGCCGCTCGGCTCGATGGGCTCCACGGTTCCCGAAATCGCGGAGAAGGGCCGGGAGGCTGTGCTGAAGAACAAGCTCAAGCAGGGCCGCGCCCCGTTTGGTGTCGAATACAAGGTCACCGACGACGATGGCGCAGAACTGCCGCGCGACGCCAAATCGGCGGGCCACCTGCTTGTGCGCGGACCTGCCATTGCGAAGGCTTATTTCAAGAACGCCGGCGGACAGATCCTCGACAAGGACGGCTGGTTCGATACGGGCGACGTCGCGAACCTCTGCCCCAGCGGCTTCATGCAGATCACCGACCGCGCCAAGGACGTGATCAAGTCCGGCGGCGAA
>CAZJZQ010000207.1:0-3354 GCA_964550535.1 uncultured Rhizobium sp.
GGATGCGCTCCACCTCGCCGCCGAAGTCGGCGTGGCCCGGGGTGTCGACGATGTTGATGCGGTAGTCGTTCCACACGACCGAGGTGGCTTTCGCCAGGATGGTGATGCCTCGCTCACGCTCCTGATCGTTCGAGTCCATCATCCGTTCGGAGGTTTTTTCGTTCTCACGGAAGAGGCCGGACTGCTTGAGCAGACAGTCGACCAGCGTCGTCTTGCCGTGGTCGACGTGGGCGATGATCGCGATATTGCGGAGTTGCATATGGGGAGCGCAGCGCCGGCGAAGGCGCGCCTTCTGCTGCGGCCTCTTGTTCTGGAGGCCCTTGGGGGAGGTCGATTGCGCGCGCCTCTACAGGACTTTTGGTCCAAAAGCGAGGGGCCAATTACTCTGCCCGGTCCCCGGAATCGCGGCGTAAGGCTGTTTCAGGGCCGGATTTCCCGCCGCAAGGCATATGGCCGCCCCCACAATTTCTCGCGCCGGGCGGGGCGGGGAACGCCCGCCGCGGCGGCGGCGTTCACCAAAGAGGGGACGCGGATGGAGCGCCCTGATGAGCTATATCGCCAAGCGTCTCGCCCCCGGAGAAACCATCCTCCATGAAGGCAGGTTCCACTGGATGCAGAGGGGCGCGCCCTGGTTCGCCCTGCTTTTTCTCGGGATTCTGGTCATCGGGGTCATCATCTGGGCGGCGGAGCTGGTGCGCCTCAAGACCACGGAAATGTACATCACCAACCGGCGGGTGGTGCTGAAGCGCGGTTTCTTCAGCGTGAAGGTCGATGAGTTGAACCTTGCCTCGGTTGAGGGCGCGCGGATCGGCCAGTCGTTCATCGCGCGGATTTTCGGGTTCGGGCGGCTTACCCTGCGCGGGAAGGGCGAGACGCAGATCGTGTTCCCGTCGATGAACCGCCCCTCCAGTTTTCGCTCGGCGCTGGAAGCGGCGCGGATGGCGGATGAGGCCCGTCCGGTGGAGGTGGCGGCGGCCGCCGCGCCGGCCGCCGGGCCGCCGCAGGAGAGGCGGAAATCCGGCAAGCGCGGAAGCCGGGAATTGTTGACGCACTGAGCCGCCCGGCCGCGGCGCGGGCGGCTCTTGTCTGGCGGGGGCGGTTCGCGGCAGAGTCGCCGCCATGAGAAAGCTTATTTCCCTTTGCGCCGGAAGTGCGTGCGCCGCGATGCTGGTCCTGTCCGCCTGCACGCCGGACAGGGATGCGCCGGAAGGTGTTGGGGCTGACGGCTCTGTCGCGCCGGATGAAGCAGCGGCGCCGGACGAGGATCATGGCGATGCCGGTAGTGGTGATACCGGCGATGGCGACGCCGAAACCCATGTCGCGCTCGATCCTCGCGAGGTCGCGCAGGGCGAGGCGATCGCGCGCCAGGAATGCGCGGGCTGCCATGGCCTGCCGGGGCAGGGGGCGAGCCCCAACGCCAATGCGCCTCCGCTGGAAGAATTGCTGGCGCGGTATGATCAGGACGTGCTGGCGGGCGATCTGATCGAGGGCATCCAACTCGGGCATGACCAGATGCCGCTGTTCGACTTCAATGTGATCGCGGCAGATGCGCTGGTCGCCTATCTGCGCTCCATCCGCCCTGCGCCGGACGCGTCCTATGAATGATCCGTGCGGTCTATTTCCAGCAGGACGCGGTGCTGCGAACCGGCCGTCCGGCGTGCGCTGATTTCTGATCAGCCGGGGAATTGCTGCACGCCGGCGAACTCCAGGCCGGTGTCCGTCAGCACGTAGATGGCGAGGCTTTCTCCGCCTTGCGGGAAGGCGAAGACGGGCGCGACCTGGGCGCGAAGTCCGGCGTAGGCGGCGGGGTCGATCCAGCTTTCCGGATGGAAGGGAAATTCGCCGCCGGGCTGCGCGGCGCCAGCGTCCCATTCAGGCAGGTTCGCGGTGGTCATGCCGGTCTGCCGCACGAATTCGGTGAGCGCCGGTTTCATCTCCGCGGCGGTTGTCGCATCGCGCAGGCCGAACAGGTGCTGGACGGGCGAGGCCCAGACGATTGCGGGCGCCTGGTTCGCGTCGCGCACGGTCAGCAGCACGACGGCGTTGGCGCAGTCGGGGCCCGACACCTGCGCCGTGGCCACGAAGGCGGGGCCGGGTTCCCAGACGGTTTCAGCGGTGGCTGCGCATCCTGCGGCGGCGGGGCCGTTGAGGACCGGCGTTTCCGTCATCCGCAGTCCGCCGGGCTCGCAAGCAGCAAGGGCGGCGAGAGCGGCGAACGCCATGATGATGCGCATGTCGAATCCGGGCTTGTTATTTCGCGGGACCATCCCGCATCCTGGCGTGAACTCAAGATGCGCGGCTGCTTCTGGCGTGCAAAGAGCAGCCGGCGTCGCTTTTCAGCCACGCCGGCCACGGCAAGCTGAGTGGAGATCAGTTGCCGTTACGCTGTTTCACTTCCTCTTCCCTGGCGATCGCCCGGTCCTGAGCGTTCCATTCGATGGAAGCCTCGGCGCCACGGGCATAATCCTTGGATTTCTGCGACAGGCGCTGCATCGACTCGTTCAGCTGGTCCTTGCCCACAGCCATGTTGCGCGAGGCGCTCTGGCCGACGCCCTCTGCGTCATCGAAGTTTGAGAATTCGGCGCCCAGGAAGACGACTTCCCAGCCCTTGGCGCGGACGCGGTCCAGCGCGGCCTTGGCTGCGGTCTTGGTCATCTCGGTGGAGGAGTTTTCCGCGCCATCGGTCATGATGACCAGCACGGCCTTTTCCGGGCGGTCCTTCTCGGCCAGCGACACCATTCTGCCGATGGCGTCATAGAGCGGGGTCATGCCGCGCGGAGTGGCGTCGGCATTGGTGACCTTTTTCCAGCCCGTGGCGTCAACGCCTTTGCGGACGACATCGAATTGCAGGCCGTCCTGCGCGTCGAATACGGCCAGCGTGATGTCAGTGTCGACCTTCGGCCCGCCATCCAGCGCGGCGAGCCCCTCGGCATAGGCGTTCACGGAGGACAGCGCCTCGCTCCAGATTGGCTCCATCGACCCGGTGCGGTCGAGCAGGATGTAGGAATGGATAGCCGCAGTGGCGGGCGTGCGGTTCGGCGCCGGGCTCTCGGCGGTGGCTGCGGCCAGAGGGATGGCGGCGATCGCCAGTATCGAGGCGAGGGCGGTGCGAATGCGGTTTTTCATATGCTGCTCCGGCGTTTGGCGGGGGCCGGTTGCGGGCGCTGCATCGTCCGATCAATCCCCCTGATGCGTCGAAGCGTCGCTGCCGATTGCGGCGGCGCGGGGGCGCCATTGCGGACGAATAGCGGTGGGGTGAAGAAAGTTTCATGTCGCGCCGGGCGTGCAGACCCGGCGCGACATGGGGGCGGGCTGTCAGTGCGCAGGCGGGGCCGGCGACCAGCCGGCCACGCC
>CAZJZQ010000208.1:0-2867 GCA_964550535.1 uncultured Rhizobium sp.
CCGCGCCATCGGCTCCGGCAATATCGGCGCGACCAACGTGCTGCGCACCGGCCGGAAGGACCTCGCGCTCGCCACGCTGATCCTCGATGCGGGCAAGGCGGGTCTCGCCTACTGGCTCGGCTGGTTTGCGGCGTCGATGCTCGCACCTGCTGACGCCCCCGCCACGGCAGGCACGCTGCACAGCGTCGGCCTCGCGGCGGGCGCATCGGCCTTCGTCGGCCACTGCTATCCCGTGTGGCTGAAATTCAAGGGCGGAAAGGGCGTCGCAACCTATGTCGGCCTTCTGCTCGCAGGCATCTGGCCGGTGGGCCTGATCTGGGGCCTCACCTGGCTCCTCGTCGCCTTCACCATGCGCACGTCATCGCTCGCGGCCCTCGTCGCCACACTCGTCGCGCCCATCGCTGCCTACTTCCTGACCCCGCAGGCGTTCGAGGTGACCGCCGCCATCATCCCCGGCTACATCATGGGCCCGCACAGCGACAGCTGGATCATCACAGCCGCCCTCGCCGTCTTGATCTACTGGACCCACCGCGCCAACATCTCCCGCCTGCTCAACGGCACGGAACCGAAGATCGGCGCGAAGAAGTAGGGTGCATTGAGCGCAGCGAAATGCACCGCTCACCCGCCATCGCAGCATGGTGCATTTCGCTGCGCTCAATGCACCCTACGCAGTTCCCCCCTCGCGCGCCAGCAGCTTGCGAGACAAAGGGCCCGCCAGCACGATCAAAACGAAGCCCATGCCCACGCGCACAATCGAGCCGGCGAAATTCTGCTCCGACCGCAGATCAAACATTTCCCTTGCCGCTGAGCTGTCCAGGCTCGCCGATGTGCCTGCATTGAAGAGCCCCCACAGCAGCGCTGCGGCAAGAGTCTCGACAAGCTGCCAAACATAGACCGCCACCCCCGGCAGACCCGTTCCAACAAAATAAACCCCCAGCAGCGTCAGTCCGATATGCAAGAGCTGCGGACTCGAAGGTCTGGCGGACGTGGGGTCCGGCAAGCCACGGCAAAGGATCACTGCCAGCGCATTGCCCCAGATCACCAATCCCACCCCCACCGCCGCCATCGCCAACGGCGCGCCAATCAGGGCGATGCGCACCGGCGAGTCTGGATCGCCGGCAAGCTCCAGACGCCTCACACTGCTCCACGTCATCAGGGAAACCAGAGCCCCCGAAATCGACGAAACGGCGAAACTCACCCCCAGCAGCTTCACGCCAATCGCAGCAATCGCCCGCACCCTTACCCCCCATGAACCGTGCGGCAGGCTCAACGCCAGTGCACCTCATGTCAACCAGCGATCCTTGCGTATCGCCCACACCGCCCCGATAACAGGGACGGGAATACCGGGGGGACGATAATGAAACGCGCACGACTCACCACCGCCGAACGCCTCGACTGGCTGCGCCTCACGCGTGCGCAGGGCGTTGGGCCCATCACCTTTTTCCAGCTTCTCGAACGCTTCGGCAGCGCCGCTGCCGCCATTGAGGCCCTGCCCGCCCTCATCACCAGGACCGGCGCCCGGCGCGACTTCACTCTCCCTCCGCGCAACCTCGTGCAGCAGGAGATCAACCGCGCGGAGCTGCTCGGCGCCCGCTTCCTCGCCGCGTGCGAACCCGACTATCCGCCAGCCCTCGCCGCGATCGACGCTCCGCCCCCGTTGATCGCCGTGCGTGGCGACGTGAAGCTGCTGCACCGCCCCGCCATCGCGCTCGTCGGCGCCCGCAACGCTTCCGCCGTCGGCCGCAAGATGGCGCGCGACCTCGCGGCCGATCTGGGCGCAGCCGGATGGGTCATCGTCTCCGGCCTCGCGCGCGGCGTCGATGGCGAAGCGCACCGCGCCGCGATGCAGAACGGAACCGCCGCCGTCCTCGCCGGAGGGGTGGACCAGATCTACCCGCCTGAACACGCAGATCTCTACGGCGACATCGTGCATCGCGGCGCCGCCGTCTCGGAAATGCCCATCGGTTACATCGCAATGGCGCGCGACTTCCCGAAGCGCAACCGCATCATCTCCGGCCTCTCCATGGCGACCGTAGTGGTCGAGGCGGCCGAGCGTTCCGGCTCCCTCATTACCGCCCGCACCGCACTTGAACAGGGGCGCGAGGTGATGGCTGTACCCGGCTCCCCGCTGGATGCCCGCGCCCGCGGCGCCAACCGCCTCATCAAGCAGGGCGCCGCCCTCATCGAATCCGCCGACGACGTGCTGCGCGCGCTCGAAGGCCTGCACCCGCCCGCCTTCGACGAACCGCCCGGCGACCGCTACGCCGCCGCCCCGATGCGCGACGGCCCGCCGCCCGCTCTCCTGCGCGCCGTGAAGGAGGCCCTCAGCCCCACCCCTCTCCACGTCGACGAGATCGCCCGCGCCGTGGACGCGCCAGCGTCCATCGTCCGCGCGGCCCTGGCCGAACTGGAACTCTCAGGCGAAGCGACCACCCATGTCGGCGGAATGGCGTCAAGGGCGGTATGAGCCCCCCGCCCAAAAATATCTCCCCCGTAGGGGGAGAGGTCCCCGTCACGATCCCGCGAATTGACAATTCCGGGCCGGGCGCCCACCTTCCGCCCCGCTCAGACCCTCCCCAAAACCGGAAACCCTAAGGGAATCATGCAGGTCGTCGTCGTCGAATCCCCCGGCAAGGTCGCCTCGATCAACAAGTACCTTGGCCCCGGCTACAAGGTCATGGCGTCGTACGGCCATATCCGCGACCTCCCGTCCAAGGACGGATCCGTCCTCCCTGACCAGGATTTCGCCATGTCCTGGGAGGTCGATGCGAAGTCGGCCAAGCGGGTGAAAGACATCGCCGATGCGGTGAAAGAGGCCGACGGCCTGATCCTCGCCACCGACCCTGATCGCGAAGGCGAAGCCATCT
>CAZJZQ010000208.1:2877-3294 GCA_964550535.1 uncultured Rhizobium sp.
CGTGGGCTTCTCGCTGTCGCCCGTGCTGTGGCGCAAGCTGCCCGGCTCGCGCTCGGCCGGCCGCGTGCAGTCCGTCGCCCTGCGCCTCGTCGCCGACCGCGAGCTGGAGATCGAGATCTTCAAGCCGGAAGAATACTGGCAGATCAAGACACAACTCCAGACCGCCGCCGGCGCGTTCGAGGCCCGCCTCGTCGAACTCGACGGCAAGAAGCTCCAGAAATTCTCGCTGCCCGACGCGCAGAGCGCGGCCAAAGCCCTCGCCGCCGTGAAGGCCGGCGTCTATCGCATCGCCTCGGTCGAGGCCAAGCCGGTCAGGCGCAACCCGCCGCCCCCCTTCACCACCTCCACGCTGCAACAGGAAGCCGCGCGCAAGCTTGGCATGTCCGCCAAGGTCGCGATGCAGGTTGCGCAGAAACT
>CAZJZQ010000209.1:0-3172 GCA_964550535.1 uncultured Rhizobium sp.
GGGAACAGACCGATGCCCGTTTCGGGCATGGCGAACACCGGGCGCTCCGTCGCCACGCGATGCGAGCCATGCACGCTGATCCCCACGCCGCCGCCCATCGTCACGCCGTCCATGAAGGCGACATAGGGTTTCGGGTAGTCGTGGATCAGCGCATTGAGGCGATATTCCGCGCGAAAGAACGCCGCCGCCGCCGAGCCGTCCGCCGCGCCGCTTTCGGCCAGCATGCGAATGTCGCCGCCCGCGCAGAACCCGCGCGTGCCGTCCTGATGGTCCACCACAATGAGCTGGATGCCGGGGTCATCGCACCACAGCTTCAGCGCGTCGTACATCCGCAGGCACATATCCTCGTTCAGCGCGTGCAGCGCCTGAGGCCGGTTCAACGTGATGCGCCCCGCAACGCCTTGGCGATGGATGATGACGTCAGGCATGAGGGGTGGAACTCCGGCGCCGAAGCAGTCTTGTTTTGCGGCTGCATGCACCCTTTCGCCCCAGCCTGTCATCAAGGCGATGCGGTCAGGACTGTGGAATGAATCCCGTTCGTCACAGAATCAGTGGAGCTTCCGCTGCGTGCGGTGGGTTCCGCACACGCAACCTTCTGTCTGTGTAGGCGTATTTTACACGAACGGGCCGGTCAGAATGTGCGTGGCCCTGATCAAAGTGCGGAGAACCCGCCGGGCACTTTGAAATCAAAACCGGCGCTTCCCTTATTCAGAGAGCTGCACGCGCCGGTTCCGGGAGGCGCGAATGCATTACCACACCGTCCGCTATGACGACAAAGCCGGGAAGGTGGAAATCTACCGGCACGATCCCATGATCGAAGATGGCGGCCCGCTGATCCTGATGGAGGCGGACTTCGACCAGTTCGGCCGGTCACCGGATGCGGCCGAGAATCTCGCCCGCTGGCTTGGCCGTATCCTGCTGGTCGATAATCCTGAAGTCAGCCGCCGTCTGGGTCTCAGCTAACGCTCAGAACCGTACATCCCGCGAGCTTTTCCGGTCGAGCATGCCGGCGCGCGAGCCGAGCCGGGCGCGCAGAGCCTGGTTCCGGTATATCGCAGACAGGCGGATATAGACCGATCTCGCCTCGTCCGTCTTCGCCACACGCGCGGCCAGCGCGAGGTTGTCGGCTTCAATCAGGCATTCTTCAACACTCAACATGACCGTTTTCCCAACACTCAACATGGGCAGGGAATGCCCATGCTAATGGCAGGTTCCGGCGCGGTCATGCTGACGACGCGTTTTTTCTCAGTTGTTTCAAAGTGAACCGGACCCCTTACGGGAATCCCCCAGTCACTGCCTGAGCATGTCCCGGGAGACGATCACGCGCATGATCTCGTTGGTTCCTTCGAGGATCTGGTGCACGCGCAGGTCGCGCACGATCCGCTCCACGCCATAGTCCGCCAGATAGCCATAGCCGCCATGCAGTTGCAGTGCGTCGTTGGCGACCTTGAAACCGGTGTCGGTGACGAACCGCTTGGCCATGGCGCACCAGCGGGTGGCGTCCGGCGCCTTCTCGTCCAGCGCGCGGGCGGCGGCGTACAGCATCATGCGCGCGGCTTGGGTTTCGGTTTCCATGTCCGCCAGTTTGAACTGCGTCGCCTGGAAATCCGCGATGGCGCGGCCGAACTGTTTGCGTTCCTTCACATAGGCCAGCGCGCGGTTTAGCGCTTCCTGCATGCCGCCGAGCGAGCAGGCGGCGATATTGAGCCGTCCGCCGTCCAGTCCCGCCATGGCGAAGCGGAACCCGTCGCCCTCCGCGCCGATCAGACGGCTGGCCGGGATGCGCAAGTCTTGAAACATCACCTGCCGCGTCGGCTGGGCGTGCCAGCCCATTTTTCTCTCATTGGGGCCAAAGGCGAGGCCCTTGTCGTCCTTGTGGACGATGAAGGCGGAAACGCCCTTCGGCCCGTCCACGCCCGTCCGGGCCATCACGACATAGACATCGGTTGAACCGGCGCCCGAGATGAACTGCTTGGCGCCGTTCAGCACATAGTCCCCGCCATCGCGCGCCGCTCGGGTCCGCAGGCTGGCCGCGTCCGACCCGGCGCCCGGTTCGGTCAGGCAGTAGCTGGCCAGAAGCTCCATGGAGGTGAGGCGGGGCAGCCATTCCTGCCGCACGGCGTCCGCCCCGAACCGGTCGATCATCCAGGCGCACATGTTATGGATCGAGATGTAGGCCGCCGTGGCGACGCAGCCCATGGATAGCTGCTCGAACACCAGTACGGCGTCCAGCCGCGTCAGCCCCGATCCGCCGACATCGTCCCGGACATAGACGCCGCCCAGCCCCAGCCCGGCGGCCTCCCGGATCACGTCCACAGGAAAGTATTTGGATTCATCCCATTGAGCTGCATCAGGCCGCAATTTTTCAGCGGCGAAGGCTGACGCGGTCGCCTGAATCAGCTTTTGCTCTTCCGTCAGGCTGGCTGTCATCTGCGTTTTCCCCTGGCGCGTTTAGACGATAACCGTTTGTTGCGTACCTCCAAGTCAGATAGCTTTTTCCACACAAGACTGGCGCAAGGCTGGCTACTCCCCGATGGCGACTCTCATCACCGAAACGGCGCCCCAGTATCGTGTCCGCCCCGCGCGCGGAGACGAGGTCGGGGAATTGCAAAACATTGACCTTGCCTCGGCCACGCTGTTCCGCGGGACCGGCCTGATCGACTTTGGGCCGCTGGGTGAACCCAGCCAACCCATCCCCGAGGACCGTCTCCGCAAAGGCTTCGGCGACGCCCTGATCTGGGTGGCCGTGGACGACCGGGAGGAACTGGTTGGCTTCGCGCTGTGCTCGGACCGGGGCGACGATCTTTATCTCGATCAACTCTCTGTGCTGCCCCGGCATGGCCGCCGGGGCCTGGGCGCCCGTCTGGTCCGCCGCTGCCTGCAGGAGGCGGAGGCGAGGTCGTTCAAGCGCGTGTCGCTGTCGACCTTCCGCAAGGTGGCGTGGAACGGCCCCTTCTACCGCAAGCTGGGCTTTCGGGAGGTCCCCTCCTGGAATCTGACCGACTGGCAGAAGGAAATCCGCGAATTGCAGAAGCAGACGATGGACGTGAAACTCCGCTGCTTCATGGAGCGCAAGGTGAAGCGGGGGCGGTAAGCGCCGCCAGCGCTCCCTCGCACCCCTAGGTCCAATCGACATTCAGGATTCAAATCGTTGGCCTGATGTGATTCATGA
>CAZJZQ010000210.1:0-3098 GCA_964550535.1 uncultured Rhizobium sp.
CGGTGCTGAACCTTGGCCTCAACGACGATACGGCGGAGGGGCTGGCGAAGCTCTCCGGCGACCGGCGGTTTGCTTTCGACAGCTATCGCCGTTTCATCCAGATGTTCTCCAACGTCGTGCTGGGCGTGCCGCATGACGAGTTCGAGCACATTCTCGACGACTACAAGGAAGGCCGCGACCTGATCCTCGACACCGACCTCGGCGCCGAAGGGTGGCAGGAGGTGATCGGCCAGTACAAGAAGATGGTTGAGAAGAAGCTCGGCCGCCCGTTCCCGCAGGACCCGCGCGATCAGCTGTGGGGCGCGATCGGCGCGGTGTTCGGGTCGTGGATGAACGACCGGGCCATCACTTATCGCCGGTTGAACGATATTCCCGAAAGCTGGGGCACGGCGGTGAACGTGCAGTCGATGGTGTTCGGCAATATGGGCGAAAGCTCCGCGACCGGCGTTGCGTTCACGCGCGATCCGTCGACGGGTGAACGGCGCTTCTATGGCGAGTATCTGGTGAATGCGCAGGGCGAGGACGTGGTGGCGGGCATCCGCACGCCTGCGCCGATCTCCGAAGCGCGCAAGGCGGAGCTGAAGTCAGACGACAAGTCGCTGGAAGAGGCGATGCCGGAAGTCTATCGCGAACTGACGGCCGTGGCGGAGCGTCTGGAGACGCACTATCGCGACATGCAGGATATCGAATTCACGGTGGAGCAGGGCAAGCTCTACATGTTGCAGACGCGCTCGGGCAAACGCACGGCGCAGTCGGCCTTGCGGCTGGCGGTGGAGATGTGCCGCGAGGGGCTGATCTCGAAAGAGGAAGCGGTGCTGCGGCTTGATCCGGCGCAGCTCGATCAGTTGCTGCACCCGGCCATCGCCGAAGATGCGGTGCGCGATGTGTTCGTGAAAGGCCTGCCTGCGTCGCCCGGCGCGGCGGTGGGGCAGATCGTGTTCGACAGCGCCGAGGCGGTGCAGATCGCGCAGAGCGGCAAGCCGGTGATCCTGGTGCGGATCGAGACAAGTCCGGAAGACATTCAGGGCATGCACGCGGCGAAGGCCATCGTGACGGCGCGCGGCGGCATGACGTCTCACGCGGCCGTGGTGGCGCGCGGCATGGGCCGCCCCTGCGTGTGCGGCGCGGGCTCGTTGCAGATAGATGCCGAGAAAGGCATTGTGCGCGTCGGTTCGCGGACTCTGAAGAAGGGCGACGTCATCACGGTGGACGGCGCCAAGGGTCAGGTGCTGGTCGGTTCGGTGAAGATGGTTGAGCCGATGCTGGGCGGCGATTTCGCTGAGCTGATGGGGTGGGCCGACCTCTCCCGCCGCATGAAGGTGCGGGCGAACGCCGAAACGCCGCTGGATGCGGCGACGGCGCGCAAGTTCGGCGCGGAAGGCGTGGGCCTGTGCCGGACGGAGCACATGTTCTTCGACGCGGACCGCATTCCGGTGGTGCGCGAGATGATCCTGGCGGATAGCGAGAAGGGCCGCCGCAAGGCGCTGGACAAGCTGTTGCCGATGCAGCGTGCGGACTTCGCGGAGATCTTCCGCATCATGGACGGTCTGCCGGTGACGATCCGCTTCCTCGATCCGCCGCTGCATGAATTCCTGCCGCATACGGACGAGGATATCGCGGAAGTCGCGAAGCAGTCGGGCGTCTCGGCGGACCTGCTCAGCTTGCGCGCGCGCGAGCTGCACGAGAGCAATCCGATGCTGGGGCATCGCGGGTGCCGGTTGGGCGTGACCTATCCGGAGATCTACGAGATGCAGGCGCGCGCCGTGTTCGAGGCGGCGCTGGATGTGGCGAAGGAGACGGGCAAGGCGCCGGTGCCGGAAATCATGATTCCGCTGGTGGCGACGCGCAAGGAATTGCAATTGATGCGTGAGCGCGTGGCCTCTGTCGCGGAGCAGGTGTTCCGTGAGCGCCAGGGGCAGGTGGAATATCTCGTTGGCACAATGATCGAACTGCCGCGCGCGGCGCTGAGGGCTGGCGAGATCGCGGAGGAGGCGGAGTTCTTCTCTTTCGGCACCAACGATCTGACGCAGACGGCGCTGGGCATCTCGCGCGACGATGCGGCGCGCTTCCTCAAGACGTATGAGGAGAAGGGGATTTACGAAAAAGACCCCTTCGTCTCGATCGACGTGGATGGCGTGGGCGAGTTGGTGCGCATCGGCTGCCGGCGCGGGCGCGAGGCGCGTGCGAAGCTGAAGCTGGGTGTGTGCGGCGAACATGGCGGCGATCCGGCCTCGATCTATTTCTTCGAGGATGCGGGTCTGGATTATGTGTCGTGCTCGCCCTTCCGCGTGCCAGTGGCGCGTCTGGCCGCGGCGCATGCATCGTTGAAGCGGGGCCGCTGAGGCTGCTATACGGGCTTGACGCGGGGCGCGAAGAAAATCAACGCTGGCGGCCGCTGTGAAGGGGACCCCCATGAAGTGCTTGCATCCAACCATCGCCGCCGCGATAGCGGCTGCGCTTGCCCTCGCGCCCGCCGCCTACGCCCAGGCGACGTGCAGCGCGATCAATACCCTGAACGGGCACGGGCTCGACGAATTCGACGATATTATCGCCGATGAGATCGACGAAGATTTCTATGACGCATCTTTCTGGCTCGACGGCGCGGAAGAGTGCTCGGTCGAGTATGGAACCGACGCCATCTATTCGTGCATGTGGGTGTTCGACACGCAGGCCGAGGCTGCTCGCGCGCTGTCCTCGCAACTCGCCGTTTTCGGTTCCTGTCTTACGGGGTGGACGCGGGAGGCTACGGCCGCCGAGACGACGGCGAGTTACGGGATCCGGATTCTGGAGGGGGCTTCTTTCCAGGGATCGGGGAACCAGGCCGATCTGCAATGGGGCGTGTTCACGGAAGAGCATACGTCCGAAGACGGGGCGGACTGGCACGTTATCGCGTTGCTGGCCTATTTCTGGTAGGTTTGCGCGGTTCCGCCTTCGCACGGGTTTGAACCCTGCGGGATGTTGCCAGTTTTTAGCTCCGGGCATGAGGGAGCGGGGCGCGCAATGCGCTGTAGGCGTGGCGGTCAGCGGTTAAGCTGAGCGCCGGGGTAGTCTGTAGTCTGGTGCGCATTCACGCGCCCCGGTGATTGTTTTCAGGGCTG
>CAZJZQ010000211.1:0-3025 GCA_964550535.1 uncultured Rhizobium sp.
TGCAGGTTGTGGCCTTCGCCGGGGATATAGCACACCGCTTCGTGCTGGTTGGTCAGGCGCACCTTGGCGACCTTCCGCAGCGCGGAGTTCGGTTTCTTCGGGGTGGTCGTGTAAACGCGGGTGCAAACACCGCGGCGCTGTGGGCAAGCCTTCAGCGCCGGAACCTTGTTCCGTTTGGGCTTATCCGTCCGCGGCTTGCGGATCAGCTGTTGAATCGTCGGCATCAACCCTCGCTTGTCGCACCGCTGCGCCGCCGGCACTTCCGGTCCGCTCGACGCTATTTTTCCAAAACCATCGGCCGCGACAGGCGATTTACCTGCCCCGGCCGAACTCTTACGGAGGCTTTCGCTCTTCGTTAGGACCACTGGCAAATCCGCGTTTGGGACGCATCCCACGACCGAACCGCCAATAGTGAAGCGGCGTATTAGTCGCCAGCCCTTGCGGGGTCAAGCCTCAGCGGATGTGGAATCTTCACGATATTGGACTCGCGCCGGGCGCCTCATTCCATATAGGGGCGCCGCGCCCACAGGCGAAGCCGCTGCCCCAGCCGGTAACGGAGCCGGGGCGCCTGTCCCCTGCCCGCATTCCCGACAAAACGGCGGCGCGCGATATCGTAGGGTTCGCGCCAGAATATGCCTTCCCCGTCCGCAGACCCCAGCGGCGAGAGGTAGGAACAGCCCCGGAAATAGTAGTGTGTGACCTGACTTAGCCGCGTCCGGGCGGGGTCCGCGATCGCCGATCCGCCATGAACCAGCGACGCCGCCCAGACAAAGGCCTGCCCCTTCCGGATCGTGGCGGCCTGCGGTTCGATTCCGCTGCGGCGCATCGCCTCGACCAGTTGGGCGGCCCGGGAGGGGTCATAACCGAATCCCTCGAACGGCGGCGGAAAGCGGTGGCTGCCCGAAAAGTAAACCAGCGGGCCGGAATCGGGGTGGATGTCCTCAAGGGCGATCCAGACGCCGCACATGAAGCCGTCCGGCCGGGACGAAAAGAAGAAAGAATCGGCGTGGGCGTCCTGCTGCGATCCCCGGACGAAGTTCAGCGTCTGGAACGGAAACGTCTCGCGCCGGTAAAGCTCGCCCAGATAGCGCAGCACGGCCGGGTGAGTCGCGAGACGGCGGACCGGGTTGGAAATCATCCAGGCGTCCTGGATCCGCACCTTTCGCGCCGACATTTCCCGCGTGAACGCCGCCGCCGCATCCAGATCCTCCGCCGGCAGGCCGAAATCCTTCACCAGCCAGCCATGCGTGCGGAAATGCCCGGCGTCGGCCCGCAGTTCATCGGTCATGGCTGGATCGGCCAGCATCGCCCGGAACTCATCCTCCGGCCGGTCAAGCCACGGCCCGTCCGGTATGGTTACCGGCGCATACACCGGTTCGGGGGTGTGAAGCGTGTCAGGCATGGGCGGCAAATCATCCTGAAACCAGCCCGGTGTCCAGCGGGCGCGTCACGTCCTTATCAGTCCTCCGGCCTTCCCCCGCCAAAGTTTCTGATAAACGCCACGACAGTATCAACGAACACCTCTTCCTGATCCGCCATCACCAGATGGCTGGCGTCCGCGAGTTCCAGATGCGTGCACCGCCCCTGCGGCAACGCGGCGGCGAGCTCTTTTGCCCATTCCGGACGCGTAACCGGATCATGCGTTCCGCTGATCGCCAGAACAGGCGTGGCGACATTCCGGAGACGCTCACGAAAATCGAACCGGAAAGCTTCGCCGCCCTCCCGAAAGAAATGCTGGCTCACATCGAAGTTGAAGGTTGATCGTGCGGCCCCCGGCGGCGGGCCCGTCATCGGCCGGCGTGAATAATGCGGAAGGCAATGGCGGAAGAAGGCCGGCGCATCAGCCGGAGCCGAGGTCGTGTACATCGCCCTTGCGGCGGCGGCGGCTTCAGGTCCCCCCAGATGGCCAAAACCTGAGATGATTGTTTCTCGATCCAGTCGCGCGCAAGCGTTCACAAGAATGGCTGCGCCGGCACGTTCCGGACGCCGGGCCAGAAAGGATTGAACAACCATCGCACCCCCGGAAACGCCCAGCAGGATGGGATGATCGATCCCCAGCACATCGCAAAATGCTGCGAGGTCATCGCCCCACTGATCCAGCGTCCAGCTTTCGCGCGGTCCAGCCTCGCTGCGGCCACTCGCGCGCGGATCGAGATAGATCACCTGTGCGACGCTGGCGAAGCGATCGAACATCGGACGCAGGCTCTGATGGTCGCCGCCCGGACCGCCAGGAACACAAACCATCACAGGCTTTTCCCGCAGCGTTTCTCCATCAAGCTCCAGCACCGGATTGAACACATCAAAAAACAGACGAACGCCGTTGACGGTCGCGAACATGAACGTCTCCAAGGATGAGTTGTGATGTGAAATGCGCAGCACGGCTTATGACCGGAACCACGCCGTTTCGGCAGTCTTGAAGAAAAGTCTCTTCTTCCCATTTTGAAGAATGGCGGCGGCAAGGCCGCCGTTTTCATTTGTTCCCAGTATCGCCAAAAACAAAGGCGGCGGACTTTCGTCCGCCGCCCTGCTGTTTTTAGTTCTTGGCTGTAGGGCCTACTCGGCGGCCGGCAAGGCCGGGACCGGTTGGGCGACCTTGCGCTGTTCCTTCAGGCGCACATCACGATCCTGGGCGAGCTTGCGGTATTTCCGCAGCGCGCCGCCCGTGCCGGCCGGGATGAGACGGCCCACGATCACGTTCTCCTTCAGGCCTTCCAGCGGATCCACCTTGCCCTGGATGGCGGCTTCGGTGAGCACGCGGGTCGTTTCCTGGAAGGACGCGGCCGAGAAGAAGGACCGCGTCTGTAGCGACGCCTTGGTGATGCCGAGCAGGACGCGCATGCCCTTTGCGGGTTCGCGGCCGGCCTTGATCGCCGCAGCATTGGCTTCCTCGAAGTCCAGCGCTTCGACATGCTCGCCCGTGAGCATGGTCGTCGAACCGGATTCCGAAATCTCCACCTTCTGTAGCATCTGGCGAACGATGACTTCGATGTGCTTGTCGTCGATCGGCACGCCCTGCAGGCGATAG
>CAZJZQ010000212.1:0-3012 GCA_964550535.1 uncultured Rhizobium sp.
TACGGGCGATCAGCTCGTCCTTGTTGAACGGCTTGGTGAGATAATCGTCGGCGCCAAAGCCGAGCGTCTTCACCTTCGCATCGATATCCGGGTTGCCCGACAGGATCAGGACCGGCGTATTCACGCGGGAAAGCCGCAATTGCTTCAGCACCTCGTAACCGGAAATATCCGGCAGACCGAGGTCGAGAATGATCAGGTCGTACTCGTAAACTTTACCGAGATCGACGCCATCCTCACCCATGTCGGTCGTGTAGATGTTGAAGCCGGCCGCTTTCAGCATCAGTTCGATGCTTCGGGCAACCGCCTCCTCATCTTCGATCAACAAGACCCGCATCAGCTTCTCCCGAATCGCTGTTGCCTTGCGGCGGTGTCATTAACCTTCGCAGTAAGCCGGTAAAATAGTTAACGAAAGCCTTCAGCCACCCCGGGCCGATTCAGGATTCTTACCGTGATTCCATGAGTCGCCAATCGCGGTTTTTTCGATGTTTTCCAGTGTTTTGCGGGGGGCGGCGGGTTAACGGCCTGTAAACCCGGTCCGGAGCCTGATCGCCCGAATCGAAAAACTTAACGCCCCGGCCCCGGATCCATCATGCTCGCCGCCGCCATTCGCGACATCAAGGCTTTCGAGGCCGTGCGCCATGAGGGCCGGGTGACGGCTCTGGAAGGGCTGCGGATCGAGGCCACGGGCCCCGCCGCCGCGCTCCGTCTGGGCGCCTCCGTGCGCTTCGGCGGCCCCGATGGCCCCCGTGGCGAGTTGGTGGGCTTCCAGGGCGAGCAGGGCATTCTTCTGGCCTGTGATCCGCTCGACGGCCTGGCCCCCGGCGCCCCTGTGATTTTCCCGGGCGGCATCGACACTGTCCGCCCGTCGGACAGCTGGCTCGGCCGCGTGATCGACGCTTTCGCCGAACCGCTCGACGGCAAGGGCCCTTTGCGCGCCGGTCTCCGCTCGCGTCCCGTCCGTTCCATGCCGCCAAACCCACAGGCGCGCGCGCGCGTCGATGAACGCCTCGCGCTCGGCGTTAAAGCCATCGACGTCTTCGCCCCCTGCGCCATGGGCCAGAGGCTCGGCGTCTTCGCCGGCTCGGGCGTCGGCAAGTCGACGCTCCTCTCCATGCTCGCGCGCAACGCCGAAGCCGACGTCATCGTCATCGGCCTGATCGGCGAACGCGGCCGCGAGGTGCGTGAGTTCGTCGAGGACACGCTCGGCCCCGAAGGTCTTAAGCGCTCCATCGTCGTCACCGCCACATCGGACGAAGCCGCGCCGCGCCGCCGCCGCGCCGCCTGGCTCTCGCTCGCCATCGCCGAACACTTCCGCGACGAAGGCAAACGGGTCATCTGTTTCCTCGACAGCGTCACACGCTTCGCCATGGCCCAGCGCGAGATCGGCCTCGCTGCGGGAGAGCCGCCCACCACGCGCGGCTACACCCCCTCTGTCTTCGCCGAACTCCCGCGCCTGCTGGAGCGGGCAGGGCCGGGCGCGACCGTTTCTCCGGGCGAAGCCCAGGGTCACATCACCGGCCTTTTCACCGTGCTGGTCGACGGCGACGATCACAACGAACCCGTCGCCGACGCCGTGCGCGCCATCCTCGACGGCCACATCACGCTTTCGCGCCAGATCGCGGAGCGCGGCCGCTATCCCGCCATCGACGTGCTGAAATCCGTCTCGCGCCTCACCCATCTGTTGCAGGGGCCACAGGAGAAGGGCGTCGTCACACGCGCCCGCCGTCTGATGTCGCTTTATTCCAGCATGGAAGAACTCGTGCGCATCGGCGCCTACGCGCGCGGCGCCGATCCCGAGGTCGACGAAGCCGTCCGCGTCAATCCGCTGATCGAGGCGTTTCTCTCGCAGGAGATGGCCGAAAACATCGGCCCCGCCGAAGCCGTCGCCATGCTCGAAACGCTGCTCGCCCCCGGCGCGCAGACGCAGCAAGCCGGCGCACGGAACCCCTAGATGAGAACCTACGCCACGCTGCTGAAAATGGCGCAAGGCCGCATGGACGCGCTCGGCCTCGAAGCCGCCCGTATGGCCGAACGCATCGACCAGCTTCGCATCAATGTCGTGACTCTGGCTGCGCGCGAGGAGAGCGAACTGCAACTCGCCGCCCACGACCCCTCGCTCGCCCCCTTCATGCCCGCCTATCAGGCCCGCATCAAACGCGAAGTGGCGGAGGCGCACAACGCAATCGGCGAAGCGGAAGCCACGCTGGAAATCCTGCGCGCGCAACTCACCGAAGCCTGGCGTGAAAAATCGAAATTCGAACAGTTGATCGAGCGCGCGGAACTCGTCGAGCAGGCCGCCGAAACCGCTCTCGAAAACGCTCAGCTCGATGAAGCCGCCATCAACCGCATCGGCCGGGCTTAAGCCTCAGCTCTCATTGCCCGGCTGGCTCGACGGCGGCGCATCCCGGCGGCGCGTTTGCGTTACGCCAGTGATGAACCCCAATCCCAGCAGCACAAGACCAATCACGGCCAGCCACTGGTTGCTGACGCCCAGAATGGCCGCGCCCGCAAGAACGCCAGCGCTCAGGACGACAAACCCGATGAGGTAAAGTCCAAAGGAAGGCATGTCCGCGTCTCCTTAAACCATTCTCCCGTGGGGAGATCAGCGCAGGCGCTTTGCGCCGCCGCTGATCTTGCGCATGACCCAGCCCGCAGCGAGCAGCACCACGCCGGCCGCCAGCAGCCACACGATAATCTCGAAAGCGATGCCGATGACGGCCACGGCGACGTAGCCAAAGGCAAACATGACCAGCAGGGCGATAAGAAGGAATTTCATGTGGGCTCCCGTATCTCATGGGGAAATGCACAGGTTCCGCAGAAAGTTCCCACGGCGCCTGCGCCCGCCCGCGTGACTGGGGCGAGTCCCAAGGGGGACTCCTCTCCAACAATCCCCTCGTGACTCGCCCCCATCCCGGCTTCGCCGTTCGCCTCGCAGGGAAAGAATCGCCGCACTCGCCGGCGTCAAACCGAAGGACAGATTGAACGCCCCCGGAATTCTTCCCCAGCCAATTC
>CAZJZQ010000213.1:0-2963 GCA_964550535.1 uncultured Rhizobium sp.
GCGGTTGAAGTCGCCTTCGAGGCCGTGGCCGACGGCTTCGTGAAGCAGCACGCCGGTCCAGCCCGGCCCGAGCGCGACCTGCATTTCGCCCGCGGGAGCGGGGACGGCTTCGAGGTTCACCTCGGCCTTGCGCAGGGCGCGCTCGGCGAGGGCTTTCCAGCGATCGGGCTGGATCCATTCTTCGTAGGCGGCGCGGCCGCCGGCGCCGGCTGATCCGGTTTCGCGCCGGCCGTCCTTCTCAAGCGTGATCGAGATGTTGAGGCGGACGAGCGGGCGGGCGTCGGTGACGCTGGAGCCGCTGGCGCGGATGATCTCGACGGCGGTGTGGGAGCCCGCGAGGGAGACGGAGACCTGGACCACGCGCGGGTCGCGGGCGCGGCACCATGCGTCGATCTCGGCCAGGAGGCCGGTCTTGGCGCTGAAGTGCGGCGCGGAGGTGGGGTCGATATCGGCGTAGAGGCGGCGGTTCACCGGCACCGGGGGAGGGGCGAGCACGGCGTTGCCGCCCCGCTTGGCGGCGGCGGCCGACGCGGCGGCGCGGCGAAGGGCGGCTTCTGACAGTTCGCTGGCATGGGCGTAGCCCGTGGTTTCACCTGCAACCACGCGCAGGCCGAAGCCCTGGCCGCTGTCATAGGACGCGGATTTCAGGCGGCCGTCGTCGAACAGGAAGCTCTCTGAGCGGACGGATTCGACATAGACCTCGCCATCGTCGGCGCCGGAGACGGCCTCGCCGAGAATGCTGGCTGTTCTGGAAATTCCGACGCCGGCTTCCTCGATCAGGCTCTTGTCGGACATATCGCGCGCCTCTTGTCTGCCACAGGGCTCTAGATAGGGGCGGAGAGGCGGAATTGACAGCCTTTCCCATGAGCGGGCCGGGGATCGGCGCAGTCCGTGCTTACGACCAGAACGGCAACTATCCGGGCGCCAGCGCGACGCCGGGCTGGCAGGCGAATATCCTGCGCGGGAACCAAGCCGCAGCGGCGCTCAGGGCGGCTTTGGGGCCGTCCCGAGGGCAGGATAGTCGCGGAACCTCAGCCCGGGACCGTTTCCACAATGAAGCGGGCGAGTTGACGGGAGGCCGCGTCGAAGTCCGGTTTCAGGTCGAGGGCTGTCTTGAACGAATCATAGGCGCCCTGGAGGTCGCCATTCCGTTCCAGGATCAGGGCGATGTTGTAGTGACCAACGGCCCGGGCCTTGATGTTGTCTGTTTTGACGCCTTCGGAAAGGGCGGCGAGCGCCTCCGGATAGCGCTTCAGGTTGTAGAGGGCTGCCCCTACGTTAACATTAGCCTCAACCAGGTCCGGCTTCAGAGCCAGGCTGCGCTCGAAATCCTGTAGCGAACGCTCGTGGCGGCCGGCCCTCATGTGGACGATTCCGCGGTTCACGTGGGTGGCCGCCCGGTCCCGCTTGTTAAGGTTCTCGGTTTCCAGGGCCAGGTCGCAGATTTCCAGCATGTTCGCGAGCGGGACACGCTCCTGATCGACGGCCATGTAGCACTCCTGGCCAAGGCCTCCGCCGAACACCGTTATCGCGCCCCATGACGGCGCCGCAGCCGCGAAAAACGCGAGTGCGCTTATGGAAATCCCCAATCCAATCCGGGCGATCATCTTTCCAATCCTCCGAGGCTCTGATAGCGACCACGCGCTTCACCACTCGAATCGCCAGCCTGCGACACTATGCTCGCGGGAGGGGGATCGCGAGTGGTGGATATAGGAACCATAGCACGGTAAAGCCCCGATTTCACGCATCTTGCGGGAGGATGTGGACGGTCATGCTCACAAAGACCATTCGACAGTGGGCGTTGGGTCTCGCGACCCTCGCTGCGGCAGGAGCCGCGCACGCCACGCCGCAAGAAGGCGGCATCGATTTTCAGACGCCGATGACGGAGGTCGCGCACAATGTGCACAGCTTCCATAATTTCGTTCTGATCATCATCACGGCCATCACGGTTTTCGTCACCGGCCTTCTGATCTGGGTGGTTTTCCGGTATAACCGGAAGGCGAACCCGAAGCCGAAGACGTTCAGCCACAATACGGCCATCGAAGTCCTCTGGACGGTTCTTCCGGTCCTGATTCTGGTCGCGATCGCGTTCCGCTCGTTCCCGCTGCTGTATGAGCAGGACGTGTTCCCGGATGTGCCGGAAGCCGAGGTGGTCGATGTGAAGATCTACGGCCGTCAGTGGTTCTGGAGCTATATGTACGGCGAGGGCGACGACATGGTGGAGTATGACTCCAACATGATCCCGGACGACATGATCGACCCCAACAAGGGCCAGATCCAGAAACTGTCCGTCGATAACCCGATGGTCGCTCCGGCCGGCAAGTATGTCCGCCTCACTATTTCCGCTTCGGACGTAATTCACGCCTGGGCGATGCCGCAGTTCGCCCTCAAGGTGGACGCCGTTCCAGGCCGCGTGAACCAGCTGTGGTTCAAGGCCGATGCGCCTGGCGTGTATTACGGCCAGTGTTCGGAGCTTTGCGGAACGCGTCACGCCTACATGCCGATCGAGCTGCGCGTCCTGCCGCAGGATCAGTATGACGCGTGGCTTGCCGCCGCCGCCAACTCAGCCGCCGATGCGCGGGCTTATCTCGACCAGGTGCAGCCGCTCGGGCCGGCCCAGGTCGCGTCGCGATAGAATTCGAGGGAGCCACTTTCCATGTCGACAACGACGGCGAAAGACCATCACGCTGACGCGCATGGCCATGACCATGGTCACGATCATGCGCACGACGATCATCACGATCCGAAGTGGTACAGCCCCTCGCGGTGGCTGTTCTCCACGAACCACAAGGACATCGGTACGCTGTACCTGTTCTTCGCGCTGTTTGCGGGCATCATCGGGACGGCGTTCTCGGGGCTGATGCGTGTCGAGCTGATGGAGCCCGGTCTCCAGCTGTTCAACGGATCGGCGTGCGGCGGCTTCTTCGGCCACGAACCCAGCTACAACGTCATCACCACCATGC
>CAZJZQ010000214.1:0-2962 GCA_964550535.1 uncultured Rhizobium sp.
CTCCATCAGGGCGAGGCCAGTATGGGGCTGTTGGAGTCTCCGCCGGATTCGATTGACTCTATCCTGCGATTTTTCTTCCGTGTTCGCTGCGAAGGGGTTGAAATCGTTCGCGAAGAAAATTCGGAGCTTCCGGTCTGTCCTTCGGTTTGGCGCCGGTGAACGCGGGAAAACTCTTCGCCCGTTCAACCATGGGCCGCATCGCCGGGCGGTTAAAGTGATGCTGCGCCAGCGAAGAGAGGTCCGGAACGAGGCGCGAGAAGAATCCTTCTGGCGCGGGCGGGCGTCTCGGCTAGAGTGGCGGCATGAGCCAGCATGCGGATCTTGTGCGCGCGACGGCCGCCCAGCTTGCCGCCGGGCTTCGGAAAAAGACCTACAGCGCGGTTGAACTCTGCGAGGCTTTCATCGGCCGCATCGAGGCGCTGGACGCGCAGGTCAACGCGGTTGTGGTGCGCGACTTCGAGCGGGCGCGGGCGGATGCGCGCGCGGCGGATGCGGCGCTGGGCAAGGGCGAGACGCGGCCTTTGCTGGGCGTGCCGATGACGGTGAAGGAAAGCTTCGACCTGCGCGGCCATCCGACGACGTGGGGGATGGAGGCGCATCGCGAGCATCGCGCGCGCGAAGACGCGCTGGTGGTGCAGCGGTTGAAGGGCGCGGGCGCGGTGATCCTGGGCAAGACCAATGTGCCGCCGGTTCTGGCCGACTGGCAGAGCCACAACCCGGTCTATGGCCGCACCAGCAATCCCTATGATCTTTCGCGTTCGCCCGGCGGATCATCGGGCGGCGGGGCGGCGGCGCTGGCGATGGGGTTTTCGGCGCTGGAGTTTGGATCGGACATTGGCGGATCGATCCGCGTGCCGGCCGCGTTCTGCGGCGTGTTCGGGCACAAGAGCACGTGGGGAATGATCCCCGTCGCGGGGCATATGGCGGGCGGGTATGATGGCTTGCCGCCGCTGCTGGGCGTTGTCGGGCCGCTGGGGAAGGCGGCGGAAGATCTGGCGATTGCGCTGGACGTGACGGCGGGGCCGGACTCGTTTGCGCCGGCCAACAGGATCGCCCTGCCCCCGCCGCGCCATGACAAGATTTCGAGTTTCCGCGTGTTCGTGATCGACCAGCATCCGGCGGCGGAGATCGGTTCGGACATTCGCCATCTGATCGAGGATGTCGCCGGCCAGTTGACGCGCGAGGGCGCGACGGTGGCGCGGGCGTCGAGCCTGTTGCCCGATCTGGGCGCGGCGTGGCGCACCTATCAGCCGATCCTGCACACCATCACCTCCCGGCGCAGCGGCGGCGACCGCGAGCCGATCAGCGCGCATGCGTGGATGGACAGGCTGGACGAGCAGCACAGATTGCGCCGTCAGTGGGCGGACTTCTTCCGGCATTTCGATGTTGTGCTGGCGCCCGCGTTTTCGACGGCGGCCTTCCCGCATACGGACGAGCCGGACTGGCGCAAGCGCGAGTTGATGATCGACGGCGAGCCGACGCCCTATGGCGCGCAACTGGCGTGGGCGTCGATGGCGACGGTGGCCAATCTGCCCTCCACCGCTGCGCCGCTGGGGCTGAACGCGCAGGGGCTGCCCTTGTCGTTGCAGGTCATCGGGCCGCATCTGGAAGACAAGACCACCATCGCCTTCGCCGGGATGATCGCGCGGGATACGCCGCCGCCGAAGCTGGCGCTTTGAGTGCGCGCGCGACAGACGGCTCACCGCGCTGAAACAGCATGCAATGCGGATCACTTTCGGTTTTGCAGATTGCGTTCGGGAAAGAGCGAGCGTAACGACCAGCGCATGACGTGCAACTCGCGAAAGATTACCGCCGTGATGCAGGCCCTTACCGGGTCTTCGCCGGCGCGTCGTTCGTAGGAACGTCTCCGCCGGCCGCGACAAGCGCCGGCGCCCGTCCACCGACCTTTTCGCGAAAAGCCAGATCTGGACGGATGGAGAGGCAGATGACCGCCGCCGCTGTTTCAGCGTCTGACGATGCGCGCAACCGCATGATCGGGATCGGCATGGCCGCCGCAGGCGCGGGGCTGTTCTCGCTGAAAGGCGTGGTCATCAAGCTGGCCTTCGCCGAGGGCATGGGCGTGAACCAGCTGCTGACGCTGCGCATGGGGTTTGCGCTGCCGGTCTATCTGGCGGTGGGGGTGTGGGCCTTTACGCGCAATGGGCGCAGGCCGCCGGCGAAGCTGTATGCGCTGGCGGCGGGGCTGGGCGTCATGAGCTATTACGTCTCGTCCTGGCTGAATTTCGAAGGGCTGAGATATGTGTCGGCGCAACTGGAGCGGCTGATCCTCTATATCTATCCGACCATGGTGGCGTTGCTGGCGTGGGTGTTCCTGAAGGAGCGGATCACGCCGCGCCATGTCATCGCGCTGGTGCTGGCGTATGCAGGGGTGGCGGTGATGTTCGGCGCCGAGATCGGGCATCAGGGGCCGGATGCGCTGCTGGGCGGCGGGCTGATCTTCGCGGGGGCGTTGATCTATGCGGTCTATGTCACCGCGTCGAAGGGCGTGATCACGCGGATGGGATCAGCGCTGTTCACCTCGTTCGCGATGAGCGCGGCGTCGGTGGTGTTCCTGGCGCAGAGCGGCGTGGAGATGATGATCGAGCCGCCGCCGCCGGTGACGATGAACGGGTTGTCGCTGCGCGCGGTTCTGGCCGTGTTCTGCACGGTGATCCCGAGCTTCATGATCGCGGATGCGATCGGCCGGATCGGTCCGGGGCCGATGAGCGCGATCGGCGGCGTGGGGCCTGTGGTCGCGGCGTGGGCGGCGGTGGCGATACTGGGCGAGCCGTTCGGCTGGCCGCATGTGATCGCGATGACGCTGACCATTGTTGGCGTGTGGCTGCTGGCGCAGGGGCACAGACCGCGCACCGGCGTGGTGGCGGCCAAGGCGGGATCGCCTACGCCTTAGGACGAATCGACATTCATGTCTCCCATTGCATTGCGCAGGCGAGGTGGATGA
>CAZJZQ010000215.1:0-2847 GCA_964550535.1 uncultured Rhizobium sp.
CCGGCGGTGATCGCGGACGGCGAAAAGCTCGACCACTGCATCGTGGGCGAACCCACGTCCGAGGAGCGCATCGCCGACATCGTCAAAAATGGACGGCGCGGCAGCCTGAACGGCGTCATCACGGCGGTGGGTCAACAGGGCCACGCAGCTTATCCGCAGAAGGCCGCCAATCCGGTGCCTCGCCTGCTCGACGCGCTCGCCAAGCTGCGCGCGATGGAACTCGACAATGGCAGCCCGGGCTTCCAGCCGTCGAACCTCGAAATCACCACCATCGACGTGGGCAACCCCGCGCACAACGTGATCCCCGCCTCCGCGACCGCGAAGTTCAATATTCGCTTCAACCCAAACCACACGGGCGCAAAGTTGATGGAACGTATCGAGGAACTACTCCGGTATGACCACGATGGCGTGAGGATCACCACCGATATGCGCGTAACAGGCGAAGCCTTCTACACGCAGCCGGGAAAACTCACGGGCCTGCTCACCTCGGCCATCAAGGCTGAAACCGGACAGGAGCCGGAACTGACCACCGGCGGCGGCACATCAGATGCGCGCTATATCAAGGATGTCTGTCCCGTTGCGGAACTCGGCGTGCGAAACGAAATGGCGCACAAGGTGGATGAAAATATTCCAGTCGAGGAAATAGAAACGCTTTCGCGCATATATTACCGAGTGCTGGCAGGTTACTTCGCGGCTGCCTGACGCGTCTGGCGAAAATGCGTGGCCCTGACCGCGCTACGGTTAATCGATCGTCATGATGGGTCAGGTCCGGCTCAAGGCTTGCTTCGCGCAGGAGTCCGCCCCCGCGGATATCCGCGACTTGGCAGCGTGTGTGAAGTTATGGCGTACGGGCGTCCCGCCCTTGTTGGACTGCGACGGATGGCGGCGGCAGCGTGCTGCATCGCCGGACTGTTCGTATCCGCAAACGCCCATGCGCAGGGCCGCGTACCGGTCGAAGGCGCGCCCAGCTCATTGTCCAATGACCTCCGCCGCCTCCTCCGCATCGAGACCGCGCCCCGAAGTCTTTTCGAAGCGCGCCGGCAGGCCGACCGCGCTGCGGACATCGTCTCCCGGCTGCTGGAGTCGGAAGGCTACTACGCCGCCGAAGTGACGCCCTACGCCGAAGGCGTCGATACATTCACCTACGGCGTCCGCGTCGAACACGGCCCGCTGTTCATCTACGGCTCCAGCGCCATCGACTACATCGGCACGCCGCCCGACGGCGAAACGCAGGACCAGCTGAACGACCTTCTCGAACCGATCGCAGTGGGCGTACCGGCTGGCGCGCAACCCGTGATCGATGTCGGCGACCTGCTTGTCGCCCGTCTCCGCCGATCCGGTTATGCTGACGCCAGCGCCCAGCCGGTCGACGCGCTGGCCGATGGCCGCGAGCATACACTCGACATTACTTTCCGTCTCGCGCCCGGCGCACGTGCTGCCTTTGGTGAGCTGCAAGTGTCAGGCATCGACCGCACGCGGCTGGATTTCATCGAAGCTCTCGCGCCCTGGGAGCGCGGCGACCGCTTCAGCTCGGTCGATCTCGACGAGTTCCGCTCCCGCCTCACCGGCGCCGGACTGTTCGCCTCCGCGACAACGCGTCTGGCGGAAACCGGAGAAGCCGGCCCGAATGGGCTGACATCGCGCGACGTGGTCGTCGAAGTACGCGAGCGCGAGCGTCGTACCATCGCACTCGGCGCATCGGCATCGACGAGTGAAGGCGCGGGCGTGGACGGTGAATGGCAGTTGCGCAACCTGACCGGCCGCGGCGACTCTCTCACTGTCGGCGCGCAGGCCGCCACGGTGGAAAGCCGCCTGGAGACGACGTATCGCCGGCCCAACATCGGCGGCCGCTACAGCCGTGACCTTTCCCTGTCGGCCGGCGTCACCAGCCAGCAGACCGACGCCTATGATCTCGCCGGCGGCGCGATTGAAGTGACGCTGGAAGAACAGCTGTCGCGAACGGTGCGCGCATCGGTCGGTCTTGAGCTTGGTTACGCCAGCATCGAAGACCACATCACGCTCAATGCCGGCACAGGCAGCCGCGACATCTATATCCTAGCCGGTTCGGCAACGGCCGAATATGTCGGCGTTCGCGATATCCTCGATCCGCAGGACGGCCTGCGGGCCCGCGTCTCGATCGAACCCGGTGTGACAACGGGCGACACGGATATCAGCTTCACACGCGTCAGTTTGGAAGCCAGTATCTATGAACCGCTGTGGAGCGACCGCCTGATTGGCGCCCTGCGGGTGCGCACGGGATCAGTTTTCGGTCCCTCCACCGTGCCGCCTGATCGCCTGTTCTTTGCTGGCGGCGGCGGATCGGTGCGCGGCTATGAGTATCAATCGCTCTCTCCGCGCGACGGCACGGGAGCGATCATTGGCGGCCGGTCACTGGCTGAAGTCACCGGCGAAGTGCGCTGGCGCATGTCGAACACGCTGGGCTTCGTCGGGTTCGTCGATGCTGGCGTCGCCGGACCGGATACCGAGCCGGACTTCAGCGGCATGCGCGCGGGCGTCGGCATCGGCGTGCGTTATTATGCCGGCTTCGGTCCGTTGCGTGCGGACATTGCCGTCCCCATGGACAAGCGCGAGGGTGACGCTGACGTTCAGTTCTACATCTCCATCGGGCAGGCGTTCTGATGGCGGTGAAGTCTGGCAAACGCAACAGGTGGCTGCGCCTCTTCATCTGGGGCCTTGCCGGTGTCGTGCTGCTGGGGGCGCTGGGCGTCGGCCTGCGCTACTGGATCACCACGGATAGCGGGCGCGCCTTCCTCGTTTCAATGATCGACGGCCGGCGCGCGGGTCCGCTCGGCGTTATCCGCATCTCCGGCCTGACCGGCGACCCGT
>CAZJZQ010000216.1:0-2809 GCA_964550535.1 uncultured Rhizobium sp.
TCCATCGCCTCGATGGCGCGGGGGTTGGGACCGATGAAGACGATCTTCTCGTCCTGTAGCCGTTTTGCGAAGCCCGCGTTCTCGGACAGGAAGCCGAAACCGGGGTGGACGGCTTCCGCGCCGGTCTTGCGCACGGCGTCCACGATCTTGTCCTGGACAAGATAGCTCTGGGCGGCGGGGGACGGGCCGATGAAGACCGTCTCGTCGGCCATATCGACGGCCATCGAACCACGGTCCGCTTCGGAGTAAACCACGACGGTCTTCACACCCATCCGGCGGCACGTCTTGATCACCCGGCACGCGATTTCACCGCGATTGGCAATCAGGATTTTCGAGAACATGAACTTCCCCGGCAGACCCGAAATTGAGACGGCAAAGTCACTATAGCCACCAGTGGGTCAAGGCAAATTCCGGCGATCCGGTCCGGTTTCGGCCCAGGATCGTTCCGGGCGTTGCTCCGGCGCCCTCTGTCCGCCCCCGGATTAACCTGCGGGGCCGGTCCGCCACCGGGTTGGACTCCCTCCCGCCGCAATTTTCAGGCGTCATTAACCGTGACACGCCGACAGTCCCGTAATGATTCCGGGGTAAGCCCATGATGTTCTTCGGTCTTCACAGCTGGCGCGGGGAATCCGGCCGGCGCTATATGTTCCGGTGCGCGCTGACCAAGGGCGGCATACCGGACGATTCCGGCGGCATCTATGTGTTTGTCCGCAGGCGTTACGCCTTCTTCCTGCAACCCCTTTATGTGGGCAAGGCGGCAAACCTGCGCTCGCGGCTGGTCGGGCACGAGAAATGGGGCGACGCCTGGTGGTTCAAGGGCGCGACCGAGCGGCACGTCATGCGCATCAAATCGGAGGAGGAACGCCGGATCGTTGAAGAAGACCTGATCCGCGGTCTCAAGCCCCGCATGAACGACATTCACATGCCGCGCAGCGTCAACGATGCGCCGAACTCCGGCCGCCTGAAAAAGGAATGGACGTGGCGCCGCAATCTCGACGCCTGGGTCCGTGGCCTGTTCGGCGGCGGAAAATCCAGCGGCACGCGCCGGGCGGCTTAGACCTTCACCTCGTCCGGCGCCTCGCCGCCGCTCAACACAGCAGCGATATTGTCGAGCGCGCGCATGCCCATGGCGGTGCGCGTCTCGATTGTCGCGCTGCCGATGTGGGGAAGCAGGAAGGTGTTGGGCAGGCCGTTGAGCCGGGTGTCGTAGTTGGGCTCCTTCTGGAAGACGTCGAGGCCGGCCGCGAAAAGCTGGCCGTTGGTCAGCGCTTCGATCAGCGCGTCTTCGTCCACCAATGACCCGCGCGCGGAGTTCACGAACACCGCGCCTTTCGGCAGCAAGGCGAATTTTTCGCGCGTCATCAGCACGCCCTGCCCGCCCGGCAGATTGAGGCTGAGCACCTGTGAGCGCGGCAGCAGCGCGTCGAGCGAGGCGGCGTATTCTGCGCCCTGTTCCAGTTCGGGCGCGAGGCGGGTGCGGTTGTGGTAGAGCACCTTCATGCCGAAGCCGCGTGCGCGCTGCGCCACGGCGCGGCCGATGCGGCCCATGCCGACAATGCCCAGCGTCTTGCCCGTCAGGTCGACGCCCAGACCTTCGGCGAAGCCGTTACGGATTGACCAGCCGCCATCCATGTTGCGGACATGCTCCTTGGCCCTGCGGCAGGCGCCGAGCATCAGCAGCAGCGTTGTGTCCGCTGTTGCATCCGACAACACGTCAGGCGTGTTGGTGATGATGATGTTGCGCGCGTTCGCGGCGGCGACGTCGATATGATCGAAGCCGACGCTGGACGTGGCGACCACCTTCACCCCTTCGGGAATGCGAGCGATCTCTCCGGGGCCGAGACGCATACCGAGACCGATCAGCACCCCCTCGGCGCGATGCGTAACGCAGGCCGCCAGAAGGTCGTCGCGCCGCATCGGCCGCTCGGGAATCAACGCGTCGAACTCCGCCGCCGCCCTGGCGTTCGCCTGGGGCGGCAGCGGAAGCGAAAGCACAACGCGCGGACGTGCCGATGATGACGTCATGGGTAGGGGCGGCCTCCGCTTACTGGTAGTGATGAATTTCCCGCTTGTAGGTTTCAGGCAGGAAGAACAGAGCCACCAGGAAGGTGAACCCGGCCACGATCACGGGATACCAGATGCCCGCGAAGATATCACCGGTCGCCGCCACAGTGGCGAAGGCAATGGTGGGCAGCAATCCGCCGAACCAGCCATTGCCGATGTGATACGGCAGCGACATCGACGTATAGCGGATGCGCGCGGGGAACAGCTCCACCAGCGTCGCGGCCATCGGGCCGTAGATCATCGCGGTGAATATCTGCGTTAGCACGAGGACGATGACCACCATCCAGCGGTTAACGCTGGCCGTGTCGGCGGCCGGTGGATAGCCGGCTTCGGCGAGCGCGGCGCTGACCTCCGCCTGATAGGCGGCGATGGCGGCGGTGCGCGCGCCATCCGTAAGCTGGCGCGGATCGGGCGCGGTGAAGCTGCGGTCGCCAACCTGAACGAGGGCGACACCGCCAGCCTCGATCTCCTCGGTGTTGTAGCTCACGCCCGCGCGCGACAGGTGGGCCTTCACGATATCGCACGATTTCTCGTTGAACTTGTTCGTGCCCGTTGGATCGAATTGCAGTGAGCAGGCTGCGGGATCAGCCCGGACGATCACCGGTGCGTTCCGCTGCGCCTCAGCAAGCGCCGGGTTGGCCGCTTCGGTCATCAGGTGGAACAGGGGGAAATAGGTCAGCACGGCAAGCAACAGGCCGCCCAGCGCCAACAGGCGGCGGCCGATCTTGTCCGACAGCCAGCCGAA
>CAZJZQ010000217.1:0-2801 GCA_964550535.1 uncultured Rhizobium sp.
TGCCGAGCACGGCGGCCACGATGCCCAGCGCGGGCAGGGCGTCGGCCATGTTCTGGATGGCGTGCGAGGCCTTGTGGGCTTCGTGGTGGTGCTTTTCGATCTGTTTTTCGATGACTTCCTCGACCTGGTGCGGGTCTTCGAGGTTCATCGTCATCATACGCAGCGTGTCGCAGATCAGATCGGTGGCGAAGTGGTCCTTCAGGATCTTCGGGTATTTCTGGAAGACCGTGGATTCGCTCGGGCTCTCAATGTGCTGCTCGATGGCGACGACGCCCTTGGTCTTCATCGTCTTGGTCAGCACGAAGAGCAGGGAGAGCAGGTCCTTGTAGTCCTGCGCTTTCCACTTTGGGCCCCCCATGACTTTGCCGAGGCCGCTGAGCGCCGCCATGACAGTTTTGATGGAGTTGCCGATCAGGAACGCGCCGACGGCGGCGCCGCCGATCATCATCATCTCGAACGGGAGAGCGGCGAGAATCGTGTCGAAGTGACCGCCGGCGAGCAGAAAGCCGCCGAACACCATTGCGAAGACCACCACGATTCCGATGATCTGGAACATAACGCCGCCAACACCTTTTGTGTTTCTTTGGCACGGTTATGACCCATCAAGCTTAATACGCTGTTTCGCGAACGCGGGAAAAAGCGTGAAGAGTTGACTAACGCGCGGCGGCCGGGGGCGTGGTCCGGCGTTCAGCAGCGCGCCGCTTTCGCGCCCAGCCCGCGCCGCAACCGGCGGACTGGCGGGAGCGGCGATTGCGTCATCAGCGGCGACGCAGGTGCGGCGCACGGATGACGATGTTCTCTTCGCGCTGAAAGTCGCGGCGAGCGCCGAGGCCCAGCATGGCGTCACATGGTTGTGCGGTGATCCAGTGCAGCGTGTCCCAGCCATCTTCATCGGCGTTGCCGAGCATGCGCATCTCGCCCTCGGAGAGATAGCGTCCGCGTCCAGCCGGACTATTGCGGCGGCGGGTTCTGGCGGTGCGCTTGATGGCAGCCTGTGCAGCCTGTCATCATGTCGCCATTGGTGAAGACGAGGTCGTCGGTGTTGTTCTGTGCCAGCGCTTCCGCCGTCAGCTTTGTGTTGTCGATCACGGTCTGGGCGAAGACGACCCAGTCGGCCCGGCCCTGCGCCAGCGCTTCTGTTTGCAGAAGCGCCGCGCCGTCGATGACCTGCTGGGCGCCCGCCTGAACGGCGGCCCAACCGGTGTCATCTGCCGGGGCTTCGCTTTCGGCGGCGAACAGCAGATTCGAGCCGGGGATGATCAGGGCGTCGTGCACGGCGCGTGGCGTGGAGAGATCGCCAGCGGGGACGGGCGGGGCTGCGGCCTGAGCTGCTTCCTGGGCTTCCGGGACCGACGCTGCTGGTTGTTCTCCTGCCTCCGGCGCGCACGCGGCAAGCGAAACAAGCGTGAAAGCGGCGCAATACAACAACGGGCGAAGGGTCATCAGCGTGTCTCCGGCGTCACAGGCGTAACGATTCTACTGTTGCATGTGGGTGCGGTGATCCTTCCGTCGCGTTGTCCCTGATACAATAGGACGGAAAGGCGCGGGTGGGCGTGTCTGACTTGCGCCCGGCGAGCAACCGGTCACGTACAATCGCGCGTGGTCAGAATGGTGTTGGGGTGGGACGGCTCAAATGATCAAGGAATATCCGCACGCGGAAATCAATCAGGGCGCCGAAGCCCTGTTGCGCCGCAAGAAGGGGCTGCGCTCGGAGCTGGCGAAATCACTGGCCACGCGGCCGCTGATGGGCATTACGGCGTGCTTTGCGATGGGCCTGCTGCTTGGCGGCGCGGTCACGCTGGGCGCGGTGAAAGCGTCCGAGCAGATCGACAGGACGCGCAAGGAACGCGCGGGGTCGTCCGTGCTGCAATTCCCCGTGCGCACGCCGGAGCCTACGCCATCGCCCACCGCGCGCCTGCTGCGCCTTCTGAGCAAGCGCGGCGGGATCTAGGTACGTTTCCCGCCGCGTTGCCGGATCGGCTAGAAGTGGTGGAAGAACATCAGGCCGAGCACGCCGCCGTCGCCGTCATCCGACGAAACAAAGTTGTACTCCAGCCGGTAGTCCAGCGAGCGGTGGCGAAAACCAGCGCCGACGCCGAGGCTGGCGCCGCTCATCGTTTCGTCCTGATATTCGAACCCCAGATACTCGCGTGAGATATCGACCGTGGTGTATCCGGCTTTGCCCAGCAGATAGATGTTGTCGCTGACCGGAACTGAGAGAACCAGGTGAGCGCCGAGAGGCCCACTGACGCCAACGTCGCCATCGGCGTTTGAACCGCCGGATGTCGAGAACTCCGATTTGGCCCCGCCGATCCCTGCTTCGATTTCAACGGCGATGTGCTTGTTGAATGCGTAACCCAGTCGTCCCATGAAAGCGCCGGGCGAAGGCTGGTCAATAAAGGTGATTGGCATCCCGTTGGCGGCCTGGGCCTTATCGAGAAAGTACAGGTTGATGCCGCCGCCGACGTAGAATCCCGAATCATCGGGCTTCGGTGTTGGCGCGGCTTGCTCCTGAGCGTGAACCGCAGGCGCGATTGCCAGCGTTGCGAGCGCTGTCAGCAAAGATATGGACTTCATGATTATTCCCCCGAACAATCGGTTGGCGTCAGTCCGCCAAGCGATGACCCAGCCATACCGAGACGGGGCTGGATTTACAATCGGGGGGTATTCGGGGCTCTGGTCAGCGCAGGCGGCTTACAGCCCGTAAGCCGCCGCCATTTCCGGGTCCTTCGCGGCGACCTGTTTGGCGAGATCGACGATGACCTTGGCCTGTTTCCAGGTGGCGTCGTCCTGCATCTTGC
>CAZJZQ010000218.1:0-2755 GCA_964550535.1 uncultured Rhizobium sp.
CGATCCTCAACGCGCCGCAGTCCGGCATCCTCGGCATGCACAAGATCCAGGAGCGCCCGGTCGCGATCGGCGGCAAGATCGAAATCCGCCCGATGATGTATCTGGCGCTGTCCTACGATCACCGCATCGTCGACGGCAAGGAAGCCGTCACCTTCCTCGTGCGCGTGAAAGAAGCGCTGGAAGACCCCGAGCGTCTGCTGCTCGACATCTAATCCTGATGTGCGGGCGGCCGTCGCTGGCCGCCCCGCCGCCGCTGAATGATCCCGCGTCCGCACAGCTTCGCGCACGCATCGAAACTGAAAGACGAATGCAATGAGCGAAACCTACGACGTCGTCATCATCGGTGCGGGACCCGGCGGCTATAACTGCGCCATCCGCTGCGGCCAGCTCGGCCTCAAGACCGCGATCATCGAAAGCCGCGGGCAGGATGGGGCGGCGACGCTCGGCGGAACCTGCCTCAATGTCGGCTGCATCCCGTCGAAAGCGCTGCTGCACGCCTCCGAACTGTACGAAACGGCGCAGAAGGATTTCTCCGGTCTGGGCATCGACGTGTCTGGCGTGAAGGTGAATCTCGGCCAGATGCTGAAGCAGAAGGACGAAGCGGTCACCGGCCTCACCGCCGGCATCGCCTTCCTGATGAAGAAGAACAAGATCACGGTCTATGCCGGCAAGGGCCGCATCGCGGGCGCGGGCAAGGTGGTGGTGAAGGGCGACAAGGGCGAAACCACGCTCACCGCGAAGAACATCGTCATCGCCACCGGCTCCGAACCCACCCCGCTGCCGGGCGTGGATTTCGACGAGGAACGCATCATCTCCTCCACCGGCGCACTGGCGCTGAAACAGGTTCCGAAAAAGATGATCGTCATCGGCGCGGGCGTCATCGGGCTGGAGCTGGGCTCCGTCTGGCGCCGCCTCGGCTCCGAAGTCACGGTGGTCGAGTATCTCGACCGCATCCTGCCGGGCGCTGATGGCGAAGTGGCGAAACAGTCCCAGCGCATCTTCCAGAAACAGGGCGTCGAATTCCGCCTCGGCATGAAGGTCACCGGCGTCGAAAAGCTCAAGAGCAAGCTGAAGCTCTCGCTCGAACCCGCCGCCGGCGGCGCGGGCGAAGCCATCGACGCGGACGTGGTGCTCGTCGCCATTGGCCGCCGCGCCTACACCCAGGGTCTCGGCCTCGAAACCGTGGGCGTCCAGGCGGACAAGCGCGGCGTCATCGCCAACGATCATTTCCGCACTACCGCTCCGGGCGTGTGGGTGATCGGCGACGTCACCACCGGCCCCATGCTGGCCCACAAGGCGGAAGACGAAGGCGCGGCCTGCGCCGAACTCATCGCGGGCAAGGCGGGCCATGTCGACTACGGCATCATCCCCGGCGTTGTTTACACCAAGCCGGAAATCGCCTGGGTCGGCAAAACCGAGGAAGAACTGAAAGCCGATGGCGTGAAGTACAAGGCGGGCAAGTTCCCGTTCTCCGCCAACTCGCGCGCCCGCACCAATCACGAGACGGACGGCTTCGTGAAAATCCTCGCGGACGCCGAAACCGACCGCATTCTCGGCGCCCATATGGTGGGCGTCGGCGTCGGAGAAATGATCGCGGAAATCTGCGTCGCCATGGAGTTCGGGGCCTCGTCCGAGGATGTCGCCCGCACCTGCCACGCCCACCCGACCCTGACCGAGGCCGTCCGCCAGGCGGCCATGGGCGTCGAAGGCTGGACCATGCAGATGTAACACGGCACTCTCGCCCCGCCGGGGGAGGCAGAGGACAGGACGTGGGCGCCGAATCACAGGCAGCAGCCGAACTCGCGAAAGCCGTGGAGGCTGTCGCAGCGCGTCTGCGCGGCGCCGGTCCCGATGATTTGGCCGCCCAGCGCCGCGCCTACGACGCCTTCGTGGAAAACGATCCCGTCCCGCCGGGGATGATGGAATCCGAAATCCCGCTCGGCGGCGTCAATTCCCTCGGCCTGCTGCCCAAGGGCGCGAATGGCGACGACGTGCTGCTCTGGCTGCATGGCGGCGGCTTCAACATGGGCTCCTCGCGCAGCCACCGTCCCTTCGTCGCCCAGCTCGCGGCGGCGGCCGGCATTGCGGCGGTGATCCCCGACTACCGCCTCGCCCCCGAACACCCGCACCCCGCCGCGCTGCATGACGTGCTCACCGTCTATCGCTGCGTGCTGAAGGAAGGCGTGAAACCCGAACGCCTCATCCTCGGCGGCGACTCCGCCGGCGGCTTTCTCGCGCTGGCTCTCGCCTTGGCGCTGAAGGCGAAGGGCGAACCCCAACCCGCGGGCCTCCTCCTCGCCAGCCCATGGGTGAACCTCGACAACACCGGCTGGAGCTGGACCGCCAAGGCCGGCCGCGATCCCTTCCTCAGCAAGGCGGGCCTCGACCTGCGCCGCACCGCCTATCTCGGCGCCGCCAGCCTCGCGGCATCAGGCGCCGACATCCTCAACGCAGACCTGCGCGGCCTGCCGCCCGCCTTCATCCAGACAGGGGAGGCGGAGCTTCTGCTCTCCGACTCCACCACGCTCGCCGAACGCCTCGGCGGCGCGGGCGTGCCGGTCACGCTGGAGATCTGGCCCGGCATGTTCCACGTCTTCCAGGCGCGCTATCCGATGCTCAGCCACGCGCGCATGGCGGTGGAACGCATGGGCGCATGGGCCGCCAGCCACATCGCCCTCGCTACATCCTGAAACACATCGGCCCTAGGTCCAATCGACATTCAGGATTCAAATCGTTGGCCTGATGTGATTCATGA
>CAZJZQ010000219.1:0-2723 GCA_964550535.1 uncultured Rhizobium sp.
AGGAGATCGGCAGGCCGCGATCCGCGCCGCCATTCGACAGGACCGGCGTCGCCGGCATGAACCACAGCTTTGAAATGTAGTCATAAATCCGTTGCGCGTGTCCGGCATCATCCTGGTCAGCATAGGCGAGCGCGACTCGGGCGAACATTTGCTGATAGCTCTCGCCCGGCAGGACGTAGCGGTCATCCAGCGTCTTCTTGCCGAAATCGGTCAGAAGGGCGTCGCGCGAAGGGTCGATCTTGATCCCTTCAACGACGCGCAAACCAGTTTGCGCCTTGGGCTTCCCACGGCGGCCTTGGGCTTTCGCGGCGTTCTGGACGGTCGAGGAAACGGCTTCAGCGGACATGGACCACTCTCGTTAGGGGCCAAAAATAGTTAATTCGGGCCAGAACCGGCGAAAACCCAATGGATTGGTGTCCCGCGCCAGCCCCGACGCTAGATATAGTGTCGCCACATCCCTAATGGACCGTCAACACACCAATCGCGGGAATCTTTTCGCTTATCCACGGAAGAGAAATCAGGGGATTTAACACCCGTTAACCATTGCCTCGCGAGAGGGGCGGCGGTCCCGACTCGGATCGGGCTTTCCCAAGCCTTGAGTTCACGGGAAAAGCGGGAGACGCCTGCCCGCCAGCCCCCCACCGCAACTCGTGCCGGCCCCCTCTCCCCGGCCTCGCCGCGAACCAGTTCTACAGCGACGGCTGGGTTGACGCAGTAAACCGGCGTCCTTGCAGTACGCCAGTTGACGCGCGGCTTGGAGGCAGGGGGCCGTCCCGGCGCGATGCACACGCCGCAAACGAAAAGCGCCCTGCATCTTTCGATACAGGGCGCGTCGCGGTTTGCGTTTCTGATGCTTCGCTATTTGATCTTCACGGTCGCTTCGCCCAGCGACGATCCTTGCACCTTGAACTGATCGCCGGATTTCTTGCCGGCCGGATAGACAGCGCAATTCTCGCCGAGCTGCGAGCGCGTGCACAGCTTGTCGCCGTCAATCTTCCATGTGCCGGCGCCGCTCTGCCCCATGAAGGTCGAGGCATATGTGCCGTCGCTTTTGAAGGTGTAGTTGATCGGCACCTGCTGGCCCTGCACTGCGGCAGTCATCACCACGCCCTTCGTTGTCACTTCCTTCAGCGTATCGGCAACCGTCTGCGCCCCCGCCGGAAGGCTGCCCGCCGCAACCAACGCCGCAAGAATAAGTACGCGTTTCATCTGATATGGCTCCCCTTAAGTCTCTATGGGCAAACGCCCTTTTTGAAGTCCACGCAGACTGTATATCGCATCGCGCCTTTGCTCAATCGGGAACAGCAGGCAGACTGGAAAGATCATGCCTTGTTGGCAAAGCATCCCCGGTTCGGCGTGGAGCGCATGATGCTGATGGCGGCGATCTAAGCCCAGGACGGCGAATGAAGCGGCGAGGGGCGAACAACCGAAGGATAATTTGCGAATCATGGCTTTTCGCCTGCGAATTCAATTCGCTATCCACAAACACGGGAGACGGGGCGAGACGCAGCCTGCTCCCCGCCGCGCATCGCCGCTCTCACAAATTCAGCAACCCCGGATCGCCCCCCTGCGCGGCGATGTTCACCGTGACCGACCGCTCGATCCCGAAGCGCGTCACATAATGCGGCCCGCCCGCTTTGGGTCCCGTGCCTGACAGGCCCATGCCGCCAAAGGGCTGCACGCCCACCACCGCGCCGATCACCGAGCGGTTCACATACACATTCCCCGCGCGCACATGCGCCTTCACCGTCTCCGCAAACCCCTCCAGCCGCGAATGCACGCCCAGCGTCAGGCCATAACCCTTGGCGGACAGCGCCTCCCCCACCTGCGCCACGTCGTCAGGGTCATAGCGCAACACATGCAGCACCGGCCCGAACACCTCGCGGTCAAGCTGTTCAATCGAAGACAGCTCAACAATCGCCGGACCGAAGAATGCGCCCCTGTCCTTCAGCGCCCCCACATCCACCCGGTGCAGCACCTTCGCCTCCGCGCGCATCTTCGCCATGTGCGCTTCAAGGGCCTCCCGCGCATCGCCATCGATCACCGGTCCCACATCGGTCGCCGGATCGGACGGATCGCCGATCACCAGCGCATCCATCGCGTCTTTCAGCATGGTGAGAATGTGATCCGCCGTCTCATGCGGCAGAAACAGGATGCGCAACGCCGAACACCTCTGCCCCGCCGAGCGGAACGCCGACATCACCACATCATCGCACACCTGCTCGGCCAGCGCCGTGGTGTCCACGAACATGCCGTTGATCCCGCCCGTCTCCGCGATCAGCGGAACAATCGGCCCGTCCTTCGCCGCCAGCGTGCGGTTGATCTTCTGCGCCACCCCGGTCGACCCGGTGAACGCCACGCCGCCACAGCGCGCATCCTCCACCAGCATCGCTCCCACTCTCCCGTCACCCGTCGCCAGATGCAGCGCTTCCGCGGGCAACCCCGCCGCATGGAACAGCTTCACAGCCTCAAACGCGATCAGCGGCGTCTGCTCCGCCGGCTTGGCGATCACCGTGTTGCCCGCCGCCAGAGCCGCCGCGATTTGTCCCGTGAAAATCGCCAGCGGGAAATTCCACGGGCTGATGCACACAAATACGCCGCGCCCCATCATCTCCAGCGCATTCGTCTCCCCCGCCGGACCCGGCAGCGGCGCCGGCGCGCCGAATTTCGTCTCGGCCTCGCTGGCGTAGTACCGGCAGAAATCCACCGCCTCGCGCACTTCG
>CAZJZQ010000220.1:0-2694 GCA_964550535.1 uncultured Rhizobium sp.
GCGAGTTGGGCCTGACGGTGCGCCAGTCGAACCTGTGCTCGGAGATCATGCTGCACACGGGTCTCGATCACCTCGGCAATGACCGTACGGCGGTTTGCTGCCTGTCGTCGGTGAACGCCGAGAAGTTCCTGGAGTGGAAGAGCGACGAGCTGTTCCTGGAGGACGTGTTCCGCTTCCTCGACAACGTGCTCGAAGACTTCATCAGGCGCGCTCCGCCGGAAATGGCGCGTGCGGTTTATTCCGCGCAGCGCGAGCGTTCGGTGGGGCTGGGCCTCATGGGCTTCCACTCCTTCCTGCAGAGCCAGGGCGTGCCGATGGAATCGGCGACGGCCAAGGCGTGGAACAATGCGATGTTCAAACACCTGCGCCGCGGTTCGGACGCGGCTTCGGTGAAGCTGGCGAAAGAGCGGGGCGCCTGCCCCGACGCGGAAGACATGGGCGTGATGGCCCGCTTCAGCCACAAGCTGGCGATCGCGCCGACGGCGTCGATCTCGATCATCTGCGGCGGCACGTCGGCGGGCATCGAACCGATCCCGGCCAATATCTACACGCACAAGACGCTGTCGGGCTCGTTCTCGGTGAAGAACCCCTATCTGGAAGAGGTTCTGGAGAAGACCGGCAACAACACGGCGGGCGTGTGGACCTCGATCCTGGAGCACGAAGGTTCGGTGCAGCACCTCGACTGCCTGACCGAGCAGGAGAAGCTGGTGTTCCGCACCGCCTTCGAGATCGACCAGCGCTGGATCATCGAACTGGCGGCGGATCGCACGCCCTATATCTGCCAGTCGCAGTCGCTGAACCTGTTCCTGACGGCGGACATCGATAAGTGGGACCTGCACATGCTGCACTGGACGGCGTGGGAGAAGGGCCTGAAGTCGCTCTACTACTGCCGCTCCAAGTCGATCCAGCGCGCGGGCTTCGCCGGTTCGGACAAGGAGAAGGTCGCCGCCTTCGCCAAGGAAGAACGGACGGATTACGAGGAATGCCTCGCCTGCCAGTAGGGCGGCCGGTACGCGCTCTCGGAGCGCTGAAACGGGACGTTTGAGAGAGGGCGTCCGGGCCTGACCCGGACGCCCTCTTGGCATCCGCCGTGTCCCGCTATGGTACGCGGCGCCCAAGCGGCTGACTCTGCACGGCATTCGGTGAGGGCGAGAGAAAATGCGGCGCCTGCGAAGGCTGCAAACGCGCCACTCGCCCAGCATTTGCAAGGCTTTCCGCGCGTTGTCTCGGAAGTGTTTCTGAAGTAGTCTAAAAGGAATTCAGACGCCGGAATGGCGCAGTCGGGAACGGAATCCTGAAATTCCCGTTATGGGTTTATAAAGGAACCATGCCCACCCTCGGGGGGCAAATGACGTGGACGAGCTGATCCAATGATCGCCAGTCTTGCCGGCAATATTCTCGCCATTTCCTGCCTCGGCTGCGCGCCGCAGGCGGAAGAAGCGGATGTTATCCGCATCGACCTCGGACCGGTTAGCCGCCCTGGGGCGGAGTTCCGTGAAGAAGGCGAGCACGAGCCAATTTTTCCGACCCTCTCGGGCGGCGAATTCCGCCTGCCCCTGAAGGTAGGCAATGACTTCAGCCCTTCCAACTGGGCGTCCCCGGAAAATGCCGGCCGCTTCCGCGCCATCGATCTGTCGATGCCGATGCCGGTGCGTGCGATGGCCGGCGACACGTGGAGCGCCGAGGTATCGTTCAGCGCCTCCGCCGAGCAGACCGGCCTGGGCTTTGACGTTGCGATCGCCCCGCGCGCGCAGTTCCAGCAGAACCATGCCGGCGCCGATGTGGCCCGTACAGGCGCCGAGGTCCGCTTCGGTCAGAACCTGGACGATCGTGACCAGCGCGGCACCAATGCGCAGGCCCCGTCCTGGTATTTCTTCATCGGCGCGGACAATGAAGCGCTGGTGTGGAACTTCGCGGACAAGCAGGCCATGGACGGTCTGGCGCTGCGGGACCAGGTGACGGTCGGCGACCTTCAGCTGGGCGTCGCCCGGACGGTGGCGGACGGCCAGATGTCGCTGGGCATGGTGGAGCGGAAACTGCGCTTCCACGACTATACCGGCGAGAACGACGTCCGCGAGGACGAGCGTTTCGTGGCCTTCAGCTACACGATCAACCGTTAGATTCCGGCAACCGCCGGATTCCGGCGATCTCCAGGCTTTTCGGCCTGCTGACCGCGGTGCGGCTCCTGTGCATTTGGGCGCCGTGCTTCGGGCAGGGCGGGAGCCGTCCGGTCAACTCATCGCAATCTGTTGTGGATGGCGCGTGCGTGCGCAGTGGCGTGTGACCGGCTGTGCCGTCAGAGTCGGTCTTCGGGTCTGATTCAGGGGGCTGATTCAGGCGTGACGCCATGCCGGAAGATTGACCAGCCGGCGCGGCGATTTGCGCTATATGTGGTGCTTGCGGGATTTTGTTAACGCTACATATAGTAGGGAATTCGGGTCCAGCTTCAGGAGGGAATCGATGTCGGATACAGCCAGGATCATCACGCCGGCGGGTGCGCAGGCCGGGCTGTTGACGCCGTCCTATTCCTACAAGCCGTTCCGCTATCCGTGGGCTTACGAGTTCTGGAAGCGCCAGCAGCAGGTTCACTGGCTGCCCGAGGAAGTGCCGCTTGGCGAAGACTGCAAGGACTGGGCGGCCAAGCTCTCCGACGAGGAGCGCAACCTGCTCACGCAGATCTTCCGCTTCTTCACG
>CAZJZQ010000221.1:0-2687 GCA_964550535.1 uncultured Rhizobium sp.
CCGGCCGAGTGGGATCCGCGCCTGGCGCTTGGGTGCCCGGCCGGGACGGTCAGAATTTGCGTGAATCGGGGCGGAGGAGCGGTTTTGCTCGTCCGTCATGCTCGATCCCAAACTCCTTCGCGAAGCGCCCGACCTCGTCCGTGCGGCGATTGCCAAGAAACACCTGGATGTCGATCTCGAGGCGGTGCTGGCGCTCGATGCGGCGTCCACCGAGTTCTACAAGAAGGGCAAGTACGAACTGGCCGGCGAAGGCAAGTCGCTCGGCAGCGAGGAGTTCGTGAAATATCTCGCCAACCTCGTCAGCCGTTATCCCATCGTGTCCATCGAGGACGGCATGGCGGAAGATGACTGGGAGGGCTGGATCGCGCTGACGCAGGCCATCGGCGACAAATGCCAACTGGTCGGCGACGATCTGTTCGTGACCAACACGTTGCGCCTCGCGGAAGGCATCCAGCGCGGCGCGGCGAATGCGATCCTCGTGAAGGTCAACCAGATCGGATCGCTGACGGAGACGCTGGAGTCGGTGTCGATGGCGCTGAACGCACGTTATGGCGCGGTGATGTCGCACCGTTCGGGCGAGACGGAAGATGCGACCATCGCGGACCTCGCGGTGGCCACGAACTGCGGACAGATCAAGACGGGCTCGCTGGCGCGGTCGGACCGGCTGGCGAAGTACAACCAGCTGCTGCGTATCGAGGAAGAACTGGATACGCAGGCGCGCTATCTCGGCCGGTCGTCGATCCGGGCCTGAGAGACGCGCAGGACGGAATGACAAAGGCCGGGGTGAGAGCCCCGGCCTTTTTGTTTTGGCGGTGTCCGTTGCCGCCTTGCGCCGCAGGCGTCACGCGGCTTTGGCGGCGGGTTCGTCGAGGTCGAAGGTGCGGGGGATGTGTTTGATGTTGTTCTGCATCAGGCCGAGCTTGCCCATCGCGATCGAGAGGGCCCAGAGGGCGGCCTGCGCGGGTTTCGGGGTGTTCGCCATCGCGGCGGGCTTGAGGCCGAGGCGGCGCAGGACGCCGTTGGCGCGGTGGGCGCCGGTGGTGATGCGGCTGGACCAGGTCTGGAAGTCCATCGACAGGGACACGCACAGGCCGCCGAGATTCTCGATGCGGTGCGGCGCGTAGAGCGGCCACGACAGGGCCTCGCCGGGCTTGAGATCGACGGCCAGGGCGGCGGCGTCGAAGGCGCGGCGGTAGGGGAGTTCCTCCGTGGCCGTCCGCATGAGGACGCGCTCCATCGCCGCCTGCGGCTGGAACGTCTCCGTGGCGGGATAGACGAACAGGCGCTTCACGCCGCGAAGGTGGAACAGCACCACGCCGGCGTCGTCGAAATGATAGGGCGTGCGGGTGGCGGGGGAGGAGATGATGAGCTGACCGGTCATCTTGCGCGCCGCCTCGGCGCCGAGACGGATCGACAGCTTGGCGAAGGACGCCTGCACCTCGTCCCACAGGTCCGGGTGGGCGCGCTCGATCCCGCGCAGGTTGATTGAGAGACGGCCGCTGCGGACGGCGTCGAGGATGGCCGCGCCGCTGGCCTGTCCGCGTTCGCCGGCGGCGATGGTGACCCGGCCCTCGGCGTCGGAGGTGTAGCGGTTGATGTCCATCAGTTCGGCCGGATAGCAGTCCAGCAGGGCGGCCAGCGCATGGTTTGTGGCGAAACCACCGGACACGCCGTGGGCCATCTTGAGGGGATGCTGGATACCGTCGTTCGACCAGGAGGCCTGTACCATTGCGGAGCCTTTCATTCGTCTGACAGGCGATCAAGCAATCGCCGGGCCGGGGAAAGGGCGTCCGTTAACGGCGCGATTCATGGCGCGTTAACCGCGTCAGCGTCAGGTCGGGCGAGCAGACAGTAACCTTGGCCAAGGGCAGGGGCCCGCGTGCATTTCAACGGCGTTGTCAGAACGATCCAGTCGGTGCTGCCGCCCGTGTTTCTCGGGGGGATCATCGTTTATTTCTCCTATCACGCGCTGGCGGGGGATCAGGGGCTGGCAAAGTGGACGGAATTGCAGAGCCAGGAGCGAGAACTGAAGGCCCAGCTGACCAGGCTGCGCGCCGAGCGGAATCAGCTGGACGGGCAGCTGGACCGGCTGCGGGACGGGTCGCTGGACCTGGATTATGTCGAGGAACTGGCGCGGACGAAGCTGTCCTATGCGCGGCCTGACGAGTTGCTGGTCGCTATCCGGGCTGTGGAATAGTTATAACGCATAACTTTATTGGACGGCGCTGGCGTATCCTCTAGTATTGGGGCGATACGGGAGATTCCCATGGCCCCCGACACCGGCGGATACGTCCTTCGCCAGCACGCCCGAACCCAGATTCCGCCCCGGAAAGAGGCGAGGGTCTTTCCGCTGGCTTCGGGTTGGGATATTGACACCGGTGTCATGCGTTCTTCGGCAGGTTGCTGAGAAAGGGTACGTCACGACATGTCCGCAGCGAAAAAATCCGCCTCCAAATCCGCGCGCCGGAAGATTGGGGAGGCGTCGAAGGCGGACCTGATCCAGTTCTATCGCGACATGCTGCTGATCCGCCGCTTCGAGGAGAAGGCGGGGCAGTTGTACGGCATGGGCCTGATCGCCGGGTTCTGCCACCTGTATATCGGGCAGGAGGCGGTGGTGGTGGGCGTGCAGGCGGTGCTGGACGCCGACGACCAGGTGATCACCGGCTATCGCGACCACGGCCACATGC
>CAZJZQ010000222.1:0-2685 GCA_964550535.1 uncultured Rhizobium sp.
CACCGCCACGACCACCGCCACCACCATGATCGGCAGGTGGTCGGTCATGCCCACGGCGGTCAGGATCGAGTCGATCGAGAACACGATATCGAGAATGATGATCTGGACGATGGCGGCGCCGAAATTGGTGGCGACGCGGCCGGCGGTCGGTGCGGCGTGCGCTTCGTGCGGCTCCATGTTGTGGCGTATCTCGGTCGTCGCCTTCCAGACCAGGAAGAGGCCGCCCGCGATCAGGATGATATCGCGCCACGAGAACTCGGTCTCGAATTCCGGCATGCCGTGATCGTTGACCGGCCCGGTGACGCCAAGGTCGAACACCGGCGTCGTGAGGCCGACGATCCAGGTGATGGTGGCGAGCAGGCCCAGACGCATGATCAGGGCGAGGCTGATGCCGATCGTCCGCGCTTTCGGACGCTGATGCTCCGGCAGCTTGTTCGTCAGGATCGAGATGAAGATCAGGTTGTCGATCCCGAGGACGACCTCCATGACCACAAGCGAGATCAACGCCGCCCAGGCTGCGGGGTCGGCAAGCAGCGCGGAAATGTCCATTACAGAATAGCTCCCTCAGCCCTCGGGCCGGAGGAATTTCTAAGCTGGAACGGTCACGGAGTTAAGAGGGGGGGCCGTCTCACACCAGCGCCAGCCGCATGATGATTTCGTCATCCTGCGTATCGCCGACGCGGAACTTGTAGGCGCCGGCCTTCACGAATCCCCGGCTTTCGTAGAGGGCGATGGCGCGTTCGTTGGATTCCCAGACGCCGAGGTAAAGATCCTGCGCGCCTCGCCGCCGCGCCCGTTCGATCGCCCAGGTGAGCAGGATGCGGCCGACGCCCACGCCCTGGCGCGCCTGATAGACGTAAACGCGGTGCAGTTCGAGCGCCTTGCGGCCGCCCGTGTCGACCGGCAGCTTTACCGGGCCGATCTTGCAATAGGCCACCATGCGCCGCCCGGAGAAGGCGATGCGGACCTCCACCTGCGGGTCGCGCAGGTCGGCGAGCATCGTGTCGAGCGTATAGGTCTCGTCGAGGAATGTCTTGAGGTCGGACGGAGGATAGAGACGGCCGAACGTCTCGACGAACGTGTCGCGTCCGATCTCGGCGAGATCAGCGGCGTCGTTCTCGCGCGCATCGCGAAATGTGAGCGTCCGGTCCAGCACCGTCATTGGGTCTCGCACGACAGGCGGGGGTCAGATTGCGCCGCCTGTTTCCTCGGGCGCTTCTCGCTGCTTCGCCCATTGCGCGCAAGTGTCTGCAAATTCCGGGCGAAGTCCAGAATTACCGGGCCGTCAGTCAGACGAACCTTCAGCCGCCGCCGTGGTGAATTCGCGGACCGCATCGCCCAGCAACACCAGCTTGGCGAGGCTCCAGGCGCCCTGGCGGTCGAAGGCGCGCATGGGCTGCGTCAGGCGTCCGGCCAGTTCGGCGCGCGGCGCCAGCCAGCGTTCAACCAGCACGCGGGCGGCCTCGCGGTCGAGTTTCGCGGGATCGGCCTTTTCGGCCTGCGCCGAGCGGATGACGGCGGCGGTGATCAGCATCTGCTGGCGGGGCAGGTCGCCCGCCACGCGGCGCAGGGCCAGCCTGTCCCAGTGGTCGCGCGGGTCAATATCGCGGGAGGCGGCGCGCAGATTGTCGAGACATAGCTGCCCGCCAATCTGGTGCTGGATGTAGAGCACGGCGGCCAGCGGCCATTCGGTGCGCTCCGCCACATCCGCCGTTTCGCGGGCCGAGGCGAGAGCGCGGATCAGGGCCACGTCGCGGGCGATATCTTCGGGGGCGCCCGCCGCGCGATAAGCCTGCGTCCGCCGGTCCACGCGCGAGGCGACGATCTCGGACAGGGCGCCGGGCAATACGGCGCGGATCTCGCCGATGGCGCCGCGATAGCGCTCCACCACGGACCCGATGGAGCCGGCCCCGGCGATGCGGGAATCTTCCGCCAGCGCGCCGGCGAGAATGCGCAGGTTGGCTGATGTCTCGACGGCCATCATCACCTGCGCGGCGGCGGGGGCCACGCCGTCCAGCGCGTCGATCCGGTCGAACAGGGCGTCGAGGTGGAAGGCGGCCAGCGCCGCCTCGAACGCCTGGACGACGACGCCCGCGTCCTGTCCCTCGCTGTCGCGCTTGTCGACGGCGAAGGTGCTGCCGGTCATGTTGACGATGCGGTTGGAGAGGCGTGTCGCGATGATTTCGCGGCGCAGGCGGTGATGCGCGCGGGCGGCGCCGAAACCGTGCAGCGCATCGGGGAAGTAATCCGTCAGCAGCGCCTCGAAGGCGGGGTCGTCCGGCGCTTTCGATGTGATGAGCGAGTTGAACAGGTCGATCTTGGCGTAGGCCATCAGCACGGCCAGCTCCGGCCGCGTGAGGCCGAGACCCGCCTCCCGCAGTTCGCGGAAGCCTTCGGCGCTGGGCAGGCCTTCGACCTTGCGGTCCAGCTTGCCCTGCGCTTCGAGTTGCTCGATCAGGCGCTCGTGGCTGTCGAGGTCGGCGGCGGCGGTCGCTTCCATCACGCTCAGCGCGCCGGTCTGGGCGTAGTTGTTGCGCAGGACGCGGCGGGCCACGTCCTCGGTCATCGAGGCGAGAAGGGCGTTGCGGCCGGCGGCTTTCAGCTCGCCATTGCGGATCGCTTCGGCGAGCAGGATCTTGATGTTGACCTCGTGGTCGGACGAATCGACGCCCGCCGAATTGTCGA
>CAZJZQ010000223.1:0-2515 GCA_964550535.1 uncultured Rhizobium sp.
TCGATCTCGCCCAGCACCAGCGGGCGCAGGCCCCACGGATCGCGCGCGCCGATCAGCATGCCGGCGGTGAGGCCGACGAAAGCGTAGCCGCCTTCGAGGTGGCGCAGGGCGTCGATGAAGCGGTCAACCACCGTGCCCTTGATCGAGCGGGCGGTGAGTTGCAGCACGACTTCGGTGTCCATCGTGGACTGGAAGATCGCGCCGTCTTCCACCAGCCGGTGGCGCAGGGCGCGGGCGTTGGTGAGGTTGCCGTTGTGCGCGATGGCGAAACCGCCGGAGGCGAGGTCGGCATAGATCGGCTGGATGTTGCGCAGCACGACGCGGCCGGAGGTGGAGTAGCGGTTGTGGCCCACGGCCATGCGCCCGAACAGGCGGCCGATGGCAGGGCGGTCTTCGCTGAAATTGTCGCCGACGAGGCCCATGTGACGTTCGGCGAAGAAGCGGTCGGCCTTGTCGTCATAGGTGACGATCCCGCACGCTTCCTGCCCGCGATGCTGGAGGGCGTGGAGGCCGAGCGCGGTGAGCACGGCGGCGTCGTCGCGCCCGAAGACGCCGAACACGCCGCACTTGTGCCGCATGCCGTCCTTCACGCCCGGGGCGAAGTCGTCGTCTTCGGCCTCGTTCAGGAATTCAGGAGCGAACACGAGAGCCTCCGCAGCCAGGTTTCAGGCGCCGTCTGCGCCGGCCGATATGGGGCCGGGAGTCGACTGGGTCGCCCGCTCCACAAAGCCGGGTACATGGTCCCGGATCCAGGAGGCGGCGACGTCCAGATAGGGGTAGCTGCCCGCCTTGGCAACGAAGGCAGGTGTGGACTCCGGCGGCAGGGCCTCCTGCATCAGCAGAACAAAGAGAATTGCGGCCACAACACCACGAATAACGCCGAAAACCGCGCCCGCGAGGCGATCAACCACTCCGATTTCGGGCGAAGAATGGATCAGCCGCGACAACCTGCCGCCCAGGAAAGCAGCGGCTGTGTAGGCGATCAGGAAGCCGGCAATCACCAGAATCGATGTTCCGGCGATGGCGGGCCAGCTTTCGGGGAGCATTCCGCGCAGGGGCTCCCCAAGCAGGACGACCGCGAAGTAGGCGGCGACGCCGCCGATGACGAAGGAGATCACCGAGAAGGCTTCACGGATCAAACCGCGGCCCAGAGACATTACAGCGGATACGACGATCACCGCGAGAACGATGATGTCGAACGGCTGGATATTGCCGTCAAACAGGTCGGACAAATCCCTACTCCCGCTGCATCGCGTCCACGAGTTGTTGCAGTCTGGATACCTCATGGACCACCATGCCGTCGACTGCTCCTGGCGCCCCGGGGGGTACGTAAGCTGTTGTAAAACCAAGGCGGGCTGCTTCGCGCAAGCGGGGCTCAATGCGCCCCACGGGCCGTATGGCTCCCGAAAGCGCCACTTCCCCGACAAATATGGCCCCCGCCGGCATCGCCCGGTCCAGAACCGCGGACGCCAGCGCGGCGGCGGCGGCGAGATCGCCTGCGGGTTCAGCGATTCGGTAGCCGCCCGTGACGCTCAGGTAAATGTCACGCAGACCCGCCCGCAGGCCGCAGCGGGCCTCGAACACGGCCAGCAGCATGGAGAGGCGGGCTGAGTCCCAGCCCACCACCGAGCGGCGGGGCGAGCCGGCGGCCTCCGGTCCGGCCAGCGCCTGAACCTCGGCCAGCATGGGGCGTGAGCCTTCCATGGCGGCGAAGACGGCGCGGCCGGAGGCGCGCTCCTCGCCCTTGCCGAGGAAGAAGGCGGACGGATCGTGCGCGGGGGCGAGACCCTGCTCGCCCATCTCGAACACGCCGATCTCGTCGGTCGGGCCGAAGCGGTTCTTCACCGAACGCAGGATGCGGAACTGGTGGCCGCGCTCGCCCTCGAAATAGAAGACGGCGTCGACCATGTGTTCGAGCACGCGCGGGCCGGCGATCTGTCCATCTTTCGTCACGTGGCCGACGAGGATGACGGAGGCGCCGGACTTCTTGGCGAAGCGGGTGAGTTCCTGCGCGCAGGCGCGGACTTGCCCGACCGAGCCGGGCGCGGCGTCGAGGCCGTCGGACCAGAGGGTCTGCACGCTGTCGATCACCACGAGCTGCGGCTGTGCGGTTTTCAGCGCTTTCAGGATGGAGCGCAGGTCTGTCTCGGCGGCGAGTTGGACGGGCGATGATGCAACGCCGAGGCGGCGGGCGCGGCCCTGGATCTGGGAGATCGCTTCCTCGCCGGAGATATAGACGACGCGCGCGCCAGCCTGCGCCATGCGCGCGGCGGCCTGAAGCAGCAGGGTGGATTTGCCGATGCCGGGATCGCCGCCCAGCAGGCAGACGACGCCGGGGACGATGCCGCCGCCGAGGACGCGATCCACTTCGGGCATTCCGGTGGAGACGCGCGGGGATTCTTCGGTGCTGACGTCTTGCAGGCGCTGGATGCGTCCGCTGGCAATGCCGCTGATGCCGCCGCTGCGCGCGGATTTGGGCGCGGCGTGGGTTTCGACGAGGCTGTTCCACTGGCCG
>CAZJZQ010000224.1:0-2418 GCA_964550535.1 uncultured Rhizobium sp.
CTGCCCGGCGCTGGCCGGGGTTGCAGAGGGTAGGCCAAGTGCGGGTGATGGGTCTCTTCGGCTTTAGCTTTGAGAGCGGTTCTTGAAGCGCCAGGACTCGTTTCCGGTTTCCACGATCTCGCAGTGGTGCGTCAGCCTGTCCAGCAGCGCGGTGGTCATCTTGGCGTCGCCGAAGACGCTCGGCCATTCCGCGAAGGCGAGATTGGTGGTGATGATGACGCTGGTCCGCTCGTAGAGCTTCGAGATCAGGTGGAAGAGCAGTTGCCCGCCGGCCTGGGCGAAGGGGAGATAGCCGAGTTCGTCGAACACGACGAAGTCGAGCCGGGTCAGATGGTCGGCAATGCGGCCCTGCCGTCCCGCGCGGGTTTCGGTCTCCAGCCGGTTGACCAGATCGATGACATTGAAGAAGCGGCCGCGAGCACCGTTGCGGATGAGCGAGCGGGCAATGGCGATGGCCAGATGCGACTTTCCAGTCCCTGTGCCGCCGACCAGGACGACATTGCGCTGATCGGCGACGAAGCCGCCACCGGCAAGGTCGCGGACCAGGGGTTCGTTGACCGGCGTGCCTGCGAAGTCGAAGTCGCCAATGTCCTTGGCCAGCGGCAGCCTGGCGACGGTGAGCTGGTATTTGATGGAGCGGGCCTGCTTCTCGGCGATCTCGGCCGATAACAGGTCGCCGACGATCTTCGGCGGCTCGTGCTGCCGCTTGATGGCGACGCCCATGATCTCGTCATAGGCCGATCGCATCCCGTAGAGCTTCAGCGCTCCCATCAGGTCCAGAACCTCGGTGCGTTCCATGGCTGCTTGTCCTCCTGAGACTGTCATAACGGGCGCAGTCGGCGATCGGCTCGTGAGCCAGCTTCAGCGCCTGGGGGATGGAAAGGATCGCGCCCGGTGCCGGGTCACGGCTGCGGGCCAGGATGTTGAGGATCATGTCCGCCGACGAGACGCCCTGATCGAGCGCCTCCTGGCAGGCCGCCTCGACCGCGCTTATCCCGTCGGTCAGGACGCAGGTGAGGACCGACACCATCTGCCGGTCGCCATCGTCGGCCGCCTTGAGCTTGCGGCGTATCTTCTCCATGGCCGAGGGCAGGATCCATTCCCGGAACGGCGCGCCGTTGCGCAATCCGCCCGGCTTGCGCGCCAGGACCGGCACGTAGTGCCAGGGATCGTAGACCACCTTGCCGCGTCCGAACGCGCGGGCATGATCGCCCACGACCACGCCGTCCTGGCGGATGACGATCCGCTCGGCATAGGCATGGACCTCGACCGGCCGGCCCACGGCGCTCGACAGCACGGAGTATTTGTTGTTGTCGAAGCGCACCGTGCAGGTCTTCGACACCGAGGCCGGAACGCTGTGGAAGCCGTCGAAGCGCCCGGCATAGGGGATCAAGCTGGCGCGTTCTTCCTCGAAGACCTCCCACACGGTCCGCTCGCCCTGCTCGGGGTGCCGATGCACCTTCGCCCAGGCGACGCATTTGTCGGCCAGCCAGCCGTTCAGATCCTCCAGCGTCTTGAAGCGCAGCCTCGGCGTGAAGAAGCGCTCGCGTACCAGACCGACCTGGTTCTCGACCTGACCCTTCTCCCAGCCCGCCGCCGGCGTGCAGGCCTCCGGCTCGACAAGGTAATGGCCGCACATCTGCAGGAAGCGACGGTTGTAGCGGCGATCCCTGCCAATGAAGATCGCATCCACCGCCGTCTTCATGTTGTCGTAGATGCCGCGCGTGCAGGCGCCGCGGAAGAAGGCGAACGCCCGGTCGTGCGCGTCGAACACCATCTCCTGGCTCTCGCGCGGATAGGCCCGAACGAAGAACATCCGGCTGTGGCAAAGCCGCATGTGCGCCACCTTCACCGTCGTGGTCACCCCGTCCAGAAGAACGATCTCGTGGCTCCAGTCGAACTGGTAAGCCTCGCCTGGCGCAAAACTCAGCGGGATGTAGGCCTCCGCAGCAGCGCTGCCGCGTTCCCTTCCCCACGCCTGCGCGTGCCGCCACACCGAACTGTAGCTGCCCTCATAGCCAAGGTCCCGAAGATCCTCGAAGATCCGGATCAGCGTCAGCCGCTCCCGCAGCGGCTTGGCGGCGTTCGCCGACAGAACCCGATCCAGCTCTTCGCGCCAGGCCCCCATCCGCGGATAGGGCTGGTGTTTGCGCTCGTAGCGGAACTCCGTCTCGCCTGAACGCAGAACCTTGCGCACAACCTTCCGCGAGATCTTCAACTCCCGGCAGATCGCCTTGATCGACTTCCCCTGAACCAGCGACAGCCGACGTATCTTTGCAATCGTCTCCACAACCAACATCCAAAACACAAATGCCTCCGTTCAAACCGGAGGCACTTTGATGACCCCACGTTAAGGGGTCCCGCTTGGACGAAAATCACCCCTTAAACGGGGTCCTCATTCCACGAAAAATCACAGAA
>CAZJZQ010000225.1:0-2408 GCA_964550535.1 uncultured Rhizobium sp.
CGAATACCGTGAAAGGCCGAAAGCGCGCCGCCGGGGCTTCTCCGGGGCTTGCTTCCACAGGGGCGATTGTGGTCTTCAGGGCGCGCACCGGCTCCCCCGGAGCGCATATTGCGCGCTGGAGCCCAGGCTGCAGGACCATTGGCAAGATATGACCGTCGTCACGCGCTTTGCCCCCTCCCCCACGGGCTATCTCCATATCGGAGGCGCCCGGACAGCGCTGTTCTGTTGGCTATTCGCCCGGGCGAAAGGCGGCAAGTTTCTTCTCCGGATTGAAGATACGGACCACGACCGTAACAACCCCGCCGCGATTGATGCGATCTTCGATGGCCTGTCCTGGCTGGGCCTGGAAGCAGACGAGCCGCCCGTGATGCAATCCACGCGCGCCGCCCGCCATGCCGAGGTGGCGCATGAGCTTGTCAAGCGCGGGGCCGCCTATCGCTGCCCGGTAACGCAGGAGGAACTTCAGGCGCGGCGCGATGAGGCTGACGGTCTGCGCAAGAAAAAGGAAACGGACGGTTCCCTGTCTGCTGACGACGCCGCGCGGCTGGACGAATTGCTCAAGCCGTTCCGTTCGCCCTGGCGTGACCCGGCGCGGCCTCTGCCGCACGGCGCCGCCACTGTCGTGCGCCTGCGTATGCCCGGCGATGGCGAGCTGACCATAGACGACGCCGTGCAGGGGCCGGTCACGCAACGCTTCGCCAACCTCGACGATCTGGTTCTGCTGCGCGCTGACGGCACGCCGACCTACATGCTGGCCGTGGTCGTCGATGATCACGACATGGGCGTCACCCATGTGATCCGCGGTGACGACCACCTGACCAACGCTTTCCGTCAGACGCCGATCTTCATGGGCATGGGGTGGGATATTCCGGTCTATGCCCACGTTCCGATGATCCACGGTCCGGACGGCAAGAAGCTGTCCAAGCGGCACGGCGCGCTGGGCGTGGAAGCCTACCGCGACCTCGGTTACCTGCCCGAAGCACTGAAGAACTACCTGCTCCGTCTCGGCTGGAGCCATGGCGATGCGGAGATCATCAGCGAGGCCCAGGCGATCGAGTGGTTCGAACTGGACGGATTGAACAAGGCGCCTGCCCGGCTGGACATCACCAAGCTGGACTCGGTCAACAAGCATTACATGGCCGAAGCGGCCGATCAGCGTCTATTCGATCTCTGGGTGAAACGCCCGGAGGCGCTCGCGCTCTCCGAAGCGGTGAAAACCCGAATCCGTGCCGCCATGCCGCATCTGAAAACCCGAGCGGCGAACCTCGTCCAGCTGGGCGAGCAGACCCGCTTCCTCGGCGACCTCCGGCCCATCCAACTGACCGGAAAGGCCGCCGATCAGGTGAATGACGAGGCGCGGGATCGCCTCGCGGCGTTGTTACCTTCCTTGGAGGGGATTCAGGACTGGTCAGAACCTCCGATCAAGGAAGAGCTTACCCAGTTTTGCGCCAAAAACGGCATCAGCCTTGGAAAAATAGGCCCTGTTTTGCGCGCTGTACTTACTGGAGGCGCGCCCGCGCCCGATATAAGTCTTGTGCTGGCCTTGCTAGGCCGTAATGAAGCTTTCGCACGTATCAGGGATCATGCCTGCGGCGCCCGCTGAGCAACCTGTGTTTGGAATTATGAGGAGACCGGGTCGATGCAAAACAAGGTGAAACCCAATGGCAAGGCGACCGTCACCGCCAACGGAAAAACCGTTGAGCTGCCGGTCTATAGCGGCACCATTGGCCCGGATGTGATCGATATCGGGAAGATGTACGCCCAGACCGGAATGTTCACGCTGGACCCCGGCTTCACCTCGACCGCCTCGTGCGAAAGCCAGATCACCTACATCGACGGCGACGAGGGCATCCTGCTCCATCGCGGCTACCCGATCGACCAACTGGCCCAGCAGTCAAACTTCCTGGAAGTCTGCTACCTGCTCCTGCACGGCGAACTGCCGAACGCGGCCCAAAACGAAGAATTCAACAACACGATCACGCGTCACACGATGTTGCACGCGCAGTTTGACCGCTTCTTTGAAGGCTTCCGCCGCGACGCTCATCCGATGGCCATCATGTGCGGCGCTGTCGGCGCCCTGTCGGCCTTCTACCATGACTCCACGAACGTCGATGACCCGCAGCAGCGCAAAGTCGCCCAGCATCGCATGATCGCGAAGATGCCGACCATCGCAGCGCGCGCGTTCAAGTACCACACGGGCCAGCCCTTCGTGTCGCCGCGCAACGAGCTGGACTACGCATCCAACTTCCTGCGCATGTCGTTCGCCGTTCCGGCTGAAGACTACAAGGTGAACCCGGTTCTCGCCCGCGCGATGGACCGCATCTTCATCCTGCACGCCGATCACGAGCAGAACGCCTCGACCTCGACCGTGCGTCTGGCTGGCTCGTCCGGCGCCAACCCGTTCGCAT
>CAZJZQ010000226.1:0-2396 GCA_964550535.1 uncultured Rhizobium sp.
GCCGCGTTCGACGTGTTCCTTGAAGAGCCCGCGAAAACCAACGTGCTGTTCGGCGCGCCGAACTTCATCGCCACGCCTCACCTTGGCGCGTCCACCGTGGAAGCGCAGGACAATGTGGCCTTCCAGGTCGCCGAGCAGATGGCCGACTACCTGCTGACCGGAGCGGTCGCCAACGCGCTGAACATGCCGAGCGTGACAGCGGAAGAAGCCCCGCGCCTGAAGCCGTTCGTGGCGCTGGCCGAGAAGCTGGGGCAGTTTGCCGGACAAGTGGCCGATGGCAGTCTATCGGAAGTGGAGATCGAGTATGAAGGCCAGGTGAGCGTGCTGAACCGCAAACCGCTGACCTCGGCGGCGCTGGCCGGTCTGCTGCGCCCCTTCCTCGCGGAAGTGAACATGGTGTCGGCGCCGGCGGTGTTGCAGGAGCGCGGCGGCTCTCTGAAAGAGTCGAAGCGTGATGACTCGCCGGTCTATGACTCGCTGATCCGCATCAAGGTCAAGGTTGACGGCAAGTGGCGCTCGGTCGCGGGCACGATCATCGCGGGCCGTCCGCGCATCGTCGAGGTGAAGGGCATGGCGCTGGACGCCGACTTCCACCCCTTCATGCTGTTCATCAACAACTCCGACAAGCCGGGCTTCATCGGCTCGATGGCGGGCGAGTTGGGCAAGGCTGGCGTGAACATCGCTACCTTCAACCTGGGCCGCGTCGCGGAGGGCGAAGACGCGATCGCGCTGGTTGGCGTGGATCAGGACGTGCCGGCGGCGACGTTGGCGGCGATCCAGGCGTTGCCGCAGGTGCGCTATGTGAAAGTGCTGAAGTTCTAGGTTGAGCTTCTGCTTTTGCGGGTAAGCGAGCGGCGTTCCGGAGAGATCCGGGACGCCGTTTCACTTTATAAGCGCTGCGCCGGAATCGCCTTGTCACCAATGGTTACGCGTGCATGCTTGACGCAGCAGCCGGGGAGGGCGGGATGTCGGGCTTCCAGATCAAGATTGCGGGCCGTGACCTTGCGATCGCCGATGACCGCTATGTCGAGATTCTGCTGAAGCTCTACGAGAACAAGCAGGCGTGGGTGCGCCATTACGAAACCATGCTGGCGGGCGTGAACACGCTGGGCATCACGGTGGTGATCGGCGTGCTGGCCTTCGTCGCGGATGACGGGTCGGATGCGGGATGGTGGTATTTCGGCATTCCCGTGGTGCTGGGGATGATCGGGCTTTATCTGAATGCCTGGTGCTCGCGCGAGATCCGCAACCTGTTCCGCCAGATCGTGTTCATCGAGGAGGGCTTCCACCTCTATGATGTGAAGGGCGAGAACACGTTCTTGCTCGATCCCGCCTATCGCAATTCCCCCAATTCGGAGCGGACGATCATCGTCTTCGGACTGGCGGCCTATGCGATCACCATCGTCGCCTCGCTGGTGTTGGGCGTGTACTTCGCGGTGGCGTGAGACGGGTATCAGGCCGGCGTGAGGGCTGGCCTGGGCTTTTTGTGGCCCGCCGGGGGCGCTCGTTCGTGGAAGAGCGAGGGCCCTCCACGCCTTGACTCTGGGTGGACAAGCGACCAGAACACCGCCTCCCGCGTGCGGAGAACCCTGCTGAACGGCCTATCCCATAAGGGGCGGCGTGCAGCTTGGGGCTTTTTGCATTGGAAATGCTGGGCTTTTGGCTTTCCGGGGAAGGACTGAAAACGCCGCATGGTGCGGCCAGACCGCCGGGACAACCGGCCGGCCCGTAACGACGAACCTGTTGGAGCTTTGATGCCCGCGACCGACCTGAACCCGTCCACCGATGATTTTGCCGCGCTGTTTGAGGGAAGCATCTCCGGCGCGCAGATGCTGGAGGGCCGGGTTGTCGCCGCGACCGTCACCAGCACCCAGAACGATTTCATCACTGTCGATGTCGGCCTGAAGACCGAAGGCCGCATCCCCTCCCGTGAATTTTCGCAAGACGACAAACAGCCGGAAGTCGGCGACGTCGTTGAAGTTTACCTGGAGCGTATCGAGAACGCGCTGGGCGACGCCGTGCTGTCGCGCGATAAGGCCCGCCGCGAAGAAGCCTGGACGCGTCTGGAGCGTGTTGCGGAGAAGAAAGAGACTGTGAAGGGCTCCATCGTCGGCCGCGTGAAAGGCGGCTTTACCGTGGACCTGGGCGGCGTGAACGCCTTCCTGCCGGGTTCGCAGGTGGATATCCGTCCGATCCGCGACGTCGGCCCGCTGATGGGGCAGTCGCAGCCCTTCGCCATCCTGAAAATGGACCGTCCGCGCGGCAACATCGTTGTCTCGCGCCGTGCGGTGCTTGAAGAGTCCCGCGCCGAACAGCGCGCCGAGATCGTCGGCGCGATGGCCGAGGGCGAGCGTCGCAAGGGTGTTGTGAAGAACATCACCGATTACGGCGCGTTC
>CAZJZQ010000227.1:0-2393 GCA_964550535.1 uncultured Rhizobium sp.
AATCAAGGAAGTGCTCGCCGGCATGGGCCTCCACCTCGGCATGGAAGTGCCGGGCTGGCCGCCGGAGAACATCGAAGATCTCGCCAAGAAGTACGAAGACCATAATTGAGGAAGGGGCGGCCCCTCAGGGCCGTCGATCGACATGCGCCACGGCTTCGCGCTCCGCAAACTCAACCGCACGCACGCCCACCGCAAGGCGATGTTTGCAAACATGGCCGGATCCCTGATCCGTCATGAACAAATCACCACGACCCTGCCCAAGGCGAAGGAACTCAAGTCCGTCGTCGACAAGCTGGTGACGCTGTCCAAGAAGGGCGGTCTTGCGAACCGCCGTCTGGCCGCCGCCCAGCTGAAGGAAGACGTGCTGGTCCAGAAACTCTTCTCGACCCTGGCTGACCGCTACAAGGATCGCGCTGGTGGCTACACCCGTGTCCTGAAGGCTGGCTTCCGTCATGGCGACAACGCCCCGCTGGCCGTGATCGAGCTGGTCGACCGCGATCCGGAGGCCAAAGGCGCCGAAGATCGCGCCCGCGCCGAAGCCGCTGCGGAAGCTGCGGAATAACCGTTAAACCGGACCTCATCCGGAGTTAGAGTTGGGCCGCCCGCGCTAGCCGCCGGGCGGCCTTTCTCTTTTGTGCGTTACTTGAAGCTGCGCCGCCAAAGCCTTGTTTGCGCCGGATTTGGCCCCTAGCTGATGACCTTGTCGGACCCCCGCCTAGTCGAGGCTGAGCACATGAATCGTCAGAACGTCCTGCTGGTGATTTCCGCGTCCGTGGTGACGGCGCTGGCGATGATGGCGCTGCCGGCCATCGGCCAGCTGGCTCAGCCGGGAGACGGGCAGGCGGCTCAGCGCACGGAAATGGCCCAGCTGGCCGCTCCCGCGGCGCCGGCGCAGGTCGCGGATCGCGTGGTTCCGGCCAGCCAGGCGGCGATCCAGCAATCCTTCTCACCAGTCGTTCAGCGCACGGCCCCGGCCGTTGTGAACGTCTATTCCAGCGTCCTCGTGCGGCGCTCGACTTGCCCCTACACCGATCCGTTCTGGGCGCGCTTCTACTGCGGACGCAACGTTCAAACTACGCAACAACGCGTTGAAAACTCTCTGGGTTCGGGTGTCATCGTCAGCGCCGACGGCGTCATCGTCACCAACAATCACGTCGTGGAGGAGGGCGACCAATTCCGCGTCGTCCTGTCCGACCGGCGCGAGTATCCCGCCACGCTTCTGATGGCCGACCCGCGCACGGACCTCGCGGTTCTTAAAGTCGATGCAGCCGGCGTCAGCCTGCCGACGCTGGAGATTACCGACACGCGCGGCGTGATGGTGGGCGATCTCGTGCTCGCCATCGGCAATCCGTTCGGAGTGGGGCAGACCGTCACCTCCGGCATCATCTCCGCACTGGCGCGCACCGATGTGGGCGTGTCGGATTATTCGTCCTTCATTCAGACGGACGCCTCGATCAACCCCGGCAATTCCGGCGGCGCGCTGGTTGATATGGATGGCCGTCTCGTCGGCGTGAACACCATGATCTTCTCGCGCGGCGGCGGCTCCAACGGCATCGGCTTCGCGATCCCTTCGGAGATGGTGAAGCGCATCGTCGACGCCGCCGTGAATGGCGGCACGCTGGTGCGTCCGTGGCTGGGCGCGAAAGGCGAGGGCGTCACCACCAATGTCGCGCAATCCATGGGCCTCGACCGCCCGCGCGGCGTCATCATCTCGGAAATCTTCAAGGGCGGCCCGGCGGAAGAAGCGGGCCTGCGCAAGGGCGACGTGGTGCTCTCTGTCGATGGCCGCGAAGTGTTCGATGATCGCGGCATGAAGTTCATTGCGGCGACCAAGGCGGAAGGGGAGACTGTGTCCCTCACCATCCTTCGCAATGGCGCCGAGCAGAATCTCAACGTCCGTCTCGCGGCGCCTCCGGGCACCACAAAGGCGGAGATGATGCAGGTCGGCGGCCGCAACCCCTTCACCGGCGCGCAGGTGGCCGAACTGTCGCCCGCGCTGGCCGACGAACTCGGCCTCGACCCGTTCCAGACCGGCATGCTGGTTTACAGCGTCCCTTCGCGCACCATCGCCCGCAATCTCGGCTTCCAGCCCGGCGACGTCATCAAGGAGGTGAACGGCTCGGTGATCCGCACCGCGAAGGACATGGAAAGCGCCATCAACCGTATCGAATCCGGTGGTCAGGCCGTGTGGCGCCTCGCCATCGAACGCGGCGGCCAACGCATCGAACGGACGTTCCAGGGTTAGGGCAGGCCGGCGCCATCCCATTTCCGCTAAATCCACCGTTCGTCCCGGCGTTCGCTGAGGCGAGCGGTAGTGGATACGTTTAATCAAACTTCAGAAACTGGAGCAGGGTGCGGGAAGGGCGGCAGGGGACACTCTCCCCAACTGGCGG
>CAZJZQ010000228.1:0-2370 GCA_964550535.1 uncultured Rhizobium sp.
GTGCTGACCTACTCCTGGCAGAAAGTGCTGGGCGGCGAGGGGGCGCACGGAATGCTGATCCTGTCTCCGCGCGCCATCGAGCGCCTGAAGACGTACAAGCCCGCCTGGCCGATGCCGAAACTGTTCCGCATGGCGAAGGCCGGCGAAGTGACCGAAGGCATCTTTGAAGGCGAGACGATCAACACGCCGTCCATGCTGGCCACCGAGGACTATCTCGATGCGCTGAACTGGGTGGAAGGTCTCGGCGGCGTCGAGGCGGCGTGCGGGCGGTCCGACAAGAACCTCGCCGTGCTGGAAGCCTGGGTCGCGAAGACGCCGTGGGTGGAGTTCCTGGCGGCGGACAAGGCGACCCGTTCCAACACCTCCGTCACGCTGTCGATCACCGATCCGCGTGTGGCGAAGCTCGACGAGAAGGCGCAGCAGGACTTCGTGAAGAAGTTCGTGGCGGCGCTGGAAAAGGAAAACGCGGCCTACGATATCGGCGGCTACAAGGCGGCGCCTCCGGGGCTGCGCATCTGGTGCGGCGCGACGGTGGATGCGGCGGATGTCGAGAAGCTGACGCCGTGGCTCGATTGGGCGTTTGAAACGACCGTGGCGGAACTGGCCTAACTGTCGTCCCGGCCGCAGCGAAGCGGAGAGCCGGGGCGCACCGTCCCGCGAGGCCCGCAGCGGATGAATGGGTCCCGGATAGCGCTTTGCGCTTCCGGGACGACAATCATGGAGGGTGAAATGCCCGCTGAAACCAGCCAGACGATCCGCGAATGGGGCGACGCCACGTTTGGCGAGGTGAAGGACCTTGAGGTTCTCGTTGAGCGCGCGCGTGGCGAGATGGATGAGCTGGTGCTGGCCGTGCGGGCCGGCGACGCCGCGGACATTGGCGCGGAAGCCGCCGATGTCGTGATCCTGCTGCACCGGCTGGTTGCGATCGCGGGGCTCGATCTCGGCGAGCAGGTCAATGCGAAGATGAAGATCAATCGCGCGCGCGAGTGGAAGCGGACGGGCGACGGGACGGGCGGCCATGTCTGATCCGGGTCTGCCAGACGCGGAGCCCGTTATCACGCTGCGTCCGGCGACGCTGGCGGATATCGACATGCTGTCGCGCTGGGATGAAGAGCCGCATGTGGCGGCGTCCGACCCCAATGATGACTGGGGCTGGACGACGCAACTGGGCGTCGATCCCGACTGGCGTGAGCAACTGGTCGCGGAAGCGGACGGGCGGCCCGTGGGTTTCATCCAGATCATTGATCCGGAACATGAGGATTCGCACTACTGGGGCGATTGCGGCCCCAACCTGCGCGCTATCGATATCTGGATCGGTGAAGAAGACGCGCTGGGCAAGGGTTATGGCTCGGTGATGATGCGGCAAGCCATCGCGCGCAGCTTCGCGCATCCGGCCGTCACGAAAATCCTGATCGACCCGCTGGCCAGCAATGCCGATGCGCAGCGTTTCTACGAGCGCTTTGGCTTTCAGGTGGTGGGGCCGCGCAGGTTCGGGCTGGACGATTGCATCGTCTATGAGCTGACGCGTGAAGGGTGGGAGGCGCAGCGATGACGCCGGTTTCCATCCGCTTTTCCGCGCAGCGCCGGGCCTTGTTCCTGACTTCGGCTTCGCGCCGCCGGGAAGACCGTTCTCGTTTCCACGCTGTTCCAGAATCCCGGCTTTCGCCGGGGCAGGCGGCCGTGGGTCTCAACCAATTCAAATACCCACACTGAAGGAGCCTCCCATGGTGAAAGTTCTTATTGCTGACGATCTCGCCGATGGCGCGACGGATATCTTCCGCAATCGCGGGATCGAGGTCGATCGCAAGGTTGGCCTGAAGAAGGAAGAGCTGATCGCCATCATCGGCCAGTATGACGGCCTCGCGGTGCGTTCGGCGTGCAAGCCGGACAAGGATGTGATCGCGGCGGGAGCGAACCTGAAGGTGATCGGCCGCGCCGGCATCGGCGTCGACAATGTGGACGTGAAGGCTGCGACCGCCAAGGGCGTGGTGGTGATGAACACGCCGTTCGGCAACGCGATCACAACGGCAGAGCACGCCATCGCCATGATGTTCGCCGCCGCGCGCCAGATCCCCTCGGCCAGCCAGCGCACCATCGCGGGCGAATGGCCGAAGAAGGACTATATCGGCGTCGAGCTGTACGCGAAGACGCTGGGCCTGATCGGCGCCGGCAATATCGGATCGATCGTCGCCGACCGCGCGCTGGGCCTGAAGATGAAAGTGGTCGCGTACGATCCCTTCCTGACGACGGAGCGCGCCACGCAGATCGGGGTGGAGAAGGTGGAGCTGGAAGACCTGCTCGCCCGCGCCGACATCATCACGCTGCACACGCCGCTGACCGAGCAGACCAAGAACATCCTGTCGGCGGAGT
>CAZJZQ010000229.1:0-2297 GCA_964550535.1 uncultured Rhizobium sp.
CGCTTCTGTAACCCCAATCATGGCTGGACAGGGTCCGCATTGGCAGATCCGCCGGGGAAACTTGCTGCGGTGAGGTATGGCCAGTCAGGCGGGGAGGAGGTATCCATGGGACAACCTCCCTGCACGCAGATACGACACAAGAAACGACAGAAACTTTATCCCGGGGAAGCGCCGCCGCAGAGCGGCGCGAATGCAGGAAACATTTCCATGAGGCTTTCGAATTTCGTTGTTGCGGCCAGCCTGGCGCTGGTCTCGATCGCGCCTGTTGTCGACGCGCAGATGGTTACGCGGCCAAAGCAGGACAACACGCGGATGGACGACGCCATCCGCATCTATCAGGACGCTGCGGCGCTGTATCAGAAGGGCGAGTACAAGGTCGCGGAAAAGAAGATGGACGAGTTTCTCGGCAAGGCGGCCAATCACGCTGGCGGGAATTTCGTGATGGGTCTGATCCAGATTGAATTGCAGGACATCGACAAGGCGCGCGTCTTCCTGCGCAACGCCGTGAAGTACGATTCGCAGATGGTGTCGGCGAAAGGTTATCTTGGCGCGATCGAGTATGTGATGGGCGACGCAACGAGAGGGCAGGAGCAGCGCGCGGCGCTGGCCGCCATGAAAGAGACGTGCGCGGGGGCGTGCCCGAAGGCGGCCGATATTGACGAGGCCATCGAGCGTATCGACGCCAACGCGGCGGCGGTCGCGGAACAGGGTTCCTGACCGGCGCCTGAATAACGGTTTCGAGGGGGCTCGACAGGAGGCGGATTCGCCCCTATATGCCCCCTCGAACCAGTTCTCACATCGAAGCGGCGGCCCCGGGAACTGGGCCGCCGCTTCGCATTTGGGGTCCGCGCAGGGCTCCGGTAAAACAAGGATAATGCCGCTTCATGCGGGCTTTGACCGAAATCGAGACACGGCTGCTGGCCATGATCGAGCCCGAGGCGAAAGCGCTCGGCCTTGATGTTGTCCGCGTCCGTCTGACGACCGCGCGCACGCCGGTGTTGCAGATCATGGCGGAAAAGCCGGACGGCACGATGGATGTGGAAGATTGCGCGAAGCTGTCGCGCCGCCTGTCGCCGCTGCTCGATGCGGAAGACCCGATCATGGGCGAATACTCGCTGGAAGTGTCGAGCCCGGGGATCGACCGGCCGCTGACGCGCGCGGGCGATTTCGCGAAATGGGCGGGCCATGAGGTGCGCGTCGAGATCGGCGTGCCGGTGGACGGCCGCCGCCGTTTTCACGGCCATATCGTGAGCGAGACGGACGGCGTTGCGACCTTCAATCTGAAGGATGGCGGCGTCGCTGAAATTCCGGTCGTGGACATGGTGAAGGCGAATCTGGTGCTGACCGACCGCCTGATCCGCGAGGCGCAGGCCCGCGGGCAGGTGTCCGCCGGCGTCGAGGACGAGGAAATCGGCGGCGAGTTCGACGATGTCGAGGTCGCAGACGACGAAGAAGGCGATGAAACCGGCGACGACGATTTCATCGATGATGAAGATGACGGCCCGGACGACGACCGGGACGCAAGCAAGGAGTGAACAGCATGAGCGCCGCCGGCGTTTCAGCAAACCGTCTGGAAATCCTGCAAATCGCCAACGCGGTCGCCCAGGAGAAGCAGATCGATAAACGGATCGTTCTGGACGCCATGGAAGAGGCGATTCAGAAGGCCGCGCGCTCGCGCTATGGCCTGGAGCATGACATCCGCGCCGAGATCAATCCCGACAATGGCGACACCCGCCTGTGGCGCGTGCAGACCGTCGTGGAAGAGGTCGAGAACGCGGTCACCCAGCTCAACCTCGCCGACGCCAAGAAGCTGGATGCGGAAGCCGAGATCGGCAACGAGTTCCGCGAAGAGCTGCCGCCGTTCGAATTCGGCCGCGTCGCCGCGCAGACCGCGAAACAGGTCATCACCCAGAAGGTGCGCGACGCCGAGCGCGAGCGTCAGTACAACGACTTCCGCGATCGCGCCGGCGAGATCATCAACGGCACGGTGAAGCGCGTCGAGTACGGCCATGTGATCGTCGATCTCGGCAAGGCCGAGGGCGTGATCCGCCGCAATGACGGCATTCCGCGCGAGAACTTCAACCCGGGCGACCGCGTGCGGGCCTATCTCTACAAGGTGGTGCGCGAGACCAAGGGGCCGCAGATTTTCCTGAGCCGCGCCCATCCGAGCTTCATGATCGCTCTTTTCGCTCAGGAAGTTCCCGAGGTTTATGAGGGCGTGATCGAGATCAAGGCCTGCGCCCGCGATCCGGGGTCGCGCGCCAAGATCGGCGTGTTCAGCCACGACAACTCCATTG
>CAZJZQ010000230.1:0-2251 GCA_964550535.1 uncultured Rhizobium sp.
CGCACCCGCACCGCGCCGCCCTCAGCCGCGCGAACGTACAACCACGCTCCGCATGCACTGCATGCCGGAGGCGCCGCCATATCCGCAAAGGGTGACGCCGCCGCGTTCAACCGCTAAACCTTTCCCAACCTGGGAGACGGACATGAAACACGCAGCTCTCTACGCCCTCGGCGCCGCCCTCATGGCCGCCTGCGCGGGCAGCCCCGAGCCGGCGGAGGCCCAATCCTTCTCCGCGCAGGGCAAATCGCTGCGGCAGGTTTACGAGCACCTCCACAAAAACCCGGAACTGTCATTCCAGGAGAAGAACTCCTCCGCCATCCTCGCCGCCGAGATGAAGCGCCTCGGCTTCACCGTCACCACCAATGTCGGTGACGCCTGGGTGAAAGCCCGCGCCATGAAGGAGTTCGGCAAGATCGAGGACGGCGTCGGCGGTTATGGCGTCGTCGCGGTCCTGAAAAACGGCGAGGGTCCGACCCTGATGATCCGCGCCGACATGGACGGCTTGCCGGTCGTCGAAAAAACCGGCGTCCCCTACGCCTCCACCCAACGCGACATCGCCTGGAGCGGTGAAGAGAACGGCGTCATGCACGCCTGCGGCCACGACCTCCAGCCTGCGGAGGAAATCGGCCTCGGCGCCATGTCGATGATCGAGGATGGTCTTTTCACTCGCTTCCCGCGCCCCGACTATGTCATCGGCCTGCACGACAGCGCGGAATCGCCCGCCGGTTCGCTGGCTTACGGCTCCGGCTATGTCATGGCCAACGTGGACAGCGTGGACATCACGGTGAAAGGCGTCGGCGGCCACGGCGCCTATCCGCAAACGGCAAAGGACCCCGTTGTCGTCGCCGCCCGCATCGTGACAACGCTTCAGACGCTGATCTCCCGCGAACTCGATCCCATCGAGGCGGGCGTCGTCACCGTCGGCGCCTTCAACGCGGGCTTCAAGCACAACATCATTCCCGATGAAGCGAAGCTGCAACTCACCGTGCGTTCCTTCGCCGACGCGACGCGCGAAAAACTGCTGCGCGGCATCGAACGCATCGTGAAGGCCGAGGCGATGGCCGCCGGCCTTGAAGGCGATCTCGCGCCCACGGTGTCGTTCAAGGAAGACTACACGCCCTCGCTCTACAACAATCCCGATCTGGTGAAGCGGCTGGAACCAATCCTGCGCGGCGTTGCTGGTGCCGCCGGGCTCTCGCAGGTCACGCCCACCATGGGCGGCGAAGACTTCGCGCGCTACGGTCGCGAGGAGCCGCGCATTCCGATCATGATGTTCTGGCTCGGCGCGGTGCCTCACGACAAACACGCGGCCGCACAGCAGCCGGGCGCTGTGCCGCTCCCGTCGCTGCACTCGCCCACCTTCGCGCCGGATCCTGACCCGACAATCGAAAGTGGCGTGAAGGCGATGACGGCGAGCGCGCTGGAGCTGTTGAAGTAGAGGGCGATCGGCCCGCGCTCATGGTGAGCAGGCTGCAAAGCAGCCGTCCATCGAACCACGAGCCCGAGGGCTCGCTAGCGGCCAGCCCTAAGCTGCATCCTGCTTGGCCGCCTTCCTGTTCTTCTTCTCCGCCCGGAAGCGCAGGAAGGCGAACAGCGCCGACGCCGCGCCTGCGAGCGCGGCAAGCACGGCGAAGATCGGCTGCACGCTCTGGGCCCACTTGATGACCTGGCCCAGTTGTTCAACCTCCACCGTGATCTCGTCGCGATAGGCGTCCAACGGTTCGGCGTCGAGCGAACCCGAAGCATAGCCGAAGATCTCAAGGATCAGCGTGCGTGTCCCCGTTTCAGTCGGTGTCACGCGCCATTGCCAGCGGTTGATGGTTTTTCCCGACAGCCTCTGGCGCTCCACCGTCTGGCTCACGATATCAAAGCCGAGCCCGGTGAGCTGCGCGGACACCGTGTCGGAGAGTTCGACATCGCGCTCGACCACCGTGCCGGGGAAGCCCTGCAAAGCGTCGGTCCCCGCATTCTCGTCGTCCGTCGCGTTGACCACCAGCGACACATCAATGGCGCGGTCGAGAATGAGTTTCTCCGGCGGACGATTGTAGGTCACCTTCCGCGACTTGAACTCGGCCTCAAGCGATGACGGAGGAGCGGCGGCGGACGCGGGCGCGTTGGCCGTGCGAAAGGCCGGCTGCGGCGGCTCAACAACGGGCGCGGGCTGCGGGGCAGGGGCGTCATCTTCTGGCGCGGGCGGCGTGGCGGGAGCGGTCGTTTCTTCACCCTGCTGCGCCATGCGCGGGCGAATCTG
>CAZJZQ010000231.1:0-2242 GCA_964550535.1 uncultured Rhizobium sp.
GTCATCACCGGCGCGTGCGAGCCGGTGATGACCGACTTCCTCGATATCGCCGGCTCCAACTGCGGCGCGCTGCTCCCGACGGGCAATGCGCAGGACACGTTTGAAGGCGTCGCCGTCACCTGCATCGACAACGGCATGCCGGTCATCCTCATCCGCGCCGCGGACCTTGGCGCCACTGGCTATGAATCTCCCTCCGATCTCGAAGCCAACACCGCGCTGAAAGCCAGAGTCGAAGCCATCCGCCTGTCTGCGGGCCACGCGATGAATCTCGGCGACGTCACAAAGAAAACTGTCCCCAAGATAACGCTCGTCGCAAGCCCGCGCGAAGGCGGCGCCATCTCCACGCGCACCGTCATCCCGCATCGCGTTCACGAAGCCATCGGCGTCCTCGGCGCCGTCAGCGTCGCAACAGCCTGCGTGCTGAAAGGCTCGGTCACCGAAGGCATCGCCGTCACGCCCGGCTTCACCGGCAATGGCGCCGTGCAGTTGGAGGTGGAACATCCCACCGGCTTCTTCACCGTCGATATGGATGTGGAGACAACGCCGCAGGGCCTGAAAGTCAAACGCTCGGCCCTTCTGCGCACCGCGCGCAAGCTGATGGAAGGCCGCGTCTTCATTCCCTCCACCATCTGGAGCGGAAAATGACCCTTCGCATCGCCCTCATCGGCCTCGGCGAAGTCGGCCGCATCCTCGCTGAAGACCTCTCCGGCAAAGCCGTCCGTCTCTCCGCGTGGGATTTGAAATTCACCGGCGCATCCAGCGTCCCCAGCCAGTCCGCCATCGCCACGGCCGTGCACGCCGCGCGCTCCGCACCCGAAGCCGTTGCGGACTGCGACCTCGTCATCTCCGCCGTTACCGCGGCGCAGACGCTCGCCGCCGCCCAATCCGTGACGGCGGGCCTGAAACACGGCGCCATCTTCCTCGATCTCAACTCCGCCTCGCCCAACGCCAAGCAACAGGCCGCCGCCGCCATCGAAGCCGCCAGCGGCCGCTATGTCGAAGCCGCCGTGATGAGCCCCGTACCGCCCAAACGTATCGCCACGCCCATCCTCTTCGGCGGACGACATGCGGCGGACTTCCTGCCGCTCGCTCACGATCTCGGCTTTACCGCAACGTCCGTGTTCTCGGCTGAATTGGGCAAGGCTTCCGCCGCCAAGATGTGCCGCTCCGTGATGGTGAAGGGCATAGAAGCTCTGCTCTCTGAATCCCTGCTCGCCGCACGCGTATATGGGGTCGAGGACACGGTGCTGAACTCCCTCGACGACCTGTTCCCCGGCCCCGACTGGCCCACACTGTCGCGCTATATGATCTCACGGACGCTCGAACACGGAACGCGCCGCGCCGAAGAAATGCGCGAAGTCGCTCGCACCGTCGCAGAAGCCGGCATCGCTCCACACATGTCTGCGGCGACAGCCGAACGCCAGGACTGGGCCCCGCAATACGCGGCGGCGCTCAGCGAACAAGATCTCGCGGCCATGCTCGACGCAATCCGCACGATGATGAAGACGAACGGAGAAAGCGCGCCATGATCATCGATTGCCATGGCCACTACACAACCGCGCCCGAGCCGCACAACAAATGGCGCGACGAACAAAAGGCCGCGTTCAAGGCGAAGACGCCCCCGCCCCTCTATCCCGCCATCTCCGATGACGAGATTCGCGAGACCATCGAGAAGAACCAGCTGCGTCTGATCCAGGAGCGCGGCGCTGATATGACCATCTTCTCGCCCCGAGCCTCCACCATGGCGCATCATATCGGCGATGAGAGCGTGTCGCAGGAGTGGACGCGCCGCTGCAACGACCTGATCCACCGCGTCTGCGATCTCTATCCCGAAACCTTCATCGGCGTGTGCCAGTTGCCGCAATCGCCTGGCGTCCCCATCGAAAACTCGATCGCGGAGCTGGAGCGCTGCGTGAAAGATCTGAACATGGTGGGCTGCAACCTCAACCCCGACCCCTCCGGCGGCCACTGGACATCCCAGCCGCTCACGGATCGCTCCTGGTATCCCTTTTTCGAGAAGATGGTGGAGCTGGACGTGCCCGCCATGGTCCACGTCTCCGGCTCGTGCAACGCCAACTTCCATGCCACCGGCGCGCACTACATCAACGCCGACACCACCGCCTTCATGCAGTTTCTCGAAGGCGATCTGTTCCGCGATTTCCCGACGCTGCGCTTCATCATCCCGCACGGCGGCGGCGCCGTGCCGTATCACTGGGGCCGCTATCGCGGGCTGGCCGACATG
>CAZJZQ010000232.1:0-2239 GCA_964550535.1 uncultured Rhizobium sp.
AAATCTGTCACCCATCTAACCGCGCGCTTCTGTAACCCCAATCATGGCTGGACAGCCCTCTACTCTGTCTTTGCCTTCGCGGCTTCCGTTTTCCAGGCGGTGATGAAGTCGCGCATGGTGCGGTCGTCGACGATGGGGCCGCGCATCGTTTTCACGATCCGGCCCGATGCATCCACCAGGAAGGTTTCCGGCACGCCGGTAATGCCGAAGCCGAGCGAGATGTCGCCGGTGTCGTCGACAGGCACGCCGGTGAAAGGATCGCCGTCGCGTGAGAGCATAGTCTTGCCGCGTTCAACCGCCGCCGTGGGATTGGCCTTGTCGTTGGTGTCCATGTGGAGGACGCCGAGGATGGGCACGCCTTCGGCCTGCATGCGCATCAGCAACGGGTGTTCGGCCTTGCAGGGCGTGCACCACGGGGCCCAGAAATTGACGAGCACCGGACCGTCGAGCTGCGCGAAGTTGACGGCTTCGCCGCTGATGAGACGGGCCTCGATCGCGGGCGCAGGGCGCACGGGCGAGGCGAAGGTCGCAGGCGCGGGATTGTCGTCGGTGAGGCGCATCACGCTGATGACGACCAGCGCCACCAGCGCGGCGGCGGGCAGAAGATAGAGCCAGCGTTTCATGGCGCGTCGTCCCGTTCCGCTTCATCCAGCGTGCGTTTCGCCTTCGCCGAGCGCAGGATCGACCACACGAGCAGGCCGCCCAGAACAGCGGCGGCGAGGCCGTAGGCCCACCAGACATAAGGCGCGTACTTGTCGAATTCCGGCATGTGCGCCTCCCCTATTCCGCTGCGGCGCGATCAGCGGCGGCCATGCGGCGCTGGTTCAGCATGCCTGCGCGCGTGAGCATGATTTCGGAGCGCATGTTCATCAGCGTGAGGCCGCCGAACAGCGACAGATAGCCGAGCGCGACGACATACATCGGCACCTTGAACTCATAGCCGGCGCTGTCGTCGCCGGTGAAGAAGGTCTTGGTCTGGTGCAGCGTGTTCCACCATTCCACCGAGTAGGTGATGATCGGCAGATTCACCGCGCCGACGAGCGCGAGGATGGCGGCGGCGCGCGCGGCCTTCTGCGGCGTCTCCATCGCGTTCCAGATGGCGATGTAACCGAGATAGAGAAAGAACAGGATCAGCACGCTGGTCATGCGCGCATCCCATTCCCACCACGTGCCCCAGATCGGATAGCCCCAGATCGAGCCGGTCGCGAGACACAGCGCGGTGAAGGCGGCGCCGATGGGGGCCGCCGACTTGGCCGCGACATCGGCGATCGCATGACGCCAGACGAGAGACACGACGCTGGCCCCCGCCATGAAGGCGAAGGCGAACATGCACAGCCACGCGGCCGGCACATGCACGAACATGATGCGCGCCGCATCGCCCTGGCGGAAATCGGCGGGGGCGACATAGAGGCTGAGATAAACGCCCCACGCGACGCCCAGCACTCCGATTACCGTGAAGCCGATGGCGAACGGCTTCGACACGCCCATGAAACGATGCGGGTTCGCAAAGATAGAGAAGACGGCCATTGGGCCTCCCGGTTCTTCCAGTCAGTCTAGTCTGCGGGCGTATTCGCGCCCATCACATCTTCCGGAACGCGCCGCGATCCGGATCCTGTGGCCGGATTTAATCTATCGCCGCCCTCAACGCCATCGCGGCGGCGAAGGGGGCCAGCGCGGCGCCGAAGAGGGCGGCGGCGGCGCAGAGCATCAGGCCGGGCGCCCATTCCGTTCCCCCAGCCGCAGCGTAAAGCGCGGAAGCGCCGAAAATCATCGCGGGCGCGTAGAGCGGCAGGGCGACCAGCGCGATCAGCAGCCCCCCTCGCCTGACCCCCGCCGCGAGCGCCGCGCCGATTGCGCCGAAGAAGAAAAACGCCGCGGAGCCCACAAGACTGGTGAGGGCGACCAGCGGCGCGATCTCCGCCGCGCCCTGTAGCATGATCCAGAGGACGGGCGAGATGAGGGCCAGCGGGATGCCCGTGGCGATCCAGTGGGCCAGCATCTTGGCCGCGGCCACGCCTTCGAGCGCCACGCCTGATCCGGCATAGGCGTCGAACGTGCCGTCCTCCAGATCGGCCTGAAACAATCGCTCCATCGGCAGCAAGCTGGAAAGGGCGAGCGCGATCCAGAGCACGCCGGGACCGGCCGCGCGCAGGAGCTCAGGCTCCGGCCCCAGCGTCAGCGGCGTGAGGCTGGCGGCGCCCGCGAAGAAGCCCACCGGCAGCGCGGCCCCGCCGCCGCC
>CAZJZQ010000233.1:0-2162 GCA_964550535.1 uncultured Rhizobium sp.
CGCCTGCACATGCGCGTCCGGCAGCCAGGTGTGGACCGGCCACATCGGCAGCTTCACCGCGAACGAAGCGAAGAACGCCAGCCATAACCATGTCTGTACGTTCGGGTCGAACGCATAGGCCTGCAGCACCGGAATGTCGGTCGTGCCGGTCTCAATGTACATGTAGATCAGCGCGACGAGCAGCAGCAGCGAGCCGAGCAGCGTGTACAGGAAAAACTTGAACGCCGCGTAGAGTTTGTTCTTTCCGCCCCACACCCCGATAATCAGGAACATCGGGATCAGGCCGCCCTCGAAGAAAACGTAGAACAGCATCAGGTCCAGCGCGCAAAAGACGCCGATCATCAGCGTTTCGAGCACGAGGAAGGCGATCATGTATTCCGCCAACCGGTCCTCGATCGAACGGCACGCCTGCATCAGGCACAGCGGCATCAGGAAGGTCGTCAGCAGGATCAGCGACAGCGCCATGCCGTCGACGCCCAGCTTGTAGGACGAGCCCGCAAACCACGGCGCATTCTCGACCAGCTGATAGCCCGGCGCGTTCACCTCGAACATGGTCAACGCATAGACTGACGCCGCCAGCGTCAGCAGCGCGAAGATGATCGAGATCGCCTTCGAGACCCCGTTGGCCAGTTTCACCCCCGCCATCATCCTGACCAGCAGGATCAGCAAGGCGCCCACCAGCGGCAGGAAGGTCGTAATCGTAAGAACCGGCATCGCGCTCATGCGTCAGCCCTGCCCCAGCAGGATAGCCGCGCCGAACAGAACCGCCGAAAGCAGAATCACGAGCGCGTAGTGGAAAAGATAACCAGTGTGCAGCTTCGACAGCCCGAACGCCCCCGCCTTCGTCGCACTGGTCACGCCATCCGGTCCCAGCCCGTCGATGATGCGTTTGTCGCCAACCTTCCAGAACAGGTCGCCCAACAGGGCCGCGCCACGCACGAAGATGAGGTTATAGAGCTCGTCGAAATACCACTTGTTGTAGAGGAAACTGTGCAGCGGTCCGCCATGCGCCGCCATCTTGCGAGGCAGCGACGGCCGCAGGCCATAGAAGTACAGCGCGAACAGAAGGCCGCTGATCCACGCGCCCATCGGCGCGAACAGCACCCATGTTGGCACATCGTGCCGGTCGTGCAGCACATGATTTTCCGGCGCGTTGTAGATCGCATCGCCCCAGAACGCCGCCTCGTGGTGATCCACGAACCCGTCGTAGAAGGCGATCCCGGCGAACAGAGCCCCCAGCGACAGAAGGATGAGCGGCACAGCCATCACCAACGGCGCGTCGTGCGCGTGATCATGCGCATGGTGATCGCCACGCGGCTTGCCGTGGAACGTCATCAGGATCAGGCGCCACGAGTAGAACGAGGTGAGGCACGCCGCGCCAATACCCAACCAAAAAGCCAGCGGCGCAAATGCGTCGTGCGATGCAAATGCGCTTTCAAGAATGGCGTCTTTCGAGAAGAAGCCCGCGAAGCCGAGGTGCAGACCGGGGATGCCGGGAATGCCCACGCCCGTGATCGCCAGCGTGCCGATCAGCATCATGATCCAGATCAGCGGCATCTTCTTCCGCAAGCCGCCCATGTTCCGCATATCCTGCTCGTGGTGCAGGCCGTGGATGACCGCGCCGGCCGATAGGAATAGCATCGCCTTGAAAAAGGCGTGCGTGAACAGGTGGAACATCGCTGCCTCATAAGCGCCGAGCCCCGCCGCAAAGAACATGTAACCGAGCTGAGAACAGGTCGAATACGCGATCACGCGCTTGATGTCGTTCTGCGCAAGACCCACGGTCGCAGCGAAGAAGCAGGTGATCGCGCCGATTACCGTGATGATGTTCGCCGCCACCACGGTATGCTCGTACAGATATGAGCAGCGGCAGACGAGGAACACGCCCGCCGTCACCATCGTGGCGGCGTGGATCAGCGCGGAGACCGGCGTCGGGCCTTCCATCGCGTCCGGCAGCCAGGTGTGCAGCGGCACCTGCGCCGACTTGCCCATCGCGCCCATGAACAGAAGCAGGCAGATGGCGGTCAGCGCGCCGGCTTGGGTCAGCGACCAGCCGAGGAAGCGGAACACCTCGCCGTTCGCGCCTTCCGGGGCCTCGGCGATCGCGGCGGCGCTGGCGAAGATGGTGTCGAACTCGACCGAGCCGAACAACACGAACACGC
>CAZJZQ010000234.1:0-2093 GCA_964550535.1 uncultured Rhizobium sp.
CCTGCGGCGCCAGATGCACCGCAAGTTCCGCAAGCCGCTGGTGCTGATGACGCCGAAGTCGCTGCTGCGGCACAAGCGGGCGATCTCCAGCTTCGCCGACATGGCCGAAGGCACGTCCTTCCACCGCGTCCTCTGGGACGATGCGGAAACGCCGGGCCGCGCCGCCGACGTGAAACTGAAGCCGGATAATGAAATCCGCCGCGTCATCATGTGCTCGGGCAAGGTCTATTACGACCTGTTCGAGGAACGCGAGAAGCGCAAGGCGAACGACATTTACCTGCTCCGCGTCGAGCAGCTCTACCCGTTCCCGGTTGCGTCCCTGATGAAGGAGCTGTCGCGCTTCCCGCAGGCCGACATGGTCTGGTGCCAGGAAGAGCCGCGCAACATGGGCTCGTGGAGCTTCGTCGAGTGGAACATCGAAAAGACGCTTGAACGTCTCGATGTCACGCACAAGCGTCCGCGCTATGTTGGCCGCGCTGCCTCGGCCTCCACGGCCGCCGGCACGATGAGCCTGCACAACAAGGAACTGCAAGCCTTTCTCGAGGCGGCATTCGAATAGGGAACCTGCGGTCCACGCCCTCGCAAGGGGCGCGGGCCGCCGCACTGAATTAAACGCAGGGGACGCGACTGCTGCGCGGCGCCCCGGAGTTTGAAAATGGCCGATATCACCGTTCCGGTGCTGGGCGAGAGCGTAAGGGAGGCCACCATTGGCTCCTGGCTCAAGAAAGCCGGCGACACGGTCGCGAAGGACGAGCCTCTCGTGGAGTTGGAGACCGACAAGGTCTCCGTCGAAGTCGCCGCCGCGGAAGCGGGGGTCCTCACTGAAATCGTGGCGAAGCAGGGCGACACCGTCGAGGTGGGCGCATTGCTGGGCCGCATCGGCGCCGCCGGCGCCGCGAAGCCTGTTCAACCTCAATCCGCCCAACCCAAATCAACCCCATCCTCCGCCCCGGCCAAGCCGGCGGGGGCGTCAACCGCGTCTGGAGCTGCTATGGATATCAAGGTGCCCGCAATGGGCGAGAGCGTGACCGAGGGTACGCTCGCCAACTGGCTGGTGAAACCCGGACAGACCGTGAAGCAGGATGATCCGATCGCCGAGATCGAAACCGACAAGGTTGCGGTCGAAGTTCCGGCCCCTGCCGCCGGCGTCATCGGCGACCTTCTCATCAAGGCCGGCGAAACCGTCTCCATCGGCACGGTCATCGCGCGCATGAGCGAAGGCGGCGGCGCTGCTGCGTCCTCCGCGAAACCCTCCGCTGCCGCCGCTCCGGCGAAGGCCGGCGCGGCGGCGGAGAAATCTGCCGACAAGGTCGCCCCCTCCGTGCAGCGCATCGCGACTGAAGGCGGCGTCAGCGCTTCCGACATTCCTGGCACCGGCCGCGGCGGCCGCGCCACCAAGGGCGACGCCCTCAAATATGTTGCTGAGTCGGCCTCCGCCGCTCCTGTCGCCCGCGCGGCCCAGCCCGTCGCCGAAGCCCTCGCCCCGCGCGAGACCGGCCCGCGCGAAGAACGCGTGAAGATGACGCGCCTGCGCCAGACCATCGCGAAACGCCTGAAGGACGCGCAGAACTCCGCCGCCATGCTCACCACGTTCAACGACGTGGACATGACCGCGGTGATGGAGCTGCGCAAGAAGTACAAGGACGTCTTCGAGAAGAAGCACGGCGTGCGCCTCGGCTTCATGGGCTTCTTCACGAAGGCCTGCGTCGCCGCGTTGAAGGAAATCCCGGCTGTGAACGCCGAGATCGACGGCACGGACATCATCTACAAGAACTACTATCACGTCGGCATGGCTGTCGGCACCGACAAGGGCCTCGTGGTTCCGGTGGTGCGTGATGCGGACCTGCGCAGCATCGCCCAGGTCGAAGCCGAGATCGGCCGCCTTGGCGGCCTCGCCCGCGACGGCAAGCTGTCGATGGACGATCTTCAGGGCGGCACGTTCACGATCACGAACGGCGGCGTCTATGGCTCGCTGATGTCGACGCCGATCCTCAACCCGCCGCAATCCGGCGTGCTCGGCATGCACCGCATCGAGGAGCGTCCGGTCGTCGTGAACGGCAAGATCGAGGCGCGCCCGATGATGTATCTGGCGC
>CAZJZQ010000235.1:0-2090 GCA_964550535.1 uncultured Rhizobium sp.
GCCAGCCGAAGAAGATGTAGATCGGCGCGCCAATAGCGAGCGAGATGGCGACGATGAGGTTCGCCTCCAGCCCATCGACCTTCAGCGTCTGTTGCAGGAAGAACAGGCCGTAGAAGGTGCCGGTGTACCAGATCACCGCCTGCCCTGCGACGAGAGCAAAGAGGGCGATCAGCACCAGTTTCAGGTTCTTCCACTGGCCGAAAGCTTCGGCCCATGGGGCTCTCGACGTTGCGGCTTCTTCCTTCATCTTGAGGAAGACAGGGCTTTCGCCAAGTTGCAGGCGGATCCAGATCGACACGCCGAGAAGGAAGATCGAAAGGAGGAAGGGGATGCGCCAGCCCCACTCGTTGAAGTCTTCGGCGGGCATGCTGGCGCGGACGATCATGATGACGATCAGCGACAGGAACAGACCCAGCGTCGCAGTGATCTGGATCCACGAAGTGTAGAAGCCGCGTTTGCCCATGGGCGCGTGCTCGGCCACGTAGATCGCGGCGCCGCCATATTCCCCGCCGATGGCGAGGCCTTGCGCCACGCGCAGGAGCACGAGGATGATGGGGGCCGCAACGCCAATCTGTTCGTAGCTGGGGATCAGGCCGTAGGCGAAGGTCGCCACGCCCATGATGATCATGGTGACCAGGAAGGTGTTTTTCCGGCCGACGATGTCGCCCACCCGGCCGAACACCAGAGCGCCGAACGGCCGCACGATGAAGCCGGCCGCGAAAGCCGCCAGCGTCAGGATGAAGCCGGTCGTCTCGTTCACGCCCGAAAAGAAGTGATGGTTGATGTGCGCGGCCAGCGAACCGTAGAGAAAGAAATCATACCATTCGAACATGGTCCCCGCGCTCGACGCGCTGATGACCATGACTTCGCTCTGTTTTTTCTTCTTGATGGGCGCGGCCTCGCCGCCGCTGGGCGCGGATTCCATGGTCTGTCTCTCCCCTCAGGCCTGCTGGCCTTTTTTCTTGGCGGCAAGCTGCAACGGCATAACCTAAAGGGCAAGGCGAAAGGCGGGCCGGGGCGCTCGCCTGAAGCCGGTCACCGGATCGCTATAGATCAGGTTTGGCGCTGATCACGCGGTCCTGCACGCGCATGCAGCCGCGCCTCGAAATTACCGGCGCGCGGTGAGTGTTGCGCCGCTGGCGCTGTGCAGGATGAGCGCGCCATCGGAGGCGATCGAGAAGCTCTGCAACCCGCCCAGCAGACCGAAGAAGCGCTGTTCCTGATCCATGATGGCGGGAGCGCAGGCCATTTCGGTTGAAGCCATTGGCCCCGGCAGGTTCACCCCCTCGCCCGTCAGCGCGTACTGGCCGCTATACCTGTTGCAGGAGCCGTGGCCGCTGAGTGTTCCATCCGCGCCGAAGGTGAGCGTGGCGCGGGCGCCATCGACAACGCCGCCGCCATTGATGTCTTCAACCACCCACTCCGCGCCGGTGATCAGCGACAGCGGATCGCCGCCGCAGCCGGTGTAGGTTTTGTCTTCCAGCGTAACCGCCACCGTATCGGGGTGCGGCATGCCGGTGGCGTCGTCTTCGCAATACTTGTTCTCGACAAGCACCGTGAGGTTGGCGTTGGGCGCGGTGTGGCGCGTCACGGCGCCGTCGGCCACTTCAGTTTCAATGGCGGTTTCGACGGTGCGCTCACCATAGTCAGCCAACAGGTTCGCCCGGCCATTCGCGATGTCGAGGCGCCAGCCGGGTTCATTGCCGCGCGCCATGTAGGGGGCGGCGGGGGTTTCGGAAGCAAGCGGAGTTTCGGCTGGCGCGGCGGCCTCGTCCGCCGGGTTGCAGGCGGCGAGCGCGATAGCGCCGATGGCGGCCAGAGCGGTGCGGCGGATCATGCTTCTTCTCCCGTATGGCTCATGGCGCACAGCGCCGGTCACGATCACCCTATACCAAATTCAGGCCGGCCTGGGGCGGAGAGCGGGTGAAGAACGGGCGTCACGGATTACATCCGCGACAGAAATCGCGCCGCCTACAGCGGAATGTTGTCGTGCTTCTTCTTCGGGTTTTCCACCTGTTTGCCCTTCAGCGTGCGCAGCGCGCGGATGATACGGCGGCGGGTGTTGTGGGGCATGATCACGTCGTCGATGT
>CAZJZQ010000236.1:0-2089 GCA_964550535.1 uncultured Rhizobium sp.
TCCTTCGGTTGACCGGGCTGTCAGCGGCGGCCCCACGGTTTCGCCGCGAAGACGCAACGACCCGACTTTCCCGATTTCATCGGAGGAGGAGTTGCAGCGGGGGAGACATCTACGTCAGCCGCTTCAGCAGGGCGGTTGCGAACATGCCGGCCAGGGGGGCGTTGTCCACGGGGTAGAGGAAGGGTTCGATGAGTTCGAGTTCCATCAACATGAGTTCGCCGTCCGCGCCGCGCACCATGTCGACGCGGGCGTAGAGGGGCGGCGCGTCGAGGGCGGCGAGGACGGCGCGGGCTTGGGCGAGATCGCGCGCCGAAGGAGCGATGGCGCGGGAGACGCCGCCGAAGCTGGCCTGGATACGATAGTCGCCGGCGGCGGGCGTCTTCACCACGGCGTGGCTGAACTGTCCGTCGACGAAGAGGAAGGAGTATTCGCCCTCGGTCGCGATGGAGGGGATGAAAGGCTGGATCATCGCCGGGCGATCGAGCAGCGGACCGCCGGGGATGGCGTCGCCACGGCGGAAGCGTTGTTGCGCGCGGCTGCCGGCGCCGACCTGGCGTTTCAGCACGACCTCGTCCGTGGAGAGGGCGTCGAAGGCGGCGGCGATATCGGCGGCCACGGGCGCTTCGGGCCAGAGCGTGGGGACGACGGGGGCGCCCTTCTCCGCCAGTTCGCGCAGATAGGTTTTGCGGATGTTCCAGCGGATGAGCGCGGGCGGATTGAGCACTTTCACACCGAGACCGGCGAGATCGCCGACAAGAGCGAGGAAGCCCTGCGGGTCGTCCTGATAGTCCCAGACGGCGAGGACCAGAACGGCGTCATAGCTTTCCAGTCCCGCGAAGGGATCGGTCCAGCGCACGGGTTCGATATCGAGGCCAAGCGGCGCGGCGGCGGACTGGAGGATGAACACTTCGCGGTCGAACTCGGATGCGTCCTTGCGCCTGTCGGGCGCGTCGGAGGCGAGGTTGTCGGAGATCAGGAGAGCGATGCGTTTCATTGGGATTTCTTTGGGTGGCGGCTCTGGGGGCGGCGGCTCTGGGGGCCGTGATTCGGGAAATCAGGTCGCGCTTGCCTTTAAGGCATGCGCGGTCTTTAAGGCGGATGCGCCAGCTTTCCATAGCCTGATTTTTGCGGCGCGTGCAGGGAGTCGTGCATGCCGGTGAAGTACAATGTGGTCGCGCTGGGCAACGCCATCATGGACGTCATCGCCCGCGTGGATGACGCCTTCCTGACGCGGTACGAAATTCTCAAAGCGCGCATGAACATGATCGACGAGGCGCGCGCACACCTTCTCTACAACGCCCTGCCCGCAAGCCGCCTGGAGACGTCGGGCGGATCGGCGGGGAATACGGTTGCGGGCCTGATGAGCTTTGGCGGCACGGCGGCGTTCATGGGCAAGGTGGCGGACGACGCCATCGGCGCGGCCTATGTCGCGGACATGGAGAAGATCGGGGCGCGCTTCTATGGCTCGCCGCTGAAGGGCGGACCGGCGACGGCGCGCTCGATGATCGCGGTGACGCCGGATGGCGAGCGGTCGATGAACACCTTCCTTGGCGCATCGACCGAGTTCTCCGCATCGGACGTGGACGTGCGCGCGATCCATTCGGCGGAGTGGCTGTATCTGGAGGGCTATCTGTTCGACAAGCCGGCGGCGAAGTCCGCGTTTGCGCAGGCGTCGGAGCTGGCGCGGAATGCGGGACGGCGGGTGGCGCTGACGCTGTCGGATGTGTTCTGCGTGGACCGTCACCGTGCGAGCTTTCTGGAGCTGGTGCGCGAGCATGTGGATCTGGTGTTCGCCAACCAGTCGGAATTGCTGGCGCTGTACCAGACGGAAGATTTCGACGAAGCGATCTCGCAACTGCGGCTCGACAGCCAACTGGCGGCGGTGACGCGATCTGAAAAGGGATCGGTCGTGCTGTCCGGATCGGACACGTTCCATGAACCCGCCCTGCCCATCGATCATGTGGAAGATGCGACCGGCGCGGGGGACCAGTATGCGGCGGGCTTCCTGTATGGAATCACGCATGGCCTGTCGCTGCCGGAGTGCGCGCGCCTGGGCCATGTGGCCGCGGGCGAGGTGATTTCTCACATC
>CAZJZQ010000237.1:0-1975 GCA_964550535.1 uncultured Rhizobium sp.
TCGGTCATTTCACGCGCGGTGAGGCCGCCCGTCATCTGGATGATGCGGTCCGCCAACGTCGACTTTCCGTGGTCGATGTGGGCGATGATCGAGAAGTTCCGGATTTTGTCGCGGGGAGTCATGATTTTTTCCTTGGCGCGGGCTCTAGCAGAGGCCCGGCGCAGCGCCAATGGGGCCTTTCCGTCTGTGTGCAACCTGTTTTCCCAGCGCGCGTTTCCCGGGGGAGGAGAGCCGCCATGATCGAACCTGCCCGCATCCATTGTCAGAATCTGGAGATCTCCCGCCGATTCTATGCGGCCGCTGTGAAACCCTTGGGACTGGCGCTGGTGGATTCGGGCGAAAACTGCTTTGCGGTGGCCTATATGGTGGACGGGGCTCCCGTGGTGCTGGAAGTGGTTTGCAGCGGCGATGCCGCCGGTTTGGAGGCCGATATGGCTGGACCGGAGCGGATCGCGCTGGAGGCCCCGGACGACTACACCGTCCGGGCGTTTTACCGGGCCGCCTTGGAGGCCGGCGGAAAAAGCACCGAATACCCGGCCCCCCAGTTCAACCAGCCTGACGGCCAATCCTATTACTGCGCCCGCGTCTGTGACCCCGAGGGCCACGAGGTCGAAGTGGGCTGGCGGCACTGACGGCCTGTTCATGCAGTGAATCCGGCGCGGGGCGGATGGCACGGGCGTTGCTGCCTGTGAAGCATGAAACATAGGCCAATTATTATTGTTGCAGCCGGGCTGGCGCTCTCTGCCACGATAGCCGCAGCCATTTACCTCAACCGGCCTCAAGAATCCGGGGTTCCCACTCCTTTCGAGCAACCGTCGCCCGACCCCGCTCCCGCGCCGGAACCAGAGCCTGAGGCTGTTCCGGCCGTTCCGGCGGACCCGGAGCTGGCGCAGATTGGGGAGGCGTTTACCGACCGGTTCGAGGGGGGCGTGCTGCATCCCCGCTGGTACGTCTCGGATGGCTGGTCGAATGGCGATCATATGGAGAATGACTGGCGGGCGAGCCGGGTCAGCGTGACCGGCGCGGGCGTGGTTCTCACCCTGTCGGCGGCGGACGACGGCAACGCCAAACCGTTCTCCAGCGCAGAGATCAGCACCACCGATCATTTCCGCTATGGCTGGTTCGAGTTCCGGCTGAAGACTCCCAAGGACCCTGGCCTCGTCGCTGGTCTGTTCTCGTTCGTTCCGACCGACAATCAGGGCCGGTCGAACGAGATCGATTTCGAGTTCCTCGGCCGCGCAACGCGCAATGTCGAACTGGCCTATCACCAGAACCACAAGGGTACGGGTCACACCGCGAAACTGCCCTTCGATGCGTCGGCCGATTTCCATACCTACGCGTTCGAATGGCTGCCGGATCGCGTGCGCTGGTATGCCGATGGGCAGGTGATCCACGAGGTTACGGGCGCCCCGATCCGCAATCTGCGCCGTCCCCAGAAAATCTTCGCGCATCTGTGGGCCAGCGAGACGCTGGAACAATGGGTCGGCCGTTTCGATCCTTCGCGGGGGCCGTGGAAGCTGGAAATCGCCTGCATCGCCTACTGGCCCGAAAAGCCGCCTGCGCCGCTTTGCAACTGATCATGGCGCGAAGCTTGGCCGGGCGGAGAGAGGTTGGAGCTTTTCACGGCGATCTCCCCGGCTACAACGGCGCGCACGCCTTCGCCAGCCACGCCTTGTCTTCGCCTTCGAGCAGCGGGCCGACTTCGGCGAGGACGCGGGCGTGGTAGCGGTCGACCCAGAGCCATTCCTGTTCGGAGAGCAGGCCGGGTTCGATGAGGCGTTTGTCGAGCGGCGCGAGCGTCAGCGTTTCAAAGCCCAGCATTTCGCGGTCGCCGCCGGAGACCGGTTTGGCCTCTGTGACGAATTGCAGGTTCTCGATGCGGATGCCCCACGCGCCAGCCTTGTAATAGCCGGGTTCGTTGGAGACGATCATGCCGGGCTCCAGCGGCACGGTGTTCGGCGCTTTTGATATGCGG
>CAZJZQ010000238.1:0-1949 GCA_964550535.1 uncultured Rhizobium sp.
CGCTCGAAACCTCGCAGCGCCGCGTCGAGCAGCGCAACTTCGAGATCCGCAAGAACCTGCTGAAGTTCGACGACGTCATCAACGACCAGCGCAAGGCGATCTTCGAGCAGCGCATCGAGTTCATGCGCGCCGCCAACGTCACCGACACCATCGCCGACATGCGCCAGCAGGTCGTGGAGGACATCTCCTTCCGCCACATGCCGGAGAAGGCGTATTCCGAACAATGGAACATCGCCGAGCTGAACGAGGAGATCGGCGAAATGCTGGGCCTCGTCCTGCCGGTGCAGGAATGGTCTGACGAGGAAGGCGCCGCCACACGCGAAGTCGCCGACAAGGTCCACGCCGCCGCCAACGCCTTCTACGCCGCCAAGACCGAGCAGGTCGGCGAAACAAAGATGCGCTGGATCGAGAAGCAGGTCCTGCTGGAGCGCGTCGATATCCGCTGGCGCGAACACCTCTGGCACCTCGACCAGCTGCGCGCCGTCATCCACCTGCGCGGCTATGCGCAGCGCGATCCGCTGAACGAGTTCAAGACCGAGTGCTTCACGCTGTTCGAGACGCTGCTCAACGATCTGCGCCGCGACGTGACGCGGATGCTGATGCGCGGCCAGTTCGCTGCTGAACAACCGCCCGGCACGGGCCCCGGCCCCGCCGGCCGTCAGATCGCCTCCGCCCCCCAGGCCGTGCGCGCCACGCCTGCCGCGGCCCAGCCTCCCTCCGCCCCCGGCGGCGTGACGCAGGCCGCAGCCCCGCCGCCCCAGCCGCAAACAGCTGGCGACCCCGCATGGGCCAACACGCCGCGCAACGCCCCCTGCCCCTGCGGCTCGGGCAAACGCTACAAAAGCTGCCATGGCGATGTGAGCCTGATCGCGCGCGCCTAAGCCGGATATTCTGGGCGAGCGCCTTTCGTTCGCCACGAATGCACGTCCACTTAACCAGGGCCCGCGTAAGCGGGCCCTTCGTTTTTCAGACGACGTTTTCGCCACGCATTCCTGCGTTCACAGTCCTGCACTTCAGATGGAGACCGGCATGTCCCCAGCCCGCACCCTCTTCCGCATCGTCCCCTTCCTCGCCGCTTCGCTGGCCGCGCCATCCGCGTTCGCGCAGACCGTGACGCCGGCCTGGACAGGCGAAGGCGCGCTCAATGCGGGCGTCACCACCGGCAACACTGAAACCACCGATATCGGCCTCGCGCTGAAGCTCAGGCACGCCGGCGCGCAGTGGGCGCAGTCGGGCGAATTCTCCGCCGACTATGGCGAAACCGAAGACGTCGAAAGCAAGAACCGCCTCGCCGCCGCGGGCCAGGTCGACCGCTTCTTCTCCGAACGCCTCAGCGGCTATGTCCGCCTCACCTGGGAGCAGGACGAATTCTCCGGCTTCGAGCAGCGCTACTTCGCCGGCGTCGGCGCGGCGTGGAAAACCATCGACACCGAGAACACGAAATGGACGATTGAAGGCGGCCCCGGCTATCGCGTCGAGGAAATCCGCGCCACCGGCGAGACTGAGGAAAATCTCGGCGCCCGCGCCGGCTCGCGCTTCAGCCACGCCTTCAACGAGAACGTCTCCGTGTCGAACAACACCGAGGCCGTCTATTCCGACACCTCGACCCAGATCACCAACACGGTGGCCCTTACCGCCAACCTGATGGGCAATCTTTCCGCCCGCCTTTCCCTCGACGTCCGCCACGACACCGACCCGCCCCCCGGCTTCGAGGCGACCGACACCGCCACAAAGGCTTCGCTGGTGTACAAGATCGGCTGAGCCGCTTCCTCCGAAAGCCCGCCTCTCACCGCTCCGGAACTCGCCCGGTCACTCACCGCCCTAACTCCTCTCCCGCAAAGCGGCGGGGGGGGATCGCCGCCTCTTGGCGGCGAGACGGTGGAGGCCGCCGGCAGCCCGATCAACCGAAGGACAAGTCCGCACACCGCGAATTTTCTTCGCGAACGAAA
>CAZJZQ010000239.1:0-1934 GCA_964550535.1 uncultured Rhizobium sp.
GGAAGAAAGTTTCGGGGAGCGGACTTGTCCTTCGGTTGGGCGTTCTCATTGGCCGTGTTGAGGCCCGATGATGCGGGGAGATGGTTTGCGGAGAGAATCCCCCTGGGACTCGCCCCCATCCCCCTTCGGGGACTTCCTCCGCAAGCGGGGGAAGGGTTTAGCCGGGAGAGTGGTGCGGCGTAGCCGGAGGGGCGCGCGCTGATGGTTAGGGAAAGCTTTAGCGCTGCTGTTCACTTGGGATGCGCGGTTAGCACCGGGAGCAACCATTTTCTGACATGATGCCGGGATGTCGGGTTGGGCCACATCACCGGAAGTATGGATCGTCGCGATATTTATCGTGGTGGCGGTGCTCACAATGACGTGCTGCGCCTCCGCGCAAAACTTTCGGCGTCAGGCGAACGCCGCATCTGCGCGTTGTGGACGCCTCGCCTGCGCCGTTAGGGGCATCGCCCAAGAAGGAATGGAAGCGCCCGCATCTGCCGCCGGAGCGGGCCATTGATGTGTTGAAGTCGCCGTGGGTGCTGGACGGCGACACGATCAAGGATCGAAGCACCGGCATTCGCTATCGTGTGGTGAACATCGATGCGCCGGAGACGGGCGACAATGCCCGCTGCTTCTCTGAACGGACCAAGGGTGAACATGCGCGGCGCGAAGCGATAAAGGTCATCCGGTCGGCCAAGGTTGTGGAAGCGCATCTGGCCGGACGGACCGACATTCACGGGCGGACGCTGGCGCTGATCGTGGCGGATGGACGGGATCTGGGCGGGTTGCTGATCCGGGCAGGACTGGCGCGGGCCTGGGCGGGGCAGCGGGAGCGGTGGTGTGGGGCGCAAGGCTCGCTGTTGCAGATGGCGCGGGAAAACGACACGGCGTGGAGTTGCCAGACCTGCGGCGCACGTCACGCTCCGGCTTCAGAGCCGGAAGGCCGGCCGTCACCGGGGGTTGGACCGGGAGCAGGGGCGCCGGGGCCATCCTGAAAGCAGCGATATGGGCCACTTGCCGGCGGGAACGACCGCGCGTATATCGTGCGCTCGCAAGGACGGGGAAGCGCCGTCCGCAATGCTATTTCCGTGATCTTTCCGAGGCGAACATGGCCGTCCCCAAGCGCAAAACCTCTCCGTCCAAGCGCGGCATGCGCCGGTCGCACGACGCCCTGAAGGGCTCCACCTATATCGAGGACGCCGACTCGGGCGAACTCCGCCGTCCGCACCATGTCGATCCGAAAACCGGCATGTACCGCGGCAAACAGATTCTGACGCCCAAGGACGAGTAGCAGATCCCTGTTTTCAGGTAAAAATTCCAGAGCGGCTGTCCGGCATCGGGCAGCCGCTCTTCGTTTCCCGCTGGGCGAAATGAGCGCGCGGCCTGCCGCCGCGGTCCGGCCAAATCATTGCAAGCGGCCGCAGTTCAAGACATAGCAGGCACACATTTCTCCCCGCCGCCGAATTCGCGGTTGCGGCGCTCGCCTGATCAGCCCGAAAGGACCTTCCCGTGACCGAGATCGTTGACGTTTTTGCGCGGGAAATCCTCGACAGCCGGGGCAATCCCACGGTCGAGGCCGAAGTGACGCTGGCGGACGGTTCGACGGGCCGGGCGGCGGTTCCCTCGGGCGCCTCCACCGGGGCTCACGAGGCGGTGGAACTGCGCGATGGCGACAAGTCCCGCTATAACGGCAAGGGCGTGCTGAAGGCGGTTCAGGCGGTCAATGACGACATCTATGGCGCGCTGCTGGGCATGGAAGCCGAAGACCAGCGCCTGATCGACAGCACGATGATCGACCTGGACGGCACGGCCAACAAGGGCCGGCTGGGCGCCAACGCGATCCTTGGCGTGTCGATGGCGGTTGCGAAGGCGGCGGCGAACGCGGCGGGCCTGCCGCTGTACCGGTATATCGGCGGCGCCAACGCGCACGTGCTGCCGACGCCGATGATGAA
>CAZJZQ010000240.1:0-1926 GCA_964550535.1 uncultured Rhizobium sp.
TCTGGATATAGTCGCCGCTTTCGCGCAGGCGCTGGACATAGAGTTCGAGGATCTGCCGCGCCGCCACCCCGGGCTCCAGCCCGCATTTCTCGGCTTCTTCGGAGAACAGGCGCTTCGAGTCCGGGTCAAGCCGGACGGTCAGAGGCTGGCGATTGGCTGTCTTCGACATGTGATTCCCTCGGCAGCTAAAAGACGCTCCCCGCGCGAATCTGTTTGCAGGCATTGCCTATACAATGCAATAGCAATGCATGGCCAAGCCACCCGCCAGCGCAGAGACCAAACCTTTCACCATCGTGCTGCCCGCAAAGGCAGCCGAACGCCTTGAAATATTGGTGGAAACGGGCCTCTACGGCGCCAGCCGGGCGGAAGCTGCGAAGATGATCATCCTCCAGCACCTTCAGGATCTCTGGAAGTCCGGCAAACTCCCGGGCTGATCCGTTCCGACTTATATAATTCCCTGATTTTAACGGCATTTATTGAAACCCCGCATCCATGGGAGCGGTAAGACTTCGTTAACTATCCCGCCGCAATGTCCCCTGGCGGCGGGGAGCAGCTTTTAGCAGCGCTGAGCGCCCGGCGGCACACAAAGGCAACAAGATAGGGGCGAATCATGAAGACCATCGAGTTCTGTCCGGCCGCGGCCTGCGCCGAGGCCCTGATCCGCCTGGAGGCTCTGATTGCCGCCGTGAGCCGGCTCCAGCTGGAGACCGCCAACGCCCCCTAGGGTCAGGAGCCGGGCGTCCAGCGCAAGCTGGAGATCGTGTCCAGCCGCCTGCTGATGGAGGCCGAGGCCGCCCGCGACCGCCTCGCCCTCGCCGATCCCGTATCCGCCGCCGGCGCCATGGCCCAGCTCCTCGCCGCCATCCGCGACCAGCGCGTGAACGACGACGCCGAAATCTCCCGTGCCCGAAAGCTGGAAAACCAGGCCGCCCGCTTCATGCAAAAAGTCGCCGGCCTCGACGACGCCGATTGCGCCCGCCTCAGCGGCGCACCGATTGTTGGCCCGGCTTCAACACAGCCCACATACTCGGTCACTGGCTAGAAGCGCGCCGGCGAGGCGCCGTTCGCGATCCGCCGCAAACGCCAGCACTGCGCGGATGTCCTCATGCGTCAGCTCCGGGAAGTCCGCGACGATCTGGTCGGGCGTCATGCCGGAAGCGAGATACTCAAGCACATCGTAAACCGTGATCCGCAGGCCGCGAATGCACGGTTTTCCCGAGCGTTTCCCAGGCTCGATGGTGATGATGTCTGCGTAACTCATGCGCCAAATCTGAGCTTGCGCCCCGGCGGCGTCGAGGCCACGGCCTTAACCTCACCCCGCCAGCCGCGCCATCTCCGCTTCGGAGAGTTCGTAATTTCCATAGACGTTCTGCACGTCGTCGCAGTCTTCCAGCGCCTCGATCAGCTTCAGCACCTGCTCCGCCGTCTCCCCTTCGATGGAGACGGTGTTGAGCGGCTTCCAGATCAGCGCCGTGGCCGTGGCCTCGCCCTTCACCTTGCCTTCAAGCGCGCCGGCAACTTCCGCCAGATCGGCGCGGGCGGTGTAGATGTAATGCCCGTCCTCATCGCTCAAGACATCGGTGGCGCCCGCCTCGATGGCCGCTTCCATGATCGCGTCCTCGGTGCCCGCCGACGCGGCATAGACGATCTCGCCGACATGCTCGAAGCCCGATGACACCGCGCCCGTCTGGCCGAGATTGCCGCCATTGCGCGTGAAGGCCGTGCGCACATCCGTCGCCGCGCGGTTCTTGTTGTCGGTGGAGCACTCGACGATGATCCCGACGCCGCCCGGCGCAAAGCCTTCATAGCGGATCGCCTCGTAATTGGCGCCGTCGCCGCCCTGGCCCTTGTCGATCGCGCGCTGGATATTGTCCTTGGGCATCGACTGCGCCTTGGCGTTGTTCACCGCCAGACGCAGGCGCGGAT
>CAZJZQ010000241.1:0-1923 GCA_964550535.1 uncultured Rhizobium sp.
CGGTGCGCAGCACGTTGGTCGCGCCGATATGGCCGGAGCCGATGGCGCGGATATCGCCGAGGCCAGCCATCCTGGTGATGACGAGGCCGAACGGGATGGAGCCGAGCAGGTAACCGCCCAGCGCTATGCCGGCGATCATCAGGAATGGCGCCGCGGACAGGGCGTTTTCCATGTCGTGCTTTCCCTAATTCCGCTCGAACACGGTCTTGCCGTCGACGATGGTGCGGACGATGCGGCCTTCGAGACGGCGGCCGTCAAACGGCGAGTTCTTGGAGCGCGAGTGCAGATCGTCGCGGTCGCACGCCCACGGCGCGGTGGGGTTGAACAGCACGAGGTCGGCGGGAGCGCCCTGTGCGAGGCGGCCTTGCGGCAGGCCGAGAATGTCGGCCGGGCCGCTGGTGACGGGCTTCAGCGCCTGGAGCAGGGTGAGGTGTTCCTGCGCGACGAGGCTGGTGAGGGCGGGCAGCATGGTCTCGACCCCGATGGCGCCGTAGGTCGCGTCCGCGAAGGGCAGGCGCTTGTCTTCGGGCGGCTGTGGGTCGTGAGCGGAGACGATGGCGTCGATGGCGCCGCGCTTCATGCCGTCGATCAGAGCGAGGCGGTCGGCCTCCGGACGGAAGGGCGGGAACACCTTGCAGTAGGTGAGGTAGTCCCCGACATCGATCTCGTTGAAGAAAAGCGAGTAGGCCGCGACTGAACAAGCGGCCTTCACGCCGCGCGCGCGGGCGTCCTCAACCGCCGCGAGCGCGCGGGCGGTGGAGAGCGTATCGACGAGCAGGCGGGCTTTGGTGGTTTCTGCCAGTGTGAGATCGCGCGCGACGGCGATCCACTCCGCTTCCGGCGGCGCGCCGCGCAGGCCGAGGCGCGCGGAAAAGGCGCCATTGTGCATCACCGTACCCCTGCTGAGCGCGTGCGTGTCAGGACGCGAGGCGATGAGGGCGTCGAAACTGGAAGCGTAGATCATCAAGCGGCGGAGGACGCCCGCGTCGGCGATGGCCTGATCGCCATTGCAGAACAGGACGGCGCCGGCCTCCTTCATCAGGCCGACCTCGCTCATGCGCTGGCCTTCGAGGCCGACCGTGAGGCCGCCTGCGGGATAGACTTTCACCTTGGCTGTGTCGCGGCCGCGCTGCTGGATGAAGTCGACCAGGGAGACGCTGTCGATCACCGGATCGGTGTCGGGCATGGCGACCATGGTGGTGACGCCGCCTGCCGCCGCCGCATCGCTGGCCGTCGCGAGGGTTTCCTTGTGTTCGGAGCCGGGCTCGCCGGTCTTCACGCGCAGGTCGATAAGGCCGGGGGCGAGGCAGAGACCCCGGGCGTCGATGCGGGTGTCCGTGCCGGGCGCGGACTTGCGCAGGTCGGGGCCGATATGGGCGCCGACGTCCGCGATCAGGCCGTTCTCGATGATGAGGCCGCCGGTTTCGTCGCGGCCGCTCGCGGGATCGAGCAGGCGGGCGTTATGGATGACGGTGCGGGCGCTCATGTGTTTTTCGCTCCCATATCGGGGGCGTTTCTCGCCAGCATTTCGAGCACGGCCATGCGCATGGCGACGCCCATCTCCACCTGCTCGGTGATGAGGGAGCGCGTCTTGTGGTCGGCGATGCCGGATTCGATCTCGACGCCGCGATTCATCGGCCCGGGGTGCATCACGAAGGCGTTCGGCTTGGCATGCGCGAGCTTGTCGGCGTCGAGACCGTAATAGTGGAAGAACTCGCGGGCGGAGGGCAGGTAGGCGCCGTCCATGCGTTCCTGTTGCAGACGCAGCATCATCACTACGTCGCAGCCTTCGAGGCCCTTGCGCATGTCGGTGAAAATCTCCGCGCCCCATTCGGCGGCGCCGGGGGGCGTGAGCGTGCGTGGGGCGATCAGACGGACCTGTGCGCCCATCAGGTTGAGCAGCGCCACGTTGGAGCGGGCGAC
>CAZJZQ010000242.1:0-1899 GCA_964550535.1 uncultured Rhizobium sp.
GTTCCCGGAGATCAACTACGACCAGGTCGATCAGGTCTGGGGCATGGACATCATTGTGTGCACGACGGCGCGCACGAACGAGGAAGCGAAGGCCCTCCTTGCGGAGCTTGGCTTTCCCTTCCGCAACTAGGCGCGCTGGAGAAACGAGATGGCAAAGAAAAGTTCAATCGAGAAGAACAACCGGCGCAAGCAGCTGGTTGCGAAGTTCGCCGCCAAGCGCGCTGATCTGAAGGCGAAGGCGCTCGATGAGCGTCTGCCGCTGGAAGAACGTTTCGAAGCGCGCATCGCGCTCGCGAAGCTGCCGCGCAATTCGGCCGTCAACCGCGTGCGCAACCGTTGCGAGATCTCCGGCCGTCCGCGGGCCTATTACCGGAAGCTGAGAATGTCGCGTATCGCGCTTCGTGAATACGGCGCCGCGGGAATGATCCCCGGCCTGGTCAAGTCGAGCTGGTAGGGGAGGTCGCACAATGCTGATGAACGATCCCTTGGGCGATATGCTCACCCGCATCCGGAACGCGCAAAAGCGCGGACGGTCTGCGGTGTCCACGCCGGCGTCGAAACTGCGCGTCCATGTTCTCGAAGTGCTGGAGCGCGAAGGCTATATTCGCGGTTGGGCCGAAATCGAGCGCGAGGGCCGGAAGGAACTCGACATTGAACTGAAATACTATGACGGCGCCCCCGTCATTTCGGAGATCCGCCGGATCTCGAAACCGGGCCGCCGCGTGTATTCGTCGGTGAAAGACCTGCCGCTGGTGCGTAATGGCCTGGGCATTTCGATCCTGTCGACGCCGAAGGGCGTGATGTCGGACAACGACGCACGCACGGAAAACGTCGGCGGCGAAATCCTTTGCCGGGTCTCGTAAGGGACCAGGAGAGAAGAGCATGTCTCGTATCGGAAAACTTCCAGTAACGGCTCCTGCCGGCGTTGATGTAAAGGTCGCTGGCGGCCAGATCACCGTGAAAGGCCCGAAAGGCGAGCTGAAGCTTGCTGTTTCGGACGATGTCTCGGTGAAGGTCGAGGGTGGCGAAGTGCAAGTCACGCCGCGCGATCAGGAAAACGCGAAATCCCGCGCCATGTGGGGCACCACGCGCGCCAACATCCAGAACATGGTTGTCGGCGTCACCAAGGGTTTCGAGAAGGATCTCGAACTGCTGGGCGTCGGTTACCGCGCTGCGCTGAAGGGCAAGGACCTCGAACTGTCGCTCGGTTACTCGCACCCGGTCGTCTATAAGGCGCCCCCGGGCATCACCTTCACCTCCGGCAAACCGACCGAGATCAAGATCTCGGGCGCTGACAAGCAGGTGGTGGGGCAGGTGGCTGCGGAGATCCGTGGTTTCCGTCCGCCCGAGCCCTACAAGGGCAAGGGCGTCCGCAAGGCGGGCGAATTCGTCCGCCGCAAGGAAGGCAAGAAGAAGTAAGCCATGGCGACGAACCTCAACAAATACAATCGCCGTGCGCAACGCGTGCGCACCAAGCTCCGGCACGTCGGCGGCGGCAAGCCCCGTCTGTCGGTCGCGCGCTCGACGAAGCACATCTCCGTGCAGGTCATCGACGACAGCAAGGGCGTCACCCTGGCTGCCGCATCGACCCTGGAAAAGGACTTCAAGGGCGGCTCGAAAGACAGCGGCAAGTCTGGCGCTGCTGCTGTGGTCGGCAAGCTGATCGCCGAGCGCGCCAAGAAGGCTGGCGTTACCGATGTGGTGTTCGACCGCGGCGGTTACCTGTTCCATGGCCGCGTGAAAGCGCTGGCCGAAGCCGCCCGCGAGGGCGGTCTGAAATTCTGAGGAGCACGCAATGGCGCGCGAAAGAGGCGAACGGGGCGAACGTGGCGGCCGCAAGGGCCGCGACGAAGATCGCGAACAGTCCGAAATCATCGACAAGCTGGTTGCGATCAACCG
>CAZJZQ010000243.1:0-1868 GCA_964550535.1 uncultured Rhizobium sp.
CCGGCGCGCTGCTGCGCAATGCGTCGCTGAATTTTGTCTGCCGCCCCCAGCCGCTGACCAACGCGATCAATTCGTCGGTGTTCACGGCGGGCTATGGCGACCAGCGCGAGGTGTCGTTCCCGGTCGCTCACCATGACGGGAATTACTATGCCGACGCCGCGACGCTCGACCGGATCGAAGGCGAGGGCCGGGTGGCGTTCCGCTATGCCGGCAACCCCAATGGTTCGGCGCGCGACATTGCCGGCGTGTTGTCCGGGAACGGGCGCGTGCTGGGCATGATGCCTCACCCGGAGCGGGCGATTGGCGGACATGAAGGCGGCGGCGACGGCGTGAAGCTGTTCCAGAGCCTGCTCGCGGCCTGATCCAGCCGTTTCCCGCGTGAAAGTTCGCGCGAAGGACAGACCGTCGCGGGCGGATGCGGTTGATCGTGTTCCGCGGCCTATTATGTTTGAATGGTTCCAAAATTGGAGGCTGGCATGGATATCGGTATCGAGACGAAGGCCCGGAAGAAGGTTGTCGCCGCACTGGAGCAGGTGCTGGGCGATACGTACGGCCTCTACGCCAAGACGCATGGTTATCACTGGAACGTCGAGGGGCCGCGCTTCAACACGCTGCACGCGATGTTCGAGACGCAGTATCGCGACCTGTGGGCGGCGCTGGATCTGATCGCCGAGCGTATCCGCTCGCTGGGCGAATATGCGCCGTTGGGCGAGACGCTTGGCGCGAAGTCGAGCCTGCGCGCCGACAACGGGGTTCCGAACGCCGATCATATGATCGCCAACCTTGTCGATGGCAACGAGACCGTGGTGCGGTCGGCGCGTGAAGCCCTGAAGATCGCGGAAGAAGCCGGCGACCAGGCGACGGCGGACCTGATGACCCAGCGCGTTGCAACGGGCGAGAAGGCCGCGTGGATGCTTCGCGCGCAGTTGGCCTGAACGGCTGAAACCTAGACGATAATATCCAGCAGCGCGCCGTACATCTGTTGTGCGGCGCGGACTGTTGCGGCGTTGGCTTTCACCTGATGGACCGCGCCGATCTGGTCGATGATTGCGGTTTCGGGCGAGCGGCGCGGGTGCGTTCCGGCCGTGGGCGAGACGCTTTGCACGAGGTCCCGGCTGGCGCGGTCGAAGCGGCGCAGGCCGTCCTGCATCCCTGCGACAGATGACGTTATGGCGTCCATGCGGGAAGAATGCGCCGGCGGGGTTAATGGCGCGCTTTTCCAGCCGGTGAAATTTGACGGGTTCGAGAGGCTCTATCCCAGAGGTTTGAAATCCCATTCGGTTGTCGTTGCCGCGCCGTCACCGGCCATGCGGATGACCTGGGCGCCGATGCCGCCTTCGGGTGTTGCTGCGTAGGAGATCGTCACGGCGCCGTTGGGGGACTGGAAGGTGATCTTGCCGGGCTCGATGGATTTCAGCGGGGTGAAAGTCCACTTCATGCCGTTGGTTGTGTTGGCGACATCGAGGCCATAGACACCTTCCGCGTTGGGGCCGATCCTGTGATATTCGGTGAAGGCTGCGGCGTCCCCGCGCGAGGTGAGCGCCGTGCCGGTGACGACGCCGTTCACGGGCCCCAGAAACGCCTCCAGAACTTTCGTGCCGTTCGGGTTGGCGTGCGCGCGCACGCCCTGCATCCAGGTGAGCGAGGCGGTCTGTTCCGGCGTGGGCGCGGTCTGCGCGAAGGCGGGAGCGGACAAGAGCGCGGCGGAGGCCGCGACGATGATGGCTTTCATGATGTTTCCCCGATGTTGGCTTTTTGAGCTGGCCTTGCAGCGAGATTAGCAGGAAGGCTGCGCGGGCGGGAATGGGGAAACAGCCCGCGCGGCGTAGGGCGCACGGGCGCGATGGCGCTGCGGCGCGCATTGTTCT
>CAZJZQ010000244.1:0-1832 GCA_964550535.1 uncultured Rhizobium sp.
GCTTCATCGCTAAGAAGGTCGAACGTAAGATGAAGTCGCCCGCGAACCTCACGCTGGTAGTCGGTGGACTGTATGCTGAGTCCGAAGACCTCTGCGCCAAGTTGCCGAACTTCGGTGTAATGGTCGCGGAAAGCGCATGACTCGGGAGTGCAGCCTCGCGCGCCGGGAATCTCGTTCCAGCCGACAGGAAGCGGAACGTCTGGACGCCCCGTGAGTGGATAGGCGTAAAGCACAGTCAACCCTGCTTGTTGTCGGAGGTTGATTGTACCCGTTCAATTCCCGCGTGAAGACGGAGGTCGTCGAAGCTGGTAGGGTTAGTGGATGACAACGACAAGCCAGAGGGAAGAGAATGGCGGGGGGGAGCCGGCGCGGAAGCGTCGTATGTATAGCGGGCAGCAGAAAGCGGATTTGCTGGCGGCCTTTGCGGCGAGTGAGGTATCGGCCGCGCGGTTCTGTCGGGAGCATCGGGTGCATCCGGCGACGTTGGCGATGTGGCGCCGGCAGGCGGGCGGTGGCGGGGGCGCAGACGCCACGGTGGGTTTCGCGCAGGTGCGGGTGGCGGTGCCGTCGACGGCGGCGGTGACGATCACCTTGGCGACAGGCTCAGTGCTGAGCGTGCCGGCGGGCGCGGATGCGCGCTGGGTGGGCGAGCTGGTGCGGCAATTGTCCTAAGGCCATGCTTTCGGTGGGAGGCAGCACCCGGGTGTATATCGCCACCGGGCCTACGGACATGCGCTTGGGGTTTAACGGCCTGCACGCGTTGATCGAGGGCCGGTTTTGTCGTCCCCCCTTGAGCGGCGACTACTATGTTTTTGCCAATCGGCAGCGCAACCGGATCAAGATTTTCTTCTACGATAGCGGAGGGTTGTGCCTGTTCAGCAAGAAGCTGGAAGCCTCGAGTTTCCGGTGGCCGGAAAGCGGGGAAGCGGTGGTCAGCGTCACGCACGCCGAACTACAACTGCTGCTCAGCGGGATCGATCTTAGCCAGACGCAGCGGCGCCGGTGGTGGCAGCCGGTTTCCAGTATCGGGGCAACAACTCGGCCAGCCGCGTGCTCGAGTGATCCAACAGCCGGGTGATGATATCGATGAGGTAGGCCTCCGGATCGATCCCGGCGAGCCGAGCGTTTTCCACCAGGGTGAACAGGTTCGCGAGTCGATCACCGGCCTGGGGATGGCCGATCGCCACCCAGTTCTTCGAACCAATCTTAATCGGCCGCAGTGCGCCCTCGCACGGGTTGTTGGAGAGTTCCGCCCGCGGTTCGCTCAGGCAACGCCGCAGCGAGTCGTGCTGGTTGAGCAGATAACGCATCCCTTCCCCCGTATGCAGCGAGGGCGGCACGTGAGCGGACTCGTCCCGCGCGCGCGCCGCCAACGAATCGAACAACGGCAGCGAGTGCCGCTCGCGCAAGCGCTGCTTGTTGACCACCGACAACTTGAAGTGTGCCGCCAACCGGTCGATCCGGAACAGCCGGTTGATGCCGTCGAGGTACACGCGCGCGCGTTTATCCTCCGACTGCAAACTCACCGCCTTGAAAAACGGCCGCCGCAGGTGTGCATGGCAACCGAGGTGAATCACTTTTCCTGGCGGCCCAATCGCATCGAGACCGCCCGCGGCATCCGTTTGCAAAAATCCGGTATACCCGGCGGCCTTCAGCCGCGCGTCCGGCGCCTTGACCGCCTTCGTCGGTTGATACTCGAAAAAGACACTGCCCTGCGCTCCCCGGTACGCCCACACACAGGCATCCCGCAACGCCCCCGGACGCTGCCGGTCCTGCACCTTCACCACCGTCGCGTCCAGCCGCACGTATCCGCTCGCCAGCACATCCGCCTG
>CAZJZQ010000245.1:0-1821 GCA_964550535.1 uncultured Rhizobium sp.
CGCCATCGCCAATCCGCTGCTCGACAACGTGTCGATGAAGGGCGCCAGGGGCGTGCTCATCAACATCACCGGCGGCTATGACATGACGCTGTTCGAGGTGGACGAAGCGGCCAATGAAGTGCGCCGCGAAGTCGATCCCGACGCGCACATCATCCTCGGCTCGACCTTCGACGAGAACATGAGCGGCCGCATCCGCGTGTCCGTGGTCGCCGCGGGCGTGAGCCAGCCCGACCTGGCGCGCGCAACGCCGCCCCAGCCGGCGCAACCCGCCGCGGCCTCGCGTCCCGTGATCGAACCGGCCCGCCCGGCGCAGGTCGCCTACGCGCCGCCGCTGCCGGATCAACTCGCCGCGCAACAGGCCGTCGCCGCCGCCGTCACGCCTGATGCGGAGCCCGAGCCCGTGGCCGAGGTCCCGCCCGAGCCCGCGCGCGCGGCCCCGCCGGTCATCCGCACCCGCCCCCCGATCGAGGCGGAGGCCGAAGAAGGCCCCAGCTTCAGCGCCGGGGAAACCGAACCGCAACCGGCCGCCGCCGAGCCGCAGGGCCGGTCGTTCGCCTCGCTGTTCGGCTGGAAGAAAACGGGGGAGGACGCGCCGCAATCCTCCGGCCGTCCCGCGGAAGAAGACGGGTTCGACGACGATCTCGAAATCCCTGCCTTCCTGCGCCGCTCCGCCAATTCCTGATCCGCAATAACTGGCGGCAAGGCTTGTCTTGCGCGGGCAGGCCGCGCACCCTGACGGCCATGCACTCGCAAGCAGGATGCGCGCCGGCATGGAAAGCCAGCATACGATAGCAGCTCCCGTCACCTGTTCAGGCATCGGCCTGCACACCGGCGCCGCCGTGTGCATGACGCTTCGTCCCGCCGCAGCGGGCGAGGGCGTCAGTTTCCGCCGCACCGACATAACGGACCGCGACCCCGTCATCGCCGCGCACGCGCTGAACGTCTCCACCACCCAGCTCGGCACCAACCTCACCAACGCCGCCGGCGTCAGCATCGCGACGGTCGAGCATTTCCTCGCCGCGTGCTCCGGCCTCGGCGTCGACAATCTGGTGGCCGAGATCGACGGGCCCGAGCTTCCGATCTTCGACGGTTCCTCCGCGCAATGGTGCAGGTTGATCCAGGATGCCGGCCTCACGGCCCAGCCATCGCCGCGCCGCGTCCTGAAAATCCTGAAGCCCGTCGAAGTGCGCGACGGTCCGAAATTCGCGCGCCTGTCGCCCGGCGGCGGCTTCACCTTCCGCGTCGCCATCGACTTCGCCAGCCGCGCCATTGGCCGCCAGCAGATCGTCTGGACGATGACGCCGGAAAGCTTCCGGCGCGACATCGCGCTCGCCCGCACCTTCGGTTTCGCGCACGAGGTGGAGAAGCTCCGCTCAATGGGCCTCGCGCGCGGCGGCGGGCTGGAGAACGCCATCGTCATCGACGGCGACACCATCCTCAACCCCGGCGGTCTTCAGGTGGAGGACGAATTCGTCCGCCACAAACTGATCGACGTCATCGGCGACCTCTTCCTCGCGGGCGGCCCCATCGAAGCCCTCTACGAAGGCGAACAACCCGGCCACGCCCTCAACAACCGCCTCCTGCGAGCAGTCTTCGCCGACGACACCGCCTTCGCGTGGGTGTAACCGCCGCGTCTTCGCGGTGAGACGGCGAGGGCCGCCGCCGGCAGCCCGGTCAACCGAAGGACAGATTGAACCGCGAGAATTTTCTTCGCGAACGATTTCAATCTCTTCGCAGCGAACGCGGAAGAAAAATCACAGGATAGAGCCAATCGAATCCGGCGGAGACTCCAACAGCCCCATACTGGCCTCGCCCTGATGG
>CAZJZQ010000246.1:0-1796 GCA_964550535.1 uncultured Rhizobium sp.
TTGGCGAGGCGGGTGCCCTTGAAGTTGGGCATCGGGTTGGACTTGTTCCACACGACATCGTTGAGAATCCAGAAGCCCAGATCCTGGATCGCCGAGCCGACGCGGAAGATGTTGTGATAGGAACCGATCACCCAGATGGCGCCCGTGGGCTTCAGGATACGGCGCGCGGCCTTCAGCCAGTCGCGGGTGAAGGCGTCATAGGCGGCGAAGCTTTCAAACTGGTCCCACTCCTGCGTCACCGCATCGACGTGGCTGTTGTCGGGGCGCGTGAGGTCGCCGCCGAGTTGCAGATTGTAGGGCGGGTCCGCGAAGACGAGATCGACCGAGGCCTCGGGCAGCGAGTTCATCAGCGCAACGCAATCGCCGATCAGAATCTCGTCGAGGGGAAGACGCGCGGCTTTCGCTGGCGCGGTGGAAACGGGCGAAACGGCCGCCTTCACGCGGGAAGGAGCTTTCTGCCTGGGATTCGCGTCGATCGTTTTGATCGCCATGTCACTCACTCACGCAACGCCGGGTTTGCCGACCGATGCGTGGAGAGTCGGTGAGTCGCGTAAATAACACGTTGAGTCAAAGGTTAAGCGCGCGGCAATCATGGTTGCCAAAGCCTTTACGGTAGGCGCCCTCAGGCAACGGCGCCGGAGGCGGTGGCGATCAGGTCGCGCCGCTATTCCGGATCGTCAAACAGCGACAACTGATTGCCGCCGGCCGATCCCGGTTTCTCGATGCGCGGGGCGTGGAAGAGGCCGGTGCGCAGGCTGAAGCTGAGCGTGTTGAGGCCCAGCCGCTTCACGGCGTTGCGGAAGCGCGCGGCGATGAGCTGGGCGTAAGGGCCGTCGCCGCGCTGGCGGGTTTTCCATTCCGAACGATAGTCCTTGCCCTGATGCATGGAGCGCAGCAGCGACATAACGCGCTTGGCGCGGTCTGGGTAATTCGCCTCCAGCCATTCGGTGAACAGCGATGCGATCTCCAGCGGCAGGCGCAGCAGGACATAGCCGGCGCGGGTCGCGCCTGCATCCGCCGCCGCTTCGAGCAAGGCTTCCAGTTCGGGCTCGTTCAGCGCGGGGATCAGCGGAGCCGTCATCGCGGTGACGGGAATGCCTGCCGCGCTCAGCTCGCGCATGGTTTCGAGGCGGCGCCAGGGAGCGGCGCAGCGTGGTTCCATGGTGCGCGCGAGTTTGGGATCGAGCGTGGTGAAGGAGACGGCGACCGACACCAGCCCCTTCGCCGCCATTGGCGCGAGCAGATCGAGATCGCGCAGCACCAGGGCGGACTTGGTGATGAGGGCGGCGGGATGATCGAACTCCGCCAGCACTTCGAGGAGGGAGCGCGTGATGCGCAAGTCTTTCTCTATGGGCTGGTAGATGTCGGTGTCGCCCGCCAGCATGATGGGGCCGGGCTTGTATGATTTCTTCGACAGCTCACGCCGGAGCAGGGCGGCGGCGCCGGGCTTCACAAAAATCTTGGTCTCGAAATCGAGCCCGGCGGAGAGGCCGCGATAGGTGTGATTGGGCCGCGCATAGCAGTAGATGCAACCGTGTTCGCATCCCTTGTAGGGGTTGATGGAGCGGTCGAAGGAGATGTCGGGCGAGGTGTTGTAGGTGATGATCGTCTTCGATTTCTCGACGATCATTTCGGTGCGGATCGTCTCTGGCTTTTCGTCAGTCTCCCAGCCGTCATGGAAGGGTTCGGCGTATTGCGCCTCGAACCGGCCCGAGGCGTTGGACAGCGCGCCGCGACCGCGGGCCCGCGCCTGTTCGCGCGACCAGTCGGCTTCTGATGAGCGGGTTTTCCATCCG
>CAZJZQ010000247.1:0-1777 GCA_964550535.1 uncultured Rhizobium sp.
GGTTACCGCCGCATCGGCCTGATGCTCGAACGGGAAGGCATCGAGATGAACCACATGGCGTAATCGAGGTGACCGCCGCCAACGGTTACTCTGTGTCGTCAAGGCCAAGGAGGAATGACGATGCAGTATGCGGGACTAGACGTTGCGACAAAGGAGACAGCGATTTGTGTCGTAGACGATGCTGGCGAGGTTGTCTGGGAGGGGAAAGTGGTCACGGAAGTTGGGGTCATCGTATCAACGCTCAAGCAGCGCGCCCCTCATATGTCGAAGGCCGGGATGGAAACCGGCCCGATCTCCGTTTGGCTTTGGCATGAACTGAGATCTGCCGGAGTGCCACTGGATTGCATTCATGCTCGAGCAGCGGCCGCTGCATTGAAGCTCCAGGTCAACAAGACCGATCGCAACGACGCTCGAGGATTAGCGCAGCTCGTGCGCTCGGGGTGGTATCGAGCAGTTCCGATGAAGTCTGTAGCGACGCATCGTGTCCGAGCGGTCTTGATCGCGCGCGACCAGATCGTCGGCATGTGCACCGCGCTGGTGAACAAAATACGAGGCCTTGCGAAGACATTCGGCGTAGTGATCGCTTCGGGCAAGGGCGGGTCGTTCGACCGGGCTGTTCGGCAGGCTATGCCTGAAGATCCAGTAGTCCGGGCGCTTCTGGAAGGCTTGCTGGACACGCTTGCTGCACTTCGGGAGCGCTGCCGCCTTCTATATCGCCAACTGGAACGGGCTGCGCGGGCAGATCCGGTCTGCCGATTGCTGATGAGTGCGCCTGGTGTCGGCTCGTTGACCGCGATCGCGTTTGCGGGAGCCATCGGAGACCCGACGCGCTTTCGCCGTGCGAGCGACGTTGGCGCTTACCTGGGGCTGACACCGACGCGGTATCAATCTGGCCAGGTCGACATCGGCGGGCGAATCTCGAAGTGCGGCGACCGCATTACGCGGAAGCTGCTTTTTGAGGCGGCCAACTCGATCCTTTATAAGGCGCATCAGTCGCTGAGCATCCGTGTATGGGCGCAGGAGCTATCGATCCGATCAGGCAGCCGGAAGGCCCGCGTTGCGCTCGCTAGAAAGTTGGCGACGATTCTCTTTGTGATGATGCGCGACGGCGTTCCATTCGAGAAACGGAGTGCGGCGGAATGCTGAGGAAATGACCGAGTAGGGACTCAACGAGCTGCCAGCTCGACCAGAGCGGGCCTCGGCCATCTCGCGAGCTTCTTTGCGTCCGAAATGATGGAACGCGGGAATCACATCGAGAGGCCGGTGATCTGGCGCCACTGTGAGGCAGCCAAGTGCTGACCTCGAAGACGACAACGATCATTCGGATCGAAAGACTGCTCTGGACGGCTTGCACGATTAGACGACAAGAAGCTGAGGCGGCTCTATCGCGAGGAAGGGCTTGCCGTGAAGCGACGACGAGGCCGCAAGCGAGCCACGGGCACACGCGAGCCGATGGCTATGCCCTCGGGCCCCTCCAAACGCTGGAGCCTGGACTTCGTCGCCGACACGTTCGGCGCGAGCCGTCGGTTCCGCATCCTAGCGGTGATAGACGACTACACGCGCGAATGTCTGGCGCTGGTGGCGGATACCTCGCTCTCCCGCGGCCGGGTTGCGCGTGAACTGGACGCCGTGATCCGGCTCTACGGCAAGCCCGATCTGGTAGTCAGCGACAACGGCAGCGAACTCACCAGTCGCGCCATCCTCGAATGGCAGAACGAGAGCGGGGTCGGCTGGCATTACATCGCACCGGGCAAGCCGCAGCAGAACGGCTTCATCG
>CAZJZQ010000248.1:0-1756 GCA_964550535.1 uncultured Rhizobium sp.
TCATCATGCAGGACCCCAAGGTGAAGGGCATCCTCGTGAACATCTTCGGCGGCATCATGAAGTGCGACGTCATCGCGGAAGGCGTTCTCGCCGCCGTGCGCGAAACCAACCTCGCGGTCCCGCTGGTGGTGCGTCTCGAAGGCACCAACGCCGAGCTTGGCAAGAAGATCATCCGCGAGTCCGGCCTCAACGTGATCCCGGCCAACGATCTCGACGACGCGGCACAGAAGATCGTCGCGGCGGTGAAGGGCAAGTAGCGCCGCAACGGCGGGGGACCGTGTTGGCGGACATCGCGGCGCTCTTTCAGGTCATGCGCGACAGCGGCATGAACGCCTGGGTTGGCGGCGTTGATCCGGAATCCGCCGGCGAGGCTTCAGCCAGCGTCTTGCTCGCCCGCGTCGCTGTGGACGAGTCCATGCACGTCATGGACTTCGGCGCCGGCATCGGCCGCGTCGCGCTGGCGTTGCTCCGCCAGAAGCCCGGCCTCACGCATCTCACCGGCGTCGACATCGTGCCAACGATGATCGATTTCTGCCGCACCACAATCGGCGCAAATTTTCCCAACACCTCGTTCGAACTGCTCGGCGACGCCAACCATCATTACGACCGGTACAAGAACCAGCCCGCCGCCCGGCCCCTGTCGCGCGCACAGATGACGGCGCAGCTCGGCGCCAGTCAGGACCTCATCTACGCCTTTTCGGTCTTCACCCACATCGACAAGGGCGACTTCGCATCCCTGCTCGAATTCGTCGGCGGCCTTCTGAAGCCGGGCGGGCAGGTGCTGTTCACCGCTTTCGTCCTCACCCCGCACTCGCGCGCGATGATCGCAAAGCGGAAGACGGCGGCCCGATTCCCGCGCTTCCGCACGGTCTATGAGGACAGGGGCGAAGTCTTCATCGGCAACCGTTTCGACCGCCTGTCCTTCATCGCCTACGATCTCGACCGCCTGAAACGCATGATCGCGGCGGCGGGTCTGGAGATCGCCAGCATCGACTACGGTGCGTGGAGCGGCGAGGTTGTGACGCACGCGTATCAGGACGTGATTGTCTGCCGGAAATCCAGAAGCTGACCCTGCCGGCGAACCGGGAGCAGGACGGTCCCGGCCGATCAGCCTGCCGGCCCAAACGCTGCTAATCGCGCCCATGCGGCTGGAGGACGCAGTTAAATGCCTCGCGGGGGCTTGATCTTGGGGCGGTACTGCGTGTTCTAGCGCAGCCTGAAGGTTTAGCGGAGTTCGGGGTCAGACATGTCCATTCTCATCGACAGGAACACCAAGGTCCTGACTCAGGGCATGACGGGGAAAACCGGGACTTTCCATACAGAACAAGGCATTGCCTACGGCACCCAGATGGTCGGCGGCGTCACGCCTGGAAAGGGCGGTCAGAAATGGACCGGAAAGCTGCCTGACGGCTCTTCCGCCGAGCGCCCCCTGTTCAACACCGTCGCCGAGGCGAAAGAGGCCACCGGCGCCAACGCCACGGTCATCTATGTCCCGCCAGCGGGCTGCGCCGCGGCCATTATCGAGGCGATTGACGCCGAAATCCCGCTGATCGTGACGATCACCGAAGGCGTTCCGGTGCTGGACATGGTCAAGGTGAAGGACCGCCTCGCCAACTCGAAATCCCGCCTGATCGGGCCGAACTGCCCGGGGCTTCTGACGCCCGGCCAGTGCAAGATCGGCATCATGCCGGGCAACATTTTCTCCAAGGGAAACATCGGCGTCCTGTCGCGCTCCGGCACGCTGACCTATGAGGCC
>CAZJZQ010000249.1:0-1656 GCA_964550535.1 uncultured Rhizobium sp.
CGCGCATCGACTTGATCTCGCCATTCGCATCGTCGATGCGCTTCAGCGCGCCAATCACCACGACCTCATCGTCCAGCCATCCCGACCAGAACGTAACGCCCGGCTGCCTCAACCTGTCGAGATCAAGCGCATGCACGCTCTCCGCTGGAGAGTTCTCATGCATCCCCGCCAGATGCCGCCGCACCAGCGCTTGCGTCGCGGCGCTGCTGAGATCGTCAATGCGAAATGTGATGCTCATCAGTATCCCCCAGCCCAGTCCAACTCTCCCCGCTTGCGGGGAAGCGTTCACATCCGTTCCGGCGTCTCCAGCCCGATCAGCCCGAGCACGCACTCAAGCTGCTTCAGCGTCGCCAGCGCCAGCGCCAACCGCGAAGCACGCTTGACGGAATCGCTCTCCACCATGACCGGCGCCGCCGCATAGAAGCCGGAGAACGCCTGCGCCAGCGTGTAAGCGTGATCGCACAGGATATGCGGCATCCGCTTCTCATACGCCCCGCGCAGCGCATCGCCGAACCCGTCCAGCGCCAGCACCAGAGCCCGCTCCGCGTCCAGCTCCACCGCAATCACGCCCGGCTTCACGCCCTCATCCGCCGCCTTGCGCGCCAGCGATTTGATCCGCACCGCAGCGTACAGCAGATACGGCCCCGTCTTCCCCTCGAACGAAATGAACCGGTCGAGATCGAAGATGTAATTCGTCGTCCGCACATTGGAGAGGTCCGCGAACTTGATCGCCGCGCCCGCAACCTTGTGCGCAATCTCACGGCGCTCGGCCTCCAAAAAATCGCCGCCAATCCCCGCTTCGTTCATCCGCGCCAGCGCCGCTTCGTCGGCCTGCGAAATCAACTCATGCAGCTTCAGCACGCCGCCCTCGCGCGTCTTGTACGGCTTCCCGTCCGCGCCGTTCACCGTACCGAAGCCCAGATGCTCCAGCGTGACCTCCGCCAGATACCCCGCACGCTCGCTCGCCCGGAACACCTGCTCGAAATGCAGCGCCTGCCGCTGGTCCACCACATACAGCGACAATTCTGGATCGATGCTGCGTTTGCGGTCCAGAATCGTGCCCAGATCAGACGCGTGATACCCTGTTGCGCCATCCCGGTTCACGAGGATCACCGGCGGCATCTCCTTCTTGTCGCTCTCGCGCGCCACCCGCACGATCCACGCGCCCTCGTCCAGCTCCGCAATCGCGCGCGCCTTCAGGTCCGCGACAATCTCCGGAATGAACGCGTTCGCATCGCTCTCGCCCTTCCACAGGTCGAAGCTCACGCCCAGGCTGGCGCACTCGCGCTCCAGCCCCACGCGCGTCACATTGCAGAAATGCTTCCACAGCGCGCGATAGCCGGGCCGCCCGTCCTGCAACTCCGCCGTCGCCTTGCGGTCCAGCTCGCGCCGCGCCTCATCCGTTTTCGACTTGCCCGACGCCAGCGGATACAGCCGCCCCAGATCGTCCATCGTCACCGGGCTGTCTTTCGGATACGGCCCCGTGAACGCCGCATCGAAGTAAGGCAGGTCCGGCTGCTCCTGTCTCAGCTCGTTGATCAGCTGCCCCATCTGCAACCCCCAGTCGCCGAGATGCACGTCGCTGGTCACTTCATCGCCCATGAAGCGGAACAGCCGCTGCAACGAATCCCCGATCACCGTCGAACGCAGGTGCCC
>CAZJZQ010000250.1:0-1621 GCA_964550535.1 uncultured Rhizobium sp.
GTTAGCGGCGGCCCCCACCGTCTTGCCGCGAAGACGCGGCGATCCACCTCGCCCACGCTACGCATGGGGGAGGAAGTTCCCCCCGGAGTTTTCGGTGTGGTTTTGCTCTGCTGTCTTTCCGCGCACGGAGTCATTCCGGGGCTTGATGTTCAGCCCGGGAGTGACTCCACGAGAGGGTGGAGCAGGTGGAGAGATGGGGCGGGAGAGTCCCGTTGAGACTCGCCTCCACCGGCCTTCGGGCGTTCGCCGCGATGCGGCTTATTCCGCCGCTTTGCGGAGGGAAGAGTTTGCGGCGGCGGGGCTGTTTCAGTTTTTGAATTTGGGTTCGCGAGGGCGCATCAGGCCTTCCTGGGTGACGCTGGCCACGAGTTTGCCGTCGCGGGAGAAGACTTCGCCGCGAGTGAAGCCGCGGGCGCCGGAGGCGGAGGGGCTGTCCATCGAGTAGAGCAGCCAGTCTTCGATGTTGAAGGGTTCGTGGAACCACATCGCATGGTCGAGGCTGGCCATCTGCACGCCGCCGGTGAACCAGTTCACGCCGTGCGGCTTGGTCGCCGTGTCGAGGATGCCCATGTCGGACGCGTAGGCGAGCAGGCATTGTTGCAGCGCCGGATTATTGCCGACCTTGCCGCCGGCGCGCAGCCACATCTGTTTTTTTGGATCGGATTTTTCCGGGCTGATCATCGCGCGCGGGTCGACCGGCTTCACTTCGATGGGGCGGGGGCGGGCGAACTGTTTCGCGTATTCTTTCGGGATGTGGTCCTTCGCCATCGCGCGCAGCTGCGCTTCGGAGAGGAGATCTTCCGGCAGCCTGGCTTCGGGCATGGGCGACTGGTGGGTGAAGCCGTTCTCCGGCACCTGGAAGGAGGCGGCGAGGTTGAGGATCTGCTCGCCATGCTGGATCGCCACGACGCGGCGGGTGGTGAAGCTCTTGCCATCGCGCGAGCGGTCGACCTCGTAGAGGATCGGCACGTTGGGATCGCCGGGGCGGATGAAGTAGGCGTGCAGCGAGTGGCAGACGCGGTTCTCGACCGTGCGATAGGCGGCGACCAGCGCCTGGGCGATCACCTGTCCGCCGAAGACGCGGCGCATGCCGTCATCGGGAGAGACGCCCCGGAAGAGGTTCATCTCGATCTTTTCGAGATCGAGGAGGTCGAGCAGCTCGGCGACGGCGCTGGCGCTGGAATCTTGGGCGGCAGGATCAGTGGTCATGGACAGGCGTTCCGGGTGGTCTGATGTGGCCAGCCCCAGGCTCCGTTCGCCGCAGGCTTCCGGAATCAGGGGTCTCCGGCCCCCATATAAGCCCGGCCGCACGAATAAGCGACCATGGCATTTCGCTCTCCCGCCAGCCTTGCCCGCAAGGGCCCGCGTCGGCTAGATCACCCCTCGCACATGTCCGCAGTCACCTGAAAACACGGGTTAATACATGGCCGGCCACAGCAAATGGGCCAATATCCAGCACCGCAAAGGCAAGGCCGACAAGGCCAAGGCCAAGCTGTTCTCCAAACTGGCGAAAGAAATCACCGTCGCGGCCAAGAGCGGCATGGCGGATGTGAACTTCAATCCGCGCCTGCGCCTGGCGGTGAACAACGCCAAGGCGGCGTCGATGCCCAAGGACAATATC
>CAZJZQ010000251.1:0-1617 GCA_964550535.1 uncultured Rhizobium sp.
GACAGCGCGAGACATTCCGAGACGACGCCCTGCCCGGCGAACGCCGCGTCGCCGTGCAGCAGCAGCGGCAGAACCTTGGCGCGCGAGGCGCGCTTGTCTTCCTGCAGGTCGAACGACTGTTTCGCGCGCGCCTTGCCCAGAACGACCGGGTTCACCGCCTCAAGGTGCGAGGGGTTGGCGGTGAGCGAGAGGTGGACGGTGTGATTGTCGAAGGTGCGGTCGGACGAGGTGCCGAGGTGGTATTTCACGTCGCCGGAGCCGAACTCGTCAGCGCCTTGCGTGCTGCCGCCCTGAAACTCGTAGAAGATCTGGTGATAGGGCTTGCCCATCACGGCCGCGAGCACGTTGAGGCGGCCACGGTGGGGCATGCCGACAATGACTTCATCGACGCCCTGGCTGCCGCCGCGCTTGATGATCTGTTCGAGCGCCGGGATCAGCGATTCGCCGCCGTCGAGACCGAAGCGTTTCGTGCCGGGATAGCGCTTGTGCAGGAAGCGTTCAAACGCCTCCGCCTCAACCAGCTTGTTGAGGATGGCGCGCTTGCCCTCGGGCGTGAAGGTGATGCTCTTGTCTTCACCCTCTATACGTTCCTGGAGCCAACCCTTCTCCTCCGGATCGGAGATGTGCATGAACTCGACCGCGAACGTGCCGCAATAAGTACGTTGCAGTATCTCGATCATCTGGCGCGGCGTGGCGTATTCCAGACCGAGCACGTGGTCGATGTAGATGCGGCGGTCCATGTCCCCCGGGCCGAAGCCGTAGGAAGCGGGGTCCAGCTCGGGCTGGTAACCGCCCGATTCGAGGGCCAGCGGATCAAGGTTGGCGGCCAGGTGACCGCGAATGCGGAAGGCGCGGATCATCATCAGCGCGCGGATCGAGTCCTGCACCTGCTGATGAATGTCGGCGGACGAGGCGGCAGGGGCCCCGGCGGCGGCCGGAGCGGCTTTGGCCTTGGCCTCGATTTTGGATTTCAGGGCAGCTTCAACCTGACCCCAATTGCCGTCTAGCGCCGAGACCAGCTCGCCATTGGCGGGTTTGGGCCAAGCCGGGTTGCGCCATTCGGGGCCGCGCGCGGCCTTGCGGGCGCTGTCCGCATTGTCGGCCACCTGGCCGAAGAAGGCCCGCCAGCTTTCCGGCACCGAAGCCGGGTTCTCGACGTATTGTGCGTGGAGTTGTTCAATCCAGGCGGCGTTTCCGCCGTAGAGGAACGCCGTGTCCAGCATCGCCTCGTTGGATGCGCTACGCCCTTCGGCGCTCGCTTCGGTCGTCATTACCTGTCCTTTCAGGTTCTTGTCGGTCGCGCACTGCAGTCCGACGGCAAGTCCTGGGTAGTCCGTAGTCTCCGTAGATGTTCAAGCTTCGTAGATGTTGTTGGCCGCGGCGGGACTCAAGGCCCCGCCTGACAGCCATCAGCTCATACCACAGTTAAAATCTTGCGCACGCGTCTCACGAGAATTTTGTGTGAGGCGACTAGCGCTTGAGCACCTCGGCCATCGTCGCGCCGAGACGCGCGGGGCTGGGGCTGACGACGACGCCAGCGGACTCCATGGCCGCGATCTTCGATTCCGCGTCGCCCTTGCCACCCGAAACAATGGCGCCGGCGTGGCCCATGGTGCG
>CAZJZQ010000252.1:0-1572 GCA_964550535.1 uncultured Rhizobium sp.
GCGCGCTGATGTTCCGCTATGGCGTGCAGGTGAACTCGCTGGGCCTCACCGAGCCCCAGCCCGAGAACAACGTCTATCGCATCCTCATCGAGGCGCTCGCCGTCACGCTGTCCAAGCGCGCCCGCTGCCGCGCGCTCCAGCTCCCGGCATGGAACGAAGCGCTCGGCCTGCCGCGTCCGTGGGACCAGCAATGGTCGCTGCGCCTGCAACAGATCCTCGCCTACGAAACCGACCTGCTCGAATACGAAGACCTGTTCGACGGCAGCCACGTCGTCACAGGCAAGACCGAGGCGCTGAAAACCGAAGCCCGCGAGATGCTCGCGAAGCTCGACGCGTCCGGCGGCACGATCAGCAATATCGACTTCATGAAAACCGCGCTCGTCGAAAGCCAGCGCGCGCGCCTGAAGGAGATCGAGGCGGGGCGCCAGATCGTCGTCGGCGTCAACCGCTACGAAACCACCGAAGTCTCGCCCCTGTCCGGCGGCGACGGCTCGATCATGGCGCAGGATCACGGCGCCGAAAGCCGCCAGATCGCAAAACTGAAAGCCTGGCGCGCAAAGCGCAGCGATGAAGCCGTCGCCAACGCCATCGGCGAACTGCGCGCCGCCGCCATGTCGGGCGCCAACATCATGCCGCCGTCCATCGCCGCCGCGAAAGCCGGCGTCACGGTGGGCGAATGGGGCGCCGCCCTGCGCGAAGCCTTCGGCGAATATCGCGGCCCCACTGGCGTCGCCGTCATCATCGAGACGGGCGGGGAAGAAGACCTCGAAGCCGTGAAGGGCGAAGTTGAACGCGTCTCGAAAAAACTCGGCCGCACGCTCACCTATGTCGTGGGCAAGCCCGGCCTCGACGGCCACTCCAACGGCTCCGAACAGATCGCCGCGCGCGCCCGCCAGGCCGGCATGAACGTGATCTATGAAGGCATCCGCTTCACGCCCGAGGAAATTGTGCAGCAGGCCATCGATTCAAAAGCCCACGTCGTCGGCCTCTCCATCCTCTCCGGCTCGCACCTCGATCTGGTGAAGGACACGCTCGGCATCCTCCGCGCCAGGGGCCTCAACATCCCCGTCGTCGTCGGCGGCATCATCCCCGACGCCGACGCCATGGCCCTCAAGCAGATGGGCGTCCGCCGCGTCTATACCCCCAAGGACTACAAGATCACCCAGATCATGGGCGACGTGGTCAAGGTCGTCGAAGAGACACTGGTGAAGGCGGCGGAGTAACAACGCCCACCAGCGTCCTCCTCCCCCAAATGGGGAAGGAGCCACGCTCCAAGTGTTGCAGCGCGCACTAAACGGGTGGGGGACAGCCCTCACGATGAACAACGTGCGGCCCCCACCTGTCCTCCCCCGCTCGGGGGAGGGACCCTGTTGGGCCAGCCTGGCCAAACGACAGCAACGACAGACGCATCAACAGATGTCCTCCTCCCCCAAATGGGGGAGGAGCCACGCTCCAAGTGTTGCATCGCGCACTAAACGGGTGGGGGACAGCCCTCACGATGAACAACGTGCGGTCCCCCTGTCCAGCCATGATTGGGGTTACAGAAGCGCGCGGTTAGATGGGTGACAGATT
>CAZJZQ010000253.1:0-1546 GCA_964550535.1 uncultured Rhizobium sp.
GCGCACGGTCTGGCAGATCGTCCAGCAACCTGCCCACGCTCGCCGCCGCCGTGCGCAGGTTGCTGACGACGAGCTAAGCTCTACTCCCCCTTGAACACCGGCTCGCGTTTTTCGAGGATGGCGGCGACGCCTTCTTCGTGGTCCTTGGTGTGGTGCATCAGGCCTTGCGCGGCGGCGGACATTTCCATGATGGTGTCGTAGTTCGCCTGCGTGCCGTTGCGCAGGAGCTGTTTCGCGATGCGCAGCGCTTGCGGCGGCTGTTTCGCGATGGACTGGGCGAGCTTCATCGCCTCGTCCATCAGCTGGTCATGCGGCACGACTTTCGAGACGAGGCCCCAGGCTTCGGCGGTCTGCGCGTCGATGACATCGCCGGTGAACAGCAACTCGCAGGCGCGGCTCATGCCGATCACGCGCGGCAGCAGCCAGGCGCCGCCATCGCCGGGGATCAGGCCGACTTTCAGGAAGGTGACGCCATAGCGCGCCTTGTCCGACGAGATGCGGATATCGGCCATGCAGGCCACGTCGCAGCCGAGGCCGATGGCGGCGCCATTCACGGCGGCGATCAGCGGGATTTCGAGATTGTAGAGCGCGCGGACGATCATGTGCACGCCGTTCTTGTAGTTGTCGCGCACTTCGGCCGGGTTGCCCGCGAAGGAACCGACGCGATCGCGCATCGCCTTCACATTGCCGCCGGCGGAGAAGCCCTTGCCCGCTCCCGTGAGGATGGCGCAGCGAATGTTCTTGTCCGCATTGATCTGGGCGCAGGCGTCGCGCACCGCCTCGCCGTCGCCCGGTTCGCCCAGCGCGTTCATGGCGTCGGGGCGGTTCAGGGTGAGAATCGCGATTTGACCCTGTTTTTCGAGCGTGATCATGGTTCGGTTCCTGCGTTGGGCTTGCGTGGCCTGTAGCGAATGCGCGCCGGGCTGTCACCCGTGATCCGCGATTCGTGAGGGCGGCTCCCCCCCTACTCTTTCCGCGCCTTCAGGGGGTAGGAAATGATGAGGGACAGGGGTTCATCGCCTGTCTGGCGAATGCCGACGACGGCGCCTTCGTAGAGATAGGCGGCCATGCCGGGTTTCAGACGGGTGGTGACGCCGTCCGAGGTCACATCGCCCTGCCCCTCCAGCACATAATAGACCTCGTCATGGTCGATGGGGTGGAGGCCGATGGCGGCGCCAACGTGCAGCACGCGCTTGCGGAACTCCATGTTGCGGCGGGGCGCGGCGTCGCTGATGCGGTAGGCTGTGCTCATGCCGATGGCGCCGTGGGGCGGCGGCTCGTCGCGGGTGACGGCCGCTTCGTCGATGACCTGCATGGGCGGGAGGGCTTGCGTCTGCGCAGGCGCCGTGGCGCAGGCGGACAGGATGAGCAGCAAAAGGATCGTGGCGGCGCGCATGAGGTCTCTCCATGATGATGGCCGGACGGTATGGAAATTGAGGTGTTCGCCTAAGCTTCGCGTCCTTCGTGGACCTTTGTGTCTTCGTGTTTGTTTTTGCTGCCGGTGAAGAGAAACACCAAGGCGCGAAGGGTTCACAAAGAACACGAA
>CAZJZQ010000254.1:0-1461 GCA_964550535.1 uncultured Rhizobium sp.
GCGAGATCATCGAGACGCCGATCGTGTCGAACTTCAAGGAAGGCCTGACCGTGCTGGAGTACTTCAACTCCACCCACGGCGCCCGTAAGGGTCTGGCCGACACGGCGCTGAAGACGGCGAACTCGGGTTACCTGACGCGCCGTCTCGTCGACGTGGCGCAGGACTGCATCATCACCGAAGAAGACTGCGGCACCGACAAGGGCATCACGCTCGCCGCCGTCATGGAAGGCGCTGATGTCGTCGTCTCGCTGGGCGATCGCGTTCTCGGCCGCACCACGGGCGAGGACCTGAAACATCCGGTCAGCGGCGCAATCCTTGCTCCGGCGAACACCTATATCGACGAAGAAGTCTCGGCGATGATCGAGAACGCCGGCATTGACCGCATCAAGGTGCGTTCGGTGCTGACGTGCGAAACCCGCACGGGCGTTTGCGGAAGCTGCTACGGCCGCGACCTGGCCCGCGGCTCGCGCGTTAACGTCGGCGAGGCTGTCGGCGTCATCGCCGCGCAGTCGATCGGCGAACCGGGCACGCAGCTCACGATGCGTACGTTCCACATCGGCGGCGCCGCTCAGGTGACGACCGAAAGCTCGCTGGAAGCAGCCTTCGACTCGGAAGTCCGGTTCGAGAACGCTGCGACGGTGAAGCGCGAGGACGGCACGCTGGTGGTCATCGGCCGCTCGATGGAGGTGAAACTCCTCGACGGTGAAGGCCGCATCCGCCAGACCTTCAAGCCTGCCTACGGCGCGCGTCTGCGCTTCGGCGACGGCGACAAGGTGAAGCGCGGCGAGCGCGTGGCCGATTGGGACCCCTTCGCGACACCGCTGGTCACCGACCTCGCGGGCCGCGTGAAGTTCCAGGACCTCATCGAAGGCGTCACGACGCGCGACGAAACCGACGAGAACACCGGCATCGCCAACAAGGTGGTGATCGACGCCCGCACGGGCTCGAAAGCCGCCGATCTGAAACCGGCCATCGTGCTGGTCGATGATGATGGCGAGCCTGTCCGTCACCCGTCGGGCGCCGAAGCCCGCTACCTGCTGCCGGTGGACTCGATCCTCTCGGTTGCCGAAGGCGATGCGGTGAAGCCGGGCGACACGCTGGCGCGTGTCCAGACGGGCGGCGCCATGACGCGCGACATCACGGGCGGTCTGCCGCGCGTGGCGGAGCTGTTCGAGGCGCGCCGTCCGAAGGATCACGCGATCATCGCGGACATCACCGGACGCGTCGAATTCGGCCGCGACTACAAGAACAAGCGCCGGGTCCGCCTGGTGCCGGAGGAAGAGGGCGCGGAACCGATCGAGTATCTGGTTCCGAAAGCCAAGCACCTCATGGTTCAGGAAGGCGATCTGCTGAAGAAGGGCGAATACCTGCTGGAGGGCAACCCCGCGCCGCAGGACATTCTCTCGATCCTCGGCGTCGAGGCGCTGGCCGACTATCTCGTGAACGAGATCCAGAAGGTCT
>CAZJZQ010000255.1:0-1357 GCA_964550535.1 uncultured Rhizobium sp.
GCTTGAGTTCACGCATGAATGCGGCCCCCGCGCCCTTCAGTTTCATGTGGGGGCTCCAAAGGCGTGGTGATGGCCGGCTTTCAGCGAAGCTTTGTCCTCCGCGCCCCCGGCGCAGGCCAGTGTCTGGTCAGAACGCGCAGCGTCCTTCGCTGATGGAGTAAGGGGCGCGTACGGTAATAGGCGCCCGAAGCGTGCTGACGCACGCTGACCAGACCCCGGCCTGCGCCGGGGACACGGTTTCACGATCGATGGCTCCACCGTCATCCCTTCGGGCTCGCTGTTGTCAGGTCGAGGGGGCGGGAGTTGGGGAAGCCCTGGCCGTGGACGGCGGCGATGACGAGGCCGCCGCCGGCGAGGTGTTCGGCGACCAGCTGGTCCAGCAGGGCGCGGCCGCCGGCGTCGAGCGAGGCGGCGGGTTCGTCGAGCAGCCAGACCGGGCGTGGGTCGATCAGCAGACGGCAGAGGGCGAGACGGCGGCGCTGGCCGGCGGACAGGCCCCGGCCCGGCACGTCGCGGCGGCTGGCGATGCCGAGCCTGGCCATGGCGGCGTCGGCGACGGCGTCGTCGCGGCCGAAAAACCGCGCCCAGAAGCGGGCCTGCTCGCGCGCCGATTCAGCGGGTTTGATCGCATCGGCATGACCCAGATAGTGGCGGGAGGCGTCCCGGGGTTCGGGCGCGCCGGAGCCTTCACCCGCGACCGTCAGATTCACCTTGCCTTCGGCCTGCTGGGTGAGCCCGGCGAGAATGCGAAGCAATGTCGACTTGCCGGAACCGTTGGGGCCGCGCAGCTCCAACGCCTCGCCTCCCGAAACGGTGAAGTGGAGGCCCTCGAAAAGCATGCGGAGGCCCCGCGCCGCCGCCAGATTTTCGACAGCGAGGACCAGTCGCGATGCAGGTGCAGACAACACGGGAATCAAGTCGGTCCGCCGAATTGCAGAAGCTGCGCAAACGCTTTAGGAACGCCGCCAGAGCAAGGCTCAGGAGCCTCGCAATCACTGTCAATCGCCTCATCCCGGAAGGGGTTCATCACCATGCCGTCCCTCGACAGCTTCAAGTCCCGCCGCACGCTGACCGTGGGCGCCAAGACGTATGTCTATTACAGCCTTGAAGCGGCGGCGCAAAACGGCCTTGGGGATATCTCTCGCCTGCCCGCCTCGCTGAAGGTGCTACTGGAGAACCTGCTACGTTTCGAGGACGGCAAGACGGTCTCCAAAGCCGATATCCAGGCCTTCGCGGGCTGGCTGAACGACAAGGGCGCGGCCGAGGTCGAGATCGCCTATCGCCCGGCCCGCGTGCTGATGCAGGACTTCACCGGCGTTCCCGCCGTGGTCGATCTCGCCGCGATGCGCGATGCGGC
>CAZJZQ010000256.1:0-1328 GCA_964550535.1 uncultured Rhizobium sp.
TGTTCCACGCCTACGCCCCGCACAAGGGCGAGATCAAAGGCCGCCACACCGGCGTACTGATCTCCAACGGCGCAGGCGAAAGCGTGGCCTTCGCCATGTGGAACCTCGAAGACCGCGGCCCGATGATGATCGAGGTCGGCGTCAAGGTTTACGAGGGCATGATCATCGGCGAACACACTCGCGGCAACGACCTCGAAGTGAATGTGCTGAAAGGCAAGAAGCTCACCAACGTTCGCGCTTCGGGCACGGACGAGGCGGTGCGCCTCACCCCGCCGATCCGCATGACGCTGGAAAAAGCTCTGGCCTACATCCAGGACGACGAACTGGTCGAAGTGACGCCGGAAAACATCCGCCTCCGCAAGACCTACCTCGATCCCAACGACCGCAAGCGCTTCTCCCGCCAATCGGCGTCGGCGGACGCCTGATGAACCGGTTTCGCCGCCCTCTCGAACGCGCATATTTTCCGCTGACGATGGACGGCGAAACGGCGCTGGCGCGCCCGCCGCGCGCAGGCGCCGCGCTCAATCCCGGCGCCGCCTTTTTACCGGCGGGCATCCGGTGAGCGATCTGCCGCCCTGCCCGGCCTGCGCCTCCGTTCTCGCCTATGAAGACGGCGCGATGCTTGTGTGCCCCGAATGCGCGCATGAATGGCCGGCCGTTGCGGCGACGGCGGAGGACGGACCGCGCGTTTACAAGGACGCCAATGGCAATGTGCTGGAAGACGGCGACACGGTCACCGTCATCAAGGACCTGAAACTACGCGGCGGCTCCGGCGTCGTGAAACAGGGCACGAAGGTAAAGAACATCCGCCTTGTCGACGAAGACCACGACATCGATTGCAGGATCGACGGCATCGGCGCGATGAAACTGAAATCGGAGTTCGTGAAGAAGGTGCGCTGAGGTAAGGCGCGCTAAAGTTCGGACGGACGCCGCTGCAACACAGCGCCCGCGCGCCGATGCAAGCACCCATCCAACGCCGCCCCTTCGTAACGCAGCTTCACACCGCGCCAACCGAAGGACAGACCGGACACCCCAAATTTTCTTCGCAAACGATTTCAATCCCTTCGCAGCAAACGCGGAAGAAAAATCGCAGGATAGAGCCTCTTTTCTCCGGCGGAGACTCCAACAGTCCCATACTGGCCTCGCCCTGATGGAGGGAGGTCATGGAGACGTTCAGTCCTCAAGACGTCAGGGCGGTGATTGGTGTTGCGGTCAGAAGGGTGAAGTCCGGCTCGCGCAATACTGAGGGTGTTGGAAGGCGATTGTCTTAGGTGTTTTAGCAAGTGCTCAACTCGTCTGAAACCAGCTCCGGCCAGCCCTGAAAACAA
>CAZJZQ010000257.1:0-1322 GCA_964550535.1 uncultured Rhizobium sp.
TCATCGAGACCCGGCCCTGCCCTTCAAGGTTCGGCGGGCGTGTCTCCAGACGCACCACGTGCGGCTGCTGCAACTGAAGTTCGGCGGCGTCTTCGCAGGTGATGACGCGCTCGCCCGGCGCGATGAACGCCGTCAGCGTATTCAACAGCGTCGTCTTTCCCGAACCCGTACCGCCGGAGATCAGCGTGTTGCACCGGCAGGCGCCGATGATACGCAGGATTTCCGCGCCGGGCTCGGAGATCGACCCGAAGTTCACGAGATCCGTGATCTTCAGCTTGTCTTTCCTGAACTTACGAATGGTGAGCGCAGGACCGTCGATGGCCAGCGGCGGCGCGATGACGTTCACGCGCGAACCGTCTGCGAGACGCGCATCGCAGATCGGCGAACTTTCATCAACGCGGCGGCCGACTTGGCTCACAATGCGTTGGCAGATGTTCATCAGCTGCGCGTTATCGCGGAAGCGGATGTTGGTGCGCTGAATCTTGCCGGCCACCTCGATGTAGGTCGTGCCTGCGCCATTGACCATGATATCGGCGATATCGTCGCGCGCCAGCAGCGGCTCAAGCGGGCCATATCCGAGAACATCGTTGCAGATATCTTCGAGCAGCGCTTCCTGCTCGGCGACGCTCATCACCACATTCTTGATCGAGACAATCTCGATCACGATATCGCGGATTTCCTCGCGTGCGGATTCCTGGTCGAGCTGCGCCAGCTGCGACAGGTCGATCGTATCGATCAGCGCGTTGAAGACTTCGGTCTTGGTCCGGTAGTAATCGTCAGACCGGCTGTCGATCTGCGCCACCTTCTCCTTGGGCGGCGGAGGCGGGGAAATCTTGGCCGCCGGGCGCGGCGCGCCGGTGGCGGCGGGAGCGCGCCCGGGAGCAGCAGGAGCGCGGCCGGGAGCAGCGCCAGCGGGCCTGGGCGCAGCTGCGGCGGCTGCGGAACGCGGCGCCGCGGGTCTTGGCGGCTGCGGCGCCGCGCTTGTCACCGTTGCGGGCTGCGGCGCGGCAGGACGTTCGGCAGCCGCCGGCAGGGCAGCCGCTTCTCCTGGACCACCCGTCGTCGTCCGCTTACCGAACATTTCAACTCCTAGCGGCCAAGCAGCTTCTTGAGCATCGAAGGTTTGCTCGACTGAACTTCACGACCGGTTAACTGCGACGCCAAGTGGTCCAGCGACTGCGCGATCTTGGAGTCCGGCGCCACGTCGAAGATCATCTGGCCATTGTTTGCGGCCGTCCCGAACAGCTGCGCATCGAATGGCAGCACGAGCGTCGGATCGAGCCCGATGGCCTGGCCGAAATCCTTCGGCGGAATTTCCGGCC
>CAZJZQ010000258.1:0-1297 GCA_964550535.1 uncultured Rhizobium sp.
ACGGCATCATCGGCATCAAGTGCTGGATCTTCAAAGGCGAGATCATGGAGCACGACCCGATGGCGCTGGACCGCAAGCAGGAAGCCGTGGGCGACAGCCGCCCGCGCCGCGACCGCGAGCGTCCGGATCAGCGCGGTTAAGTGAGATAGAACAATGCTGCAACCAAAGCGCACAAAGTTTCGCAAGGCCTTCAAGGGGCGCATCAAAGGCGCCGCCAAAGCCGGCTTCACGCTCAACTTCGGCAGCTATGGCCTGAAAGCCATGGAGCCGGAGCGCGTGACCGCCCGCCAGATCGAAGCCTGCCGCCGCGCCGTGACCCGCGAGATGAAACGCGCCGGGCGCGTGTGGATCCGCGTGTTCCCGGACGTGCCGGTGTCGAAGAAGCCGACCGAAGTCCGCATGGGTTCGGGCAAGGGCGCTCCGGAATACTGGGTGGCCCGCGTGAACCCGGGCCGCATCATGTTCGAGATCGACGGCGTTCCGGACGCCACGGCCCGCGAGGCGCTGCGCCTTGGCGCCGCCAAGCTGCCGATCAAGACGAAGATCGTCAGCCGGATCGGAGGCGAGTGATGACCAAGCTGCACCAGATCAACAAGCGTCGCGAAACGTTCCGCGCTTCGACGCCTGACCAGCTGCGCGACGAGCTGACGAAGCTGAAAAAAGAACAGTTCAACCTGCGCTTCCAGAAGGCCACCGGCCAGATGGAGAAGACGTCGCGCGTGAAGGAAGTGCGCCGCGACATCGCCCGGATCGAATCGATCCTGAGCGAGAAGTCCAAGAACAGCGCGGCCTAGGAGAGAGCACGATGCCCAGGCGAATTATGGAAGGCGTGGTCGTCTCCAACAAGATGGACAAGACCGCCGTCGTCCGCGTCGAGCGGACCTTCATCCACCCGCTTCTGAAGAAGACGGTGCGTCGTTCCAAGCGCTACCATGCGCATGACGAGAACAACGCCGCACAAGTCGGTCAGCGCGTCGAGATCCGCGAGTGCCCGCCGCGCTCCAAACTGAAGCGCTGGGAAATCCTGCCGGCTTCGGGAGAATCCGCATGATCCAGATGCAGACAAACCTTGAGGTGGCGGACAACTCTGGCGCCCGCCGCGTCATGTGCATCAAGGTGCTCGGCGGCTCCAAGCGCCGCTACGCCTCGATCGGCGACACCATTGTGGTGTCGGTGAAGGAAGCCACGCCGAAGGGCAGGGTGAAGAAGGGCGACGTGCGCCGCGCTGTCGTGGTGCGCGTGTCCAAGGACATCCAGCGCCGCGACGGATCGGTGATCCGCTTCGACACCAACGCCG
>CAZJZQ010000259.1:0-1290 GCA_964550535.1 uncultured Rhizobium sp.
TGTCCAGCCATGATTGGGGTTACAGAAGCGCGCGGTTAGATGGGTGACAGATTTGGAGCTGGGCGGCGCATGTTGGGATCGCCGCGCGGGATGACGCCGATGGTGAGATCATAGTAGCGGACCCGGGCTCCTCCGGTCTCGTCCTCGATCAGGGCGACGGGCTGTCCGGCCAGGGCGGAGCACACGAACACCTCTTCGCCCCGCCACTTGACCGCGCCATTGCTCCGTACCCGCCGTGTCTGCGCATCGGGCGGATAATCCGGCTCCGGAGATGTCTCCGGCATCCGCCGCGGGCTCGCCTCATACACCGAGGCTGGCGGCTTCTGGTCCAGCGCCTCGTGCGGACGCTCCTCGTTGTATATCCTCCGGAACGCCTCGAACCGCGCCTGCTGGCTCGCCCGGTCAACCGATGGCGGCGTCATCGCTTCCGCCAGCGTCCCGTTCAGCCGTTCGCACCAGCCGTTCTGCTGCGGCTTGCCGGGCGCGATCCGCTCCAGCCGGATGCCAAGGCTCACCCACCACGCCGACAACGACGTCAGACCGCTCACGCCGCTTGAGGCGAACGGCGTTCCGTTGTCGCTGCGCATGATCTCCGGCAGGCCGTGCTCGTCGAACGCTCGCGCGAACACCGCCCGCGCCTGCGCCGCATCCGTCCCTGAGCACGCCTCCAGCGCCAGCATGTACCGGCTGCGCCCGTCGCACACATTGAGCGGCTCAAGCCGCCCGCCATCGCCGAGCCGCGCCCAGCCCTTGTGATCCGCCGCCCAGACATGGTTCGGCCGCGCCGGATGCGTCAGCGGACCGCGCGTGGGCGGCGCATGCCGCCGCCGGACACGCGACGCGCCGCCAAGACCCTCGCGCTTCAGTATCTCTCCAACCGTCGAGTGCGACGGCCACGCCGTCTCCGGATACAGAAAACCCAGACGCGCAACCAGTTTGCGCGGACCCCACGAGGGCCGCGCGCACTTCAACTCGACAATCGCCTGAACAACCTCCGCAGGGCTCGCACGGCCATGACGGTGCGGAGCCCGTCCACGGTCCTTCAGACCGTCCACACCCTTCGCCTCATACCGGCTCAGCCACTTGTAACCCGTCTTCCGGCTTACCCCGAACCGCGCGCACGCCTCCCCAACATCCTCAAGACCAGAACACATCGCCCGAACCAGAGCTAGGCGCTGCTCCACCAGACTCGTCCCCCTCCAAGCCATCAGATCTCTCCTCAAGAGCCGACAGCATGCATGTCACCCATCTATCCGGGCGCTTCCGTTACCTATCTATCCGGGCTGGACA
>CAZJZQ010000260.1:0-1288 GCA_964550535.1 uncultured Rhizobium sp.
AGTTCGAGGAAGCCGATGGCGGCACGCTGCTGCTGGACGAGATTTCCGAGATGGACATCCGCCTGCAAGCGAAACTGCTGCGCGCCATCCAGGAGCGCGAGATCGATCGCGTCGGCGGCGGCAAGCCTGTGCCGGTCAACATCCGCATCATCGCCACGTCCAACCGCATCCTGCAGGAAGCAGTGCGCGCGGGCGAATTCCGCGGCGACCTTCTCTACCGCCTCAACGTGCTGAATCTCCACATTCCGCCGCTGCGCGAGCGTCCGCTCGATGCGATCGCGCTGGCTGATTATTTCGTCGAGAAATATGCGAAGGCCAACGGCCTGCCGCCGCGCCACCTCTCCACCGAGGCGCGCACCTGCATCCAGACCGCGCCGTGGCCGGGCAACGTGCGCGAGCTGGAAAACGCGATGCATCGCGCGGTCATCCTCACGCGCACCGAAGAAATCGCGGCCAGCGACCTGCGCACGCCCGATGGCCGCCCCGTCGCCTCCAGCTCCTTTGACGCCACAGCCGAGCGCGCGCTCGTCGCGGCTGAAGGCGCGCTACGCAATCTTAACACCTTCCGCGTCGGCCAGACCGTGGCGGAAGTGGAGCAGGAGCTGATCCTCTCCACGCTGGATCACTGCCTCGGCAACCGCACGCATGCGGCCACCATTCTCGGCATCTCCATCCGTACGCTGCGCAACAAGCTGCGCGCCTACAACGATGCCGGCGTCAACATCGCCGCGCCCGGCGAAACGCGCGCGGCGGGGTAATCTAGATGGCTCAGGCAGGCGTCCTTTCGGCCGGCGGTGGCGGATTCGATATAAATTCGATCACCAAGCAATTCGCGCGTGGCGAATATGCGCTGGGCCTTGGCGTGCTCGCGCTGGTCATCATGCTGATCGTGCCGATCCCGCCTTTCCTGCTCGACTTCCTGCTGGCGATCTCGATCACTCTCTCCGTCCTGATCCTCATGACGGCGCTGATGATCCGCAAGCCGCTTGAGTTCTCCGCCTTCCCGACCGTCCTCCTGCTGGCGACGCTGCTGCGCCTCGCGCTCAACATCGCCACCACCCGCCTCATCCTGGGCCACGGCCACGAAGGACCGGACGCGGCGGGCAGCATCATCGAAGCCTTTGGCGGCTTCATCATGCAGGGCAACTTCGTCATCGGCGTCGTCGTCTTCATCATTCTGGTGATCGTCAACTTCGTCGTCATCACCAAGGGTTCGGGGCGCATCGCCGAAGTCGCCGCCCGTTTCACCCTCGACGCCATGCCCGGCAAACAGATGGCCATCGACGCC
>CAZJZQ010000261.1:0-707 GCA_964550535.1 uncultured Rhizobium sp.
GACGGATGCGCTGGCTCTCGCCGCCGGACAGCGTACCTGAGGCGCGCGACAGGGTGAGGTAGTCGAGGCCGACATCGTTTAGAAATTGCAGCCGGTCGCTGATCTCCTTTAGGATGCGGACGGCGATCTCGTTCTGCTTTTTGGTCAGCTTCTTCGGCAGAGCGGCGAACCAATCGCGGGCTGCGCGGATCGACAGGGATGCGGAGCCGGAGATCGTGTAATTGTCCAGCTTCACGCTGAGCGCTTCGGGGCGAAGACGCTCGCCGAGGCAGGCGAGGCACGGGGCGGCGGATTGATAGCGGCCGATCTCTTCGCGCATCCATGCACTGTCAGTTTCACGGAAACGGCGTTCGAGATTGCCGACGACGCCTTCAAACGGCTTGGTGACCTCATAGCGGCGCATGCCGTCGTCGAAGACGAAATCCACCTCATCGTCGCCGGTGCCGTAGAGGATTTTGTCCTTCGCGGTGTCGGAAAGCTTGCTCCATGGGACGCTCACAGAAAACCTGAAGTGTTTGGCCAGCGCCTTCAGCGTCTGGTCCTGTAAGGGCGAGGCGGACTTGCCCCACGGAGCGATGGCGCCGTCATTCAGCGCCTTGCTGGCGTCCGGCACGACAAGCGCCGGATCAATCTTTAGCTGATCGCCCAGGCCGTCGCAGGCGGGGCAGGCGCCTGTTCTCGTTCAATAACCCCTTCGGCGCCTGCCC
>CAZJZQ010000261.1:717-1283 GCA_964550535.1 uncultured Rhizobium sp.
CGCAGGCGGGGCAGGCGCCGAAGGGGTTATTGAACGAGAACAGGCGCGGCTCGATCTCCGGAATGGTGAAGCCCGAAACAGGGCAGGCGAATTTGGCGGAGAAGGTGACACGGCGCGGTTCTTCCCCGTTCCTGGTCTTGTCGGCGAATTCAGCGACGGCGATACCGTCGGCGAGTTCGAGCGCCTGCTCGAAGCTTTCGGCCAGGCGCTGTTCCAGTCCCTCGCGGATGACGATGCGGTCCACCACAACGTCGATGTCGTGCTTGAGCTTCTTGTCGAGCTTTGGCGGGTCTTCCAACTCGTAGTATTCGCCATCGACCTTAACGCGCTGGAAGCCACGTTTCAGCAGGTCAGCGAACTCCTTGCGGTACTCGCCTTTGCGGCCGCGGATCATGGGGGCGAGCAGGTGGAAGCGAGCGCCGTCGCCGAAGGCCATGGCCTTGTCGACCATCTGGCTGACGGTCTGGCTTTCAATCGGGAGGCCGGTGACGGGCGAATAAGGCACGCCGATGCGCGCCCACAGCAGGCGCATGTAGTCGTGGATCTCCGTTACCGTGCCGACGGTC
>CAZJZQ010000262.1:0-1183 GCA_964550535.1 uncultured Rhizobium sp.
CATCGCGGTCATCTGCGCGCCCTGGAAGCCGGCTTCGGTCTCCATCAGCGCCGCGAGAATCACGGTGGAGAGATAACGCGGCAGCAGCGTTTCGAGGATCGCGTCTTCCGACGGCTCGTAGATGTATCGGGCGCCCTGCAAGTCCACGACCGGAGCGTCGTCCGGGGCTTTCGCCGGGATCAGCTGGGCGGCGCGCGGAATTTGCGTCAGCACGTTCACGAAGCGCGAGGAGATCAGCGTCGCGACATCGAATTCGCCGGCCTCGAAGCGTTGCGTGATCGCGCTGGAGATCGACTGGGCGACGCCGCCGCCGACCTTCACATTGCGCATCTCGACATGTTCGACCAGCAGCGAGCCGAACTGGCGGCGCAGCGCGTCGCGGCCCTTCTTGCCGACCGTCACGATCTTCACGGTCTTGCCGGCGGCTTGCAGGCGGCGGATTTCGGCGCGGGCCAGCTTCACGATGTTGGCGTTGAAGCCGCCGCACAGTCCGCGCTCGGACGTCATGATCACCAGCAGGTGGACGTCGTCCTTGCCGGTTCCGGCGATCAGTTTCGGACCGCCGCCGGCGGCGGCGCCGCCCGCGAGGTTGGCGATCACCGCGGCCATGCGCGAGGCGTAAGGCCGCGCGGCCTGCGCGGCTTCCTGCGCCCGCTTCAGTTTGGCGGTCGCCACCATCTGGAGCGCTTTCGTGATCTTCTGCGTGGATTTCACGCTGACGATCCGGAGGCGGAAGTCCTTCAAGCTGGGCATGGGATGTTCCCGATCCTGTCGAAGGTCCTAGGCGAACGTCTTGCTGAACGCTTCGAGCGTGGCCTTGATCGCGTCTTCGATCTTGCCGCCGTCCTTGCCGTTCTTGGAGATGTCTTTCTGGTCGCGGATGTCGGCCAGCAGGGCTTTTTTCTCGGCGCGGATATGGCGCAGGAGTTCAGTCTCGTAGCGCACCACGTCGTTGACGCCCACCTTGTCGAGATAGCCGCGCGTGCCGGCGTAGATCACGATCACCTGCTCTTCCATCTGCAACGGCGAGTATTGCGGCTGCTTCAGGAGCTGGGTCAGACGTGCGCCGCGGTTCAGCTGGCGCTGGGTGGCGGCGTCGAGATCGGAGCCAAACTTCGCGAACGCGGCCATCTCGCGATACTGCGAGAGTTCCGACTTCAGCGTACCGGCGACCTGTTTCGTG
>CAZJZQ010000263.1:0-1182 GCA_964550535.1 uncultured Rhizobium sp.
CATCTGTCTGGGTGAAAGCCTTGAGGAGCGGGACGCCGGGCGGACCATCCCGGTCATTACTCGCCAGTTGCGCGAATCTGTTCCCGACGCTGCAAACGGCGCCCCGATCGTCATCGCCTATGAGCCGATCTGGGCGATCGGCACCGGACGGACGCCCACCGCTGCGCAGGTCGAAGAAGCCCACCGCGCCCTCCGGGCCAGCCTGAAGGAGCGTCTCGGCGCTGGCGGGGAGAGGGTGCAGATTCTTTACGGGGGCTCGGTCAAGCCGGAAAACGCTAGGGAACTCATGCACATAGCCGATGTGGATGGGGCTCTGGTCGGCGGCGCGAGCCTGAAAGCCGTGGATTTTCTGGCCATCGCGCGCGCCTGCGCCTGACAAGGCCGGGCTGCCGTCCCATATCAAATCCTCGGCCGGGGACTTGGCCGCATCCCTGTGACGTGCTTTGACGCACCCGCAAACAACGGACGCCGCCCACATGCTCAACGTACTCCTGATCGTGCACATGATCGCATGCGTCGCCCTGGTGATCGCGGTGATGCTGCAACGCTCTGAGGGCGGGGCGCTCGGCATGGGCGGCGGCGGGACGGGCGGCTTCATCTCAGGCCGTGGCGCCGCCGGACTTCTGGTGAAGGTCACGATGGGCCTCGCCGCCGTGTTCTTCGTCACCAGCCTGACCATGAGCCGCCTCAACAGCGAAAGCGCTCGCGCTCCGACGACGCTGGAGCGTGAATTGCAGCGCGGCCAGACCGATCCGTTCGATCCGCTTTCCTCCCCGCCGTCCTCGACGGCCCCGGCCGAGCCTGCACCTGCCCAGCCTGATCCTCTGGCCCCGGTGGTCACGCCGCCGTCCGGTTCCACGCCAGCCGAGCCTTCCCCGGCGCCGGCGGCTCCGGCCACTGATCCGCTCGCTCCGGTTGTAAACCAGCCTGCGCCGCAACCTGCGCCTGGGCCGGCCCCCGCCGAAAACGGTGGATCAGCCACGCCCTAACCTCCGGGCGGCCTCCCCGGGGAGGCGCGAATCGCTCCAGCTTCGCCTTTGTCCGCATCCGGAAGGGTCAGGGCTGGCAACTGCTTGAATAACAACAGCGTCGTTTCGCCGACTCGACCTTCGGCGAAACAGGTCTAAATTGGGCGTCCGTCATGAAGCGCTACATCTTCATCACGGGAGGCGTTGTGTCCTC
>CAZJZQ010000264.1:0-1153 GCA_964550535.1 uncultured Rhizobium sp.
AGCATGAGGACGCGCCACAAGCGCTAACTCACACCACGCGCTGGTCCCTCAGCGCACGCAACGCCAAACGCTCCGCATGCAACGCATGCCGGAGGCGCCCGCGCATCAAAAACCGGAAATCAGACCAGCCTGCTCTTTTCCAGCGCAGCAGCGATGAAGCTGGCGAACAGGGGATGCGGATCGAATGGCCGTGACTTCAGTTCCGGGTGGAACTGCACGCCGATGAACCACGGGTGATCCGCCAGCTCGACAATCTCCGGCAAGCGCCCGTCCGGTGACAGGCCGGAAAAAATCACGCCATGCGGCTCCAGCATCGGAATGACATCGGCGTTCACCTCATAGCGGTGACGATGCCGTTCCGAGATCGTGGCCGTCCCGTAAATCTGGGCCACGCGAGACCCTGGCTTCAGCGTCGCGGGATAAGCCCCAAGGCGCATCGTGCCGCCGAGATCGCCGTCCTTGTTGCGGACTTCCTTCTCATTGCCCCTCACCCACTCATTCATGAGGCCGACAACGGGATAATCAGGCTTGCCGAACTCGGTCGTGCCGGCGCCCGGTATGTTCGCGAGGTTCCGCGCCAGTTCAACGACCGAAAGCTGCATGCCGTAACAGATGCCGAAGCACGGCAGCTTGTGGCGGCGCGCATATCCCGCCGCGCGCATCTTGCCGATGGCGCCGCGCTCGCCGAAACCGCCCGGCAGCAACACGCCATCAACCTCGTCCAGCTCGCTGAGATCCGCATTGGGATCATCGAAGCGGTCGGACGGAATCCAGTTAATATTGACCTTGGTGCGGTTCGCGAGGCCGCCATGGTGCAGCGCCTCGACCACGGATTTGTAGGCGTCATGCAGCGCTACATATTTCCCGATGATCGCGATAGTGACGTCGCCGTCGGGATTGCGCAGGCTTTCCGACACGCGGTTCCAGTGCGACAGGTCCGGCGTCGTGTCCTTCTCGATTCCGAAATGGCGGAGGACTTCATGGTCCAGCCCGCGCTCGTGATAATCGAGCGGCACTTCGTAGATGTGTTTCGCGTCCAGCGCCTCGATCACGCTTTCCGGGCGGACGTTGCAGAACAGCGCAAGTTTACGGCGCTCCTCCGGCGGGATCGGCATCGGCGCGCGGCACAGCAGGATATCCGGCTGGATGCCGA
>CAZJZQ010000265.1:0-1144 GCA_964550535.1 uncultured Rhizobium sp.
CCAGTTCCACGGCAGCGAAACCGGCGGCGGAGGTTTCTCTCCCCGCGCAGCGGGGGGAGTGTCACGCAGTGACGAGGGGGGCTCCCGCTTCGGCTACTCCGACAACTTCCGCTCCACCTACGACAGCCCCGGCTGGAAACGCGCGCAGGCCGCCGCCGAACGCCCCCGCACCCGCCCGCCCGACATCGAATCCAGCGGCCGCCTCCTCACCGGCTCCACCACGTCGGAGGGCGGCCTCAAACTCAACGACCGCATCTTCCACCAGAAATTCGGCTACGGAAAAATCACCCAGATCGAAGGCGCCAAACTCACCGTCGCGTTCGAAAAAGCCGGCGTGAAAAAGGTGGTCGAAAGCTTCGTCGAAAAAACGTAGGGTGCATTGAGCGAATGCGAAATGCACCGCTCACCTGTAACGTCAGCAAGGTGCATTTCTCTCCGCGCTGCTGCGTTCAATGCACCCTACCCTTCACGCATTCCATCCACCATCACGGCCAGACCATCGCTTCCATGTGGAGTGCGGCCACTCGTCCACGCGTGATACGTATCCATGCTTCACGGGATTTGCGTGAATATAATCGGCGCACCGTTCCATATCCTCGTCATCGCGGATCATGTGCTCCCAGAAACGGCGCTGCCACAGATCGCGCTCTCCACGTCTTCGGCCCGCAGGCGCTTCGCCGTCCCTTGATAAGGCCCGGGTAAAGTGCGCCTTCAGCAGCCGCCAACGCAAAGCATAGTCCGCGTCTCCGCGCGGCAGAATCCAGATGCAGTGCAGATGGTCAGGAAGAATCACCGCCGCCGAAGATTCGAAAGGATGCCGCTCCTGCACATACGCCCATGCGCAACGTAGATCGGCAATACGCCGGACCAGCGCATCGCTGCTCCGGTCTTCCAGATTGACTGTGAAAAAATATGCCGCCCCAGGCGTCTTGAACCGTCGATAGTTCGGCATGTCTCGCCCCCGTAGGGTGCATTGAGCAACGCGAAATGCACCGCTCAACTCACCCGTCCCCAGCCGATACTATGGTGCATTTCACTGCGTTCAATGCACCCTACGCCCCCCACCCGAAGGATAACTTCACCCCTGCAAACTTTCTTCCCCAACACAATCAACCCGCTACGCAAAACCCACCGCAGGAAACAC
>CAZJZQ010000266.1:0-1135 GCA_964550535.1 uncultured Rhizobium sp.
GCGCGCTCGACGCCATCGGCGCCAACTTCATCCGCAATATCGAAGCGGGCGAGGTGGTCGTCATCACAGCGGCCGGCGTTGAAAGCCTCACCCCGTTCCCCGCACGCGCCGCGACGCCGTGCGTGTTTGAATATGTCTATTTCGCCCGCCCCGACAGCATCATGCACGGGCAAAGCGTTTACGAAACGCGCCACCGCTTCGGCTCGATCCTCTCGCAAGAGCACGCCGTGGCCGCCGACGTGGTGTGCCCCGTGCCGGACGGCGGCAGCCCCGCCGCCCTCGGCTATGCGGAAGCGTCAGGCATTCCGTTCGGCTTTGGCATCATCCGTAACCACTATGTCGGCCGCACCTTCATCCAGCCGACCCAGTCCGGCCGCCAGCGTTCGATCTCGCGCAAGCACGCACCGAACAAGCCGCTGCTGGAAGGCAAGCGCGTGATCCTGGTCGATGACTCCATCGTGCGCGGAAACACTTCACAGAAGATCGTGCAGATGGTGCGCGACGCCGGCGCGAAGGAAGTCCACTTCCGCGTCGCCAGCCCGCCGATCAAACACCCCGATTTCTATGGCATCGACATGCCCTCGAAAGAAGAGTTGATCGCCTCGTCCATGTCGATCGAACAGATGCGCCGCTATCTGAAGGTGGATACGCTGGGCTTCATCTCGCTGGGCGGCTTCTACCAGGCGCTGTGCAACGGCCCACGCAACGACGCATCCCCGCAATTCGCCGACCACTGCTTCACCGGCGATTATCCCACCCGCCTGGTCGATCGCGATCAGGATATGGCCCGCAAGGAACAACAGCTCTCCCTGCTGGACGACTGAGGGGACGCCGCCCGCTCCGGGGAACAGGTAGGGTGCATTGAGCAACGCGAAATGCACCACCCAACCGGCGTCGCAGCGGTGCATTACTTCCCTCGCAAGCGGGGGACAGCGCCGCATCCATCCGCGCCAATCCGCAGGACAGACCGGAAGCTCCGAATTTTCTTCCCCAACCAATTCAACCCCTTCGCCGCGAACGCGGAAGAAAAATCGCAGGATAGACCCTCATTTCTCCGGCGGACGCCGATTGCCCCCATACTGGCCTCGCCCTGATCGAGGGAGGTCTTGAAGGCCTCAAAGCTTCCAGATGTCAG
>CAZJZQ010000267.1:0-1104 GCA_964550535.1 uncultured Rhizobium sp.
CCCACCCCGCTGCATACCTCCGCCCGCTCCAACCGTCTTCCCCAACACAATCAACGCCCTGCACAAAAACTACCGCAGGACAGAGCCGATTTTCTCCGGCGGACACATCCCCCGTCGCATCATGCCCTCTCAACACCAGCGCAAAGGAGGGCGCACGATGAACACCACGACGGCAAAGGCGCCCGCCCTTCTCCCCGGCTTCCCCACCGCTGAAGCGCTCTGGGCCGAAGCGCGCCTCATCCTCAGCGAAGTGATGCTCGCCTGCGGCGATCCCAACACCATCGCCCAGCACAACGATCTCCCGCGCGCGCGTCACCGGCAGATCGCCGCCAACATCCGCTTCACCGAACAGATGACCCGCCGCATCATCCTGCTGCTGGCGTCAGAGCGCGCGAAAACTTTGCCGCCGAACGAAGACAGTCCCCTCCGTCTCGCTGCGCCCACGGCCACGTTTTCCTCCCCCACGCATGTGGGGGAGGTGGCAGCCGTGCAAAGCACGGATGACGGAGGGGGCCCGCCGCCAGCGATCACCCGCTCCACACCCGCCACCCGCAAACACTTCGACACCTACGCCCCGTCATCCGAATGGCGCGGCGTCTGCTTCCACGTCATCACGCCGGTCCGCGCGCCGCGCCCCAACCGCAACCCGACCGCGCAGCAGCGCCACCGCCTTCACTGGAAAAACCGCATCCGCCAGATGGAAGCCATCGGCATGCGCAACAATTTCGTCCCGCGCTACGAACCCAGGCCGGACGTGCTCACCGCATCGCTCGCCCGCCGCGCCGAAGCCGTGCGCCGCGCCGCCGCAAATCCTGAACCTGTGGTCGAACGTGTCGCGCGCTGGCTGCAACGCGTGCGCGACAAGAACCGCCTCGCCAATCTCCAGCGCCGGATCAGCGCCGCCGCCGAGCCGCCGCGAAAGCAATCCTATGGCTGGCTCTGTTGCGGCCCGCTGATCATGGCGGCCACCGTCCCATTGAACGAAGCGCTCGCCTATCTCAACAGCGGATAGGCCGGATGCGCCCCGGCAATCATCGCAACATCATCGCAGAACAATGCGCGCCGCAGCGCCATCGCGCCCGTGCGCCCTACGCCGCGCGGGCT
>CAZJZQ010000268.1:0-1069 GCA_964550535.1 uncultured Rhizobium sp.
AACTTTCTTCCCCAACACAATCAACCCGCTACGCAAAACCCACCGCAGGAAACACACAAACTTTTCCGCCGGACGCCCCCGCCATCGCATCATGCCTCCGCAAACAACGGCGCATGACCAAAGGAGGGCGCAACATGATGGACGGCGGACAAGCCCTCCCGGACTGGCTCACCAACGGCCAGATCTCGCCAGAGAACCTCTGGAAAGAAGCCCGCACCATCCTCAGCGAAATCCTGCTGAGCTGCGGCGATCCCAACACCATCGCCCAACTCAACGATGTTCCCCGCGCAAAGCATCGCGCGATGGCCAACTCCATCCGCTTCAGCGAACAGATGACCCGCCGCATCGTGCTGCTGCTCGCCGCCGAACGCGCCAAGAGTCTGCCGCCGGCGCCACCCAAACGGCCCCCTCCGTCACCCGCGCTCCGCGCGGCTGCCACCTCCCCCGGCGAAGCCGGGGGAGGAAAGACACCACCGCAGCCGCAGTCAGCGTCACCGTCACCCCAGCCGCCGTCGCTTTCCTCCCCCGGCTTCGCCGGGGGAGGTGGATCGCGCCTTCTTGGGCGCGAGACGGAGGGGGCCGCGCCGCCCGCAGATGAATCACACACGCCGCTCGGTGCACAAACGGCTGCAACCACGCCGTCCGCATCCCCCCACATCCCCACCATCGACGAACTCAACCCGCTCGACCGCAACAAGCGCACCTTCCTCGACAGCTACGCTCCATCATCGGCATGGACCGGCATCTGCTTCCACATCGTCATCCCAACGCCCACACCGCACAAGAACCGCAACCCAACCGCGCGCCAGCGCCATGCCCGCTACCGCAAGGAACGCCTGCGGCAATACGAAGAGCTGGGCCACCGCCGCATGCTCATCCCGCGCTACGAACCCAAGCCCGACGCGCTCACCGCGCCGCTTGCGCGCCGCGCCGAAGCCGTGCGCCGTGTGGCCGAAAATCCCGAACCCTTCATCGAACGCGCCGCCCGCTGGCTGCAACGCGTGCGCGAAAGCAACCGCCTCGCCAATCTCCAGCGCTATCTCAGCGCCGCCGCCGAACCGCCGAAGAA
>CAZJZQ010000269.1:0-1068 GCA_964550535.1 uncultured Rhizobium sp.
CGCTGCGCAAGCTCACCGGCTCGATCTCGAAGTCCAAGACGACGGTGATTTTCATCAACCAGATCCGCATGAAGATCGGCGTGATGTTCGGCAGTCCGGAAACGACCACGGGCGGCAACGCGCTGAAATTCTATGCCTCCGTGCGCATGGACATCCGCCGTATCGGGCAGATCAAGGACCGTGAGGAAGTGGTCGGCAACCAGACCCGCGTGAAAGTGGTGAAGAATAAGGTGGCCCCACCGTTTCGGCAGGTCGAGTTCGATATCATCTACGGGGAGGGCATCTCCAAGACAGGTGAGTTGGTCGATCTCGGCGTGAAGGCCAATGTGGTCGAAAAAGCGGGTTCGTGGTTCTCCTACGGTTCGCAGCGCATCGGCCAGGGCCGGGAGAACGCCAAGAAATTCCTCAAGGACAATCCGGCCATGGCCGCCGAGATCGAAGAGGCGATCCGCCGTAACGCCGGTATTATCTCCGAGAACATGCTGGCGGCCGAAAACGGCGGGGACAGCGACGCCGCTGAAGGTTGAGCTAGCCCAGCCTCTGATTGAGCGCAGCTGACTGGCTGCGCGGGTCTCGGGGGCTGGTGTATGGGCGAAAGGCGCTGGCGTAACCGCCGGCGCCGATTGCTTTTTGGGGGGCGGTTGGTGTTTCCGGGCCTCATCCTGGACGGATAGCCCCGCAGGCGCCCGGTTTTCATGGGCGGAGCGCTTCTCCGTGGGCGGCGATGGCGCTCTTGCTTGGCGCCGGGGGGGCTGCGGCTTATACCCGCCCGTCTATCAGCGGAGCCGCAGGTTCGATGTCCAGTTCACGCCCCCCCCATTCTGGCGCTTCGGCGGCGACCGGCGTCAACGCCATCCGCGCGGGCTTCCTCGATTATTTCGCGAAAGCGGGGCACGCCGTGCGCCCGTCCGCGCCGCTGGTGCCCCAGGGCGATGCGACCCTGCTGTTCACCAACGCCGGCATGGTGCCGTTCAAGAACATCTTCACGGGCGTCGAAAAGCCGTTCGCTCCGCGCGCGGCCACGTCGCAGAAATGCGTCCGGGCGGGCGGCAAGCATAACGACCTCGA
>CAZJZQ010000270.1:0-1052 GCA_964550535.1 uncultured Rhizobium sp.
CTAGAGCGTTTCATGTTTTGGCGGAAGCGTATCCTGCGCCGCGGAAGTAGTTTTGGCATTCGGCTGAGCTGATCGACAGGACAATCTTCCCGGTCTCGTGGATGACGGCGTCGACTGTTCGCCGCTGGGCTGCGCGCATGGCGTGCTTGATCCTGGAGAAGGTTTGCTCGATCGGGTTGAGATCGGGACTGTAGGCCGGCAGGAACCACAGCTTCGCGCCCGCCGCACGGATCAGCCGGCGGACCTCCTTTCCCTTGTGGCTGCCAAGATTGTCCATCACGACAATGTCGCCGGGCATGAGAGCGGGCGCGAGGGCCTGTTCGACCCATGCGCGGAAGGCCACGCCATTGATCGGCCCGTCGAAGACGCACGGCGCGGCGAACCCGCTGGCGCGCAACGCCCCCACGAAGGTGAGCGTTCGCCAGCGGCCATGCGGGGCGTAATCCTTCAACCGCCCGCCCTTCGGCCCCCAGCCGCGCAACGGCGCCATGTTCGTCTTGATCCAAGTTTCATCGATGAACACCAGCCGGTCCGGGTCGAGGCGCGGCTGGAGCGCCCGCCAACGCTGGCGCTTGCGTGCGATGTCAGGGCGGGACTGCTCAAGCCCGAACAGCATTTTTTTTGAAGCTGAGCCCCTCGGCCCGCAGGAAGCGCCAGACCGTGTCATGGCTGACATGTGCGCCCCGCGCGGCCAGTTCATCCGCCAGCTTGTGCAGGCTCAGGTGGGAGGTCTCCTTCAGACGCGCCACGATCCAGTCGCGGTGCGCCTCCAGCAGGAACGGCCGATGGCCGCCGCACTTGCCGGGCTCAAGCGACCCGGTGCGATCCTCAAGACTGGCCCACTTCACCACCGTCGAAGGCGCGATGCAGAACCTTCGTCCCACCGCGCGGCAACTCTCACCGCCGCGAAACGCCGAAACCGCACGTTCGCGAAGATCGGCCGAATAGTATTTTCCCATCGCAGAAACCCTCCCGATCCAGCCCCAAAACTGAATCAGAGTTCGAACCAAACAGGAACCCTTCCGATTCCTTCAAAAACAGAAATGCTCTAA
>CAZJZQ010000271.1:0-1041 GCA_964550535.1 uncultured Rhizobium sp.
CCGGCTGGTCTGTTCGACGACCAGCCGGGGCGAGCGCGCCTACGACATCTTTTCCCGCCTGCTGAAGGACCGGATCATCTTCGTGACCGGCGGCATCGAGGACGGCATGGCCAGCCTGGTGACCGCCCAGCTGCTTTTCCTTGAATCGGAGAACCCGAAAAAGGAAATCGCCATGTATATCAACTCGCCAGGCGGGCATGTTCATGCGGGCCTCGCGATCTACGACACCATGCAGTACATCCGCAGCCCGGTTTCGACGGCCTGCATCGGCATGGCGGCGTCCATGGCATCCCTGCTGCTGGCGGCCGGCGAGAAGGGGATGCGGTTCTCGACCCCGAATTCGCGGATCATGGTCCACCAGCCCTCGGGCGGCTTCCGGGGCGTGGCCACGGACATTGAGCGTCACGCCGAGGACATTCTCCAGGTCAAGCGCAGGCTTAACGAGCTGTACGTGAAGCACACGGGCCAGCCCTACGAAACCATTGAAAAGACGCTGGATCGTGATTCGTTCATGACCGCTCCGGAGGCCCAGACCTTCGGAATTGTCGACAAGGTGTTCGAAAAACGAGCCGGACCCCAAGAATAACGGGGCTTTTTGGCTGTGCTGGCTGCCTTGCGGCGCCGGGCTTGCTATGGTCGTATTGCGGCCTTGAACCTATCGGAAACGATTGAGATATAAGGTTCAAACTCTGCTGGCCCAGATTCGGTCTGGAGCAGGCGGGAAATGAGCGTTTTGAGGTGTCGATGAACAAGAGCACATCAGGCGACAGCAAGAACACCCTTTATTGCTCGTTCTGCGGCAAGTCCCAGCACGAAGTGAAGAAGCTGATCGCCGGCCCGACGGTTTTCATCTGCGATGAATGCGTCGAGCTCTGCATGGACATCATCCGTGAAGAGTCGAAGACGGCTCTCGTGAAGTCGCGCGACGGCGTGCCGACGCCGCAGGAAATCTGCGATGTGCTGGACGACTATGTGATCGGCCAGGCCAAGGCCAAGCGCGTGCTGTCGGTGGCGGTGCATAACCACTACAAGCGCCTCAAC
>CAZJZQ010000272.1:0-1039 GCA_964550535.1 uncultured Rhizobium sp.
AATCAGCGGACTGGGCCGCATTTAACCCGGCTTCATCAGCCGCTGAGTTTCTCGATAACGTCCTTGGCGACAGCGTTCGGCACTGCTTCGTAGTGGTCGAACTGCATCGTATAGTTCGCACGGCCCTGCGTTGCGGAGCGCAGGTTGTTCACATAGCCGAACATGTTGGCAAGCGGCACCATCGCGTTCACGACGGTGGCGTTGCCACGCATCTCCTGCCCCTGGATCATGCCACGGCGGGAGTTCAGGTCGCCGATTACGGTGCCGACGTATTCTTCCGGCGACACCACTTCGACTTTCATGACCGGTTCGAGCAGTTTCATCTGCACCTTCTCGGCCGCTTCGCGGAACGCGGCGCGGGCCGCGATCTCGAAGGCCAGGACGGACGAATCGACATCGTGGAAAGCGCCGTCGATCAGGCGAACCTTGAAGTCGATGACCGGGAAACCAACCAGGGGACCCGAGTTCATCACCGACTTGATGCCCTTCTCGACACCCGGAATGAACTCCTTCGGAATGGATCCGCCGACAATTTCGTTCTCGAAGGAGAAGCCGCCGCCCGGCTCCTGCGGTTCAAACACCAGCTTCACGCGGGCGAACTGGCCCGTACCGCCGGTCTGCTTCTTGTGCGTGTAGTCGATCTCCGCCGCGCGGCCGAGCGTCTCGCGGTACGCCACCTGCGGCGCGCCAACGTTCGCTTCAACCTTGTAGGTGCGGCGCAGGATATCGACTTTGATGTCGAGGTGAAGTTCGCCCATGCCCTTCAGGCGGGTCTCGCCGCTTTCCGGATCGGTCGAAACGCGGAACGAGGGATCCTCAGCCGCCAGACGCTGAAGCGCCAGCGCCAATTTCTCCTGGTCGCCTTTCGATTTCGGCTCGATCTTGATCTCGATAACCGGCTCGGGGAATTCCATCTTCTCAAGGATGACGGGGTGAGCCGGATCGCAGAGCGTGTCGCCCGTGGTCGATTCCTTCAGGGCGGCCACCGCGACGATGTCGCCGGCGAAAGCTTCCTTGATGTCCTTACGGTCGTTCGCGT